>PAKY01000061.1 GCA_002706885.1 Phycisphaerae bacterium
CCGAGTGGCTCGAGCGGCGCGTGGTCGGCCGCCCGGAGCTTGAACTCGCGGCGGCGCGGTCATTGAGCCTTGTCTGCTTTCGCCACCGATCGGGGAACGAGGCGACGCGGCGGGTGATCGATCGCGTGAATGCGACGAGGCGGCTCTTCATCTCGCATGCCACCGCCCCGAACGAGACAGGCGCGTCGGTGCTGTTCGGTCGCGTCGCGATCGGCGCCACCTCGTGCGAGTTCTCGCATGTCGAGGAACTCTGGGGCGTACTTGAGCAAGCCGCGGCGGTCGAGGGCGGGTAACCTCGCCGCATGATCGGACGCTCGCTCCTCTCGTTCACGCTCCTCGCGCTCACGCTGACGACCGTTGGGTGCCAGACCGAAGGCCCGACAACGGTCGAGTTGGCGGCGGGCGACTACGGCTCGACGTTCGACGCCGCGGTCAACGAACTCCGCCTCGCCGACTTCCCGCTCGAACGCATCGACGCGGCGCGGGGCGTGATCGCCACGGGACCGAAGCGCACCGCGGGCATGCTCACGCCGTGGCACGGCGAACAGCAGTCGATCGGGCAGGAGTGGCAGGATCTGATCAACGATCAGGCACGCTCGGTGCGGGTGACCTTCGCGCCGGTGGAAGACGCGGAAGAGGTCGATGACCTGCGAATGTCGATCGCTCCTCTCGCGATGAGCGTCGAATCGGTGATCTGGCGATACGCCGTTCCCGGCGTTCGGTTGGAGACGGAGGCGGTCGGGCTGAGCACCCTGACCTCCGACCGCCTCTTGGCCGAGGGGGGCGCGTACGGCCGAGCCGCCGCGCCCCTTCGTCTGGACGAGCCGCACGCCGCGGCTCTGACCGGGCGGATTCTCGCCCGGGCGGATCGGCGCCCCGCTGAGCGGGACACCTCGGAGAACTAGGCCCGCTCGGACGTGGCCCGCTCGCGATCGGGGATCCCGATGTACGCGCCGCCGGTCGGGCGAACCTCGGCCCGCGGACGCTCGAGCTCGTTCGCCCGCGACTTGAGTTCGGTGAGCGGAGCGGAGGCGTCGGGCGTCTTGCGGTGCATGTCGGAGGTGTCTTCGTCGTTGAGGTAACCCAGCGCTCGCGCAACGAGTTCGCCACGGCTCGACGCGTTGAGCTTGCGGTGCAAGCTCTTGACGTGGTCATGGACGGTGTGCGGGCTGCGGCCGATGTCCTCAGCGATTTGGCGGACGCTCTTACCGAGCGTGAGCTGCGCGAGCACCTGCTGCTCGCGAGCGGTCAGCCAGCGACCCGAGCCAGCGATCTCCGCGCCGACGGCAAGGAGAGCGCGACCGATGAGACACGGCATGACGGCCCGGAGCTGCGAGATCCGATCCTGACGCACCGCGTCGCTCTCGGAACTGCTCATCCCGACCATGGCAACAATTGCACGCCCCGAGACGACGCCGCCGAGCTCGGAGATGGCGGTGAACACCTCGCCCGCGGGCACGCCCGCCCAGAGCCGACCGAGGCCGAGGCTCCGCCACTCTGCGGTGCCGAGCAGTCGATCCAGCGTGTCGCACACGCCCTCGCGGAGCTGCTGCTCGTTGAGACGGAACCCGATGTGATCGAGCCGTTCGCCACGCGAGCGGAGCGTGAGCTCCGGGTTGCGATCGCCGTGGTTCTCCGGCCGCGGGTTTGACGCCGAGACCGAACTTGCGACGCCCGTCGCCTCGTGCGACCGCACCGCGCCCGATTGATCGATCGAGCAGAGGACGATGCACGCTCGCGATGGCGTCGCGATCAATGAAAGCGTTCCCGCAGCGCGATCCGCCCAGTCGAGTGTCGCCACCGCCGGGAGTTTGCACGTTGACTGAACGACAGCCGCGACCGACCGGTATCCCGTTGGCCGCTCAGGAGAGCTCTGAAGCATGTAGGCCTTCCCTTCCCAAGAATTGCCGTACCCCGTTCGCCTCTCTCTCGCCAGCGCCCCCACGCAAGGGCGATAGCTATGGTTTCCCATTCCCCGAAATAAGGATCTCCGAACATGTGCCCTTAAGCAAGTGTGGTCTCACGGAAACCAGTTACCCTATCGGATCATGAGAAACTTTTCATCTACCCATTTGACCATCATCATCAGGCTTTGTCAAAGTTTTGGCCGAAAGTTGTTTGAATTACCTTGAACAGGCGTGTATCAGGATATCCATACCTTTAAGGGCCTTGAGATACGCCAGATCGAAGCATTTCAAGTGCTTCTTCCGCAGGACCTTGCAACACTGCCCGAGACTGTAAACGTGATATCGCCTGTTCACGCTCGCCAATTCCAGCGAGAATAATCGCGGCCAATGCATCATGGTCGGGGTACCGCCGCCAATAGGGTTCTGATTTCCATCTGTCTGGACCCGCCTCAATCAAGGCGGCAGCTTGTTGCGGGGAACCGCCTAGATACGCCGCTTCCGCCGACTTATAAGCGAGACGACCTATGCGACGGAGCAAGATCGACGAGGTCGCCGGGTCGGAAGGGATCTGGTCTCCGAGCTTTTTGCTCAGGTCCAATACGGCGGCAGAATAGGGAATTGCACTGAGCCCGTTCTGGTCAACCAGTTTGTGGGCATGGTCCAGCGCGAGGTCGAGCGTGATGTGTCCGGCCTGCCAATCGGCGTACAACTGGGTCGCGGTCGGAGCTCGCCCCGCGGGCCATCCGGCGGTCATCGCCGAGGCCGCTCGCTGTTGAAGGAGCGCTTTCGGGTCGCGACAACCGCCGAGGGCGGCCAGGGCGGAAACCGCGAGCGCAAGAAACAACGCCGACGGGCGTCGTCCGATAAGTGAGCGTGCTCTCATGCCGCGTGCTCGTACCCCTATTAAGGGCCTGGGGTTGCGTTTCATCGGGCAAAATGCCGATACCGACACCCAACCGATGATCTGACAGATGCTTACGTCAGTCATCGACCCGAGGGGCGCCCAGTGATGAATTCGATGGAAATCCCCTCGACCGGCTGGCGACGAGCGAATCTGAGCGCATTTTTAGAGGGGTCAAACCTGCCGCCGAAGGGCGGCGTGCTGCTGTCGTCGCATCGCGGAGAGTGAGAACGGACACCACCCTGCCGTCGAAGCGCTACGGACCGTTGCACAGCGGAAAGGTTGTGTCGTCGCTGTGAGCGTGATCGCCCGAGACATGAACACGCCGTGGACGCGGCCACACTGGCAAGCGGACACGCAGGCGCTGCTCGCGGAGGCGCACGTCGCGGCCTGGTCTGACGACGCTCACGCTCGCCAGCGGTTCGCCTCTTCCCTCCACCACTTCCTGGCCTCCCAGCCTGACACCGAGGTCTGGTCAATCGGCGGCGGCGCCATTGACAGCGTGTCCTCGTTGTGCAGACAGGTTGGCATGTGTTACCCACTTGGCGTCATTGAACCGCGTCTCCACGGTCTCCGTGGCCTGACGGATGCTCTCCGTCAGCGAGGAAGCGACGCCTATGGCTGCTACTCACGCTTTCGATACGTCATCTGGCATGAAGCAGACGCCACCCTGAACAAGGACCCCGAATTGTTCGGGGAGATTGTCGACGCGCTGACCGGCGTCGCGGCGGAGTTCGAGTTCGCCTCGGAACGCCTGCTGATGATCCAGCGGACCGTGTTCGTCGGCGGGTCGGGCATCGAGGCGTACGGCAAGCGGCGCGGCGGTCAGTTCCGGTCCTGGCTTGGCCACGGCTCGGGGAGGCCGTTCTGGGAGGTCGTCACGGGTGTTGAGTCGCCCGACGTCCGCGTCAAGCCGCTCGAGCGTTTGGTCGAGGGCGGCGTCTACTAAGTCCAATCGGCCATTGCCCCGCGACACGCGGCCCTAGCGTGTAGCGATGCCTGGACCAACCGTATCCGACGCCGAGCGCGACCCGATCGTCGGCATCGACCTCGGCACCACCAACAGCCTTGTGGCCATCGCCGACGCCCGCGGACCGCGCGTCCTCTTTGGAGACGGCGAGTCGCCGCTCGTGCCCAGCGTCGTCCGATACGCGGATGACGACGGCTCGGTGATGGCGGTCGGCGCGGACGCCGCGGCCACAGCGATCGATCATCCGCTGAGCACGGTCGCGAGCGTCAAACGCCTGATGGGGCGGAGCGTCGCAGACGCGTCGGGCGACGTGCCTTTCCTGAGCTACCGGGTGGTCGACGGGCCCCACGAGACGGCGCGGGTGGCGTTGCCGACCGCCGAGGGCAACCGGATCGTCTCGCCTCAGGAGGTCTCGGCGGTCATTCTTGCGGCTCTCAAGGCGCGGGCGTCGCGAGAACTCGGGCGGGACATCCGCCGCGCCGTCGTCACCGTGCCCGCGTACTTCGACGACGCCCAGCGGCAGGCCACCCGCGACGCGGGGCGACTTGCGGGGCTCGAAGTCGTGCGGATCGTGAACGAACCGACCGCGGCGGCGCTCGCCTATGGCATCGGCGCGAAACGCGACGTCGGCTCGCAGACGGTCGCGGTGTATGACTTCGGCGGGGGCACATTTGACGTCTCGATTCTTCGCCTGTCTGGGGGAGACGCCTCCGAGGCGCATGATCGCGAGCTCGGGTTCTTCCAGGTGCTCTCGACCGCTGGCGACACCCGACTCGGGGGTGACGACATCGATCACGCCCTCACGCGCGCTCTGCTCGCGGAGGGCGGCGTCGAGATCGATCGTGGGTCGCTCCCGCCCGAAGCACGACGATCGCTCGCCACCTTTGCACGGGATCTGAAGCACCGGTTGAGCGAGGTGGAGCAGACGGCGGTTCGGCTCGACCTCGGCGATGGGCGAGTGATCGATCGCCTGGTCTCTCGCGACGACCTGGAGGCGATTGCGGCGCCGCTCATCGATCGCACGCTCGCGGCGTGCAAGCGAGCGATCAATGATGCAGACGAGGCTTCGGGTGGCGCTGTCGAGATCGACGCCGTCGTGCTCGTTGGTGGGTCAACGCGGATGCCGCTGGTGCGTGAACGGGTCGGGGCATTCTTTGGGGTCGAGCCATACACGGCGTTGGACCCGGATTCGGTGGTCGCGCTCGGCGCGGCGGTGCAGGCGGAGATCCTCGGCGGCGCCCGCAAGGGATCGTTGCTGCTCGATGTCATTCCGTTGAGTCTCGGCATCGAGACGCGGGGCGGAGCGGTGGCGAAGCTGGTCATCCGGAACAGCTCCACGCCGGCGCGGGCGACGGAGATGTTCAGCACATCCGTCGATGGCCAGACATCGATCAAGCTCAACGTGCTGCAGGGCGAGCGGGAGATGGCGGAGGACTGCCGGAGCCTCGGCGAGTTCCATCTCACGGGTCTTCCGCCGATGCCGGCGGGCGTTCCTCAGCTCGAGGTCGAGTTCCTTGTCGACGCCAACGGCGTGCTCCGCGTGAGCGCGCACGAGCGGCGGAGCGGGAAGCGGGCGCAGCTCCAGGTCGTGCCCAACCACGGGCTGACCGCGGAGGAGGTCGATCGGATCGAGGCGGAGAGCTTCGCGCATGCGAAGGACGACATGACCCGCCATCGTGTCGCGGACCTGATCACGAACGCTCGGCTCGACATGAAGTGGATCGGCGAGCGTCTCGAACGCCACCGCAATGAGCTTGAGCCGGGCTACGCGGCCGATCTCGATCGACGACTCGCGGATCTCAAGGCGATGGCCGACGGGGCGGAGGCGGATTGGCGGTCGGTGGACGCGGACGCGTTCTACCACGCGAAGGACGAGCTCGATCGGGCGAGCGTTCGCCTTCAGGAGGTCGGGATCGCGGCGAGTCTGCGCGACGATGGGTGAATCCTCGGCCACCCGTTCCGGTATGGTCCCGGGTATGCGACCCCTCGTGCTCGGATTGACCGCCTGCGTCGTCGTGGCCCTCGCCGCGTCTTGCGCCTCGAACGAGCGTGTCGACGGGTCGAGCGACGCCCGCTCCGCCGACCACGAATCGCACGCGTTGCACAACCTGCATCGATTCGGCGACGGGGTCTACAGCGGCTCCGTGCCCCACGGCGAGGCGGGTTTCGATGAGCTGCGGGCGATGGGCGTGCGGACGGTGATC
Source organism: Phycisphaerae bacterium (assembly GCA_002706885.1). Lineage (GTDB taxonomy): Bacteria > Planctomycetota > Phycisphaerae > Phycisphaerales > UBA1924. Next base: position 5,983 of record PAKY01000061.1, read on the forward strand.
TCGGTGGACGCGGCTCGGCCCGACGTTGAAGCGACGCGGGCACGTGGGATGCGGTACATCCAGATCCCGATCCAGTACGCGGGCATTTCAAGCGCTGAGCGGCTTGCGTTGACCAAGGCGTTGCGCGAGGCCGAACGCCCGATCTACGTCCACTGCCATCACGGCAAGCACCGCGGGCCGGCGGCGGCGGCCTACGCGCTCGCGACGTGCGGCGAGATCACGCCCGAACGCGGCGTAGAGCTTCTCGAGATTTCGGGGACGAGCAAGAGCTATCCGGGGCTCTGGGAGGTCGTGGGGAACGCCGATGCGCCGTCGCCCGAGCAGGAACGGGTCATGGCGAGCGTGGAACTGCCCGAGATCGCGCAGGTGACCGGGTTTGCGGCGGGGATGGCGGGCGTCGATCGGGCGTGGGACCACCTGAAGCTCATGGCAAAGAACGGCTGGCGGGCGCCGTCCGATCATCCGGATCTTGTCGCGGCAGCCGAGGCGGGCGTTGTCGCGGACCACCTCCGGACGCTGATCGATGACGAAGAGTCGGTCGCGTATGGCGAAGCGTTCCAGAACGACATGGCGCGGTCGGCGCGGGAAGCGAGCGAGCTCGAGGCGGCGCTCGTCGATCGGGACCTCTCGCTCGCGGACGTGCGGTTCGAGGCGCTCGGGGCTTCGTGCAACGCGTGTCATGACACGCATCGGAATGACGTGGGGGTGGAGTAGGGCGCGTGTGATCGTTGTTCGGAGGCCCGTCGCGGACGCTTCGGGTTAGCCGTAGGGGGAGGCCCGGCGCTGACGCTTCGGGTTAGCCGGATCACTCGAAGTTCATGAGGACCTTGATGCCTGCGCCGTCGATCATGGTGGCGAAGGCCTTCTCGTAGTCCTCGATCGCGAACTCGTGGGTGATGATCTCGTCGAGTTCGAGGCGGCCCGAGAGGACGAGGTCCTCCATGCGGTACCACGTCTCCCACATCTTGCGGCCGTTGATGCCGAGCACCTTACAGCCCTTGAAGATGATGTTGGCGTTGAAGTCGAACGTCACGCTCCGCGCGGGGAGGCCGAGCAGCGCCGCCGTGCCGCCGTTGCGGAGGGCGCGGAAGCCCTGATCCATGGCCATGGGGGCGCCGGACATTTCAAGCAGGACGTCCGTTCCTTCGCCACGCGTGGCGGAACGGATGGCCTTGATGAACCCGTCACCTTCGGCGGCGTTGAACGCCTCATCGGCTCCGAGCTTTCGCGCCAGGGCGAGGCGCTTGGGATCGACGTCGGTGCAGAAGATCCGAGCGGCGCCCGCGGCCTTGGCGACCGTCACCGCCATGAGTCCGATGATGCCGACGCCCGAGATGAGGACGCTCTGCCCGCTCACGCCCGCGGCAAGGACGGTGTGGACGGCATTGCCGAGCGGGTCGAACACCGCGGCGACGCGGTCGGGGATATCGGGGTGGATCGGCCAGACGTTCTCTTCCGGGACGACGACGAAGTCGGCGAAGACGCCGTCGCGGTCGACGCCGAGGATCTTCGTGTCGCGGGCGATGTGGGCGTTGCCGGTGCGGCTGTTGTAATCGCGCCATGCCGTGATGTGGCCCTCGGCGCTGACGCGCTGGCCCGCGGCGTAGTTGTGGACCGCGTCCCCCACCGCCTCGATCACGCCCGCGAACTCGTGACCCGTGACGATGCCGACGGGGATCCGACCCGCGGCCCAGTCGTCCCACTGCCAGATGTGGCGGTCGGTGCCGCAGATGCCGGCCTTGCGGACGCGGATGAGCACGTCCCGCGGGCCGAGGGTCGGGCGGTGGCGTTCGGACTCGAAGCCGAGGCCCTCGCCCGCGTGGTCCTTGACGAGGGCCCGCATGGTCCGAGGGAGGTGGTCGAGGCCATCGGTGGGCGGCGCGGGGGCTGGCGCGGAGCTCGTCATGTCGGGAGTCTACGCGCCGCTGGGGTAGCCCAGTGAGCGAGTCGACCCTCGCGATGAAGCCCGAGGCCGCAATGTCGGTAGCATTCGGCGATGGCAAGACTCGTCGCTCCGCGCAGTTTCCTCTACGTCGCCGCCCGGTCGGGCGGCGGTCGGTCGTTCGGCATGCGCCGGGCCAAGAGCGAGCGGGCGCTCGCGGACCAGCTCCGGCGCGACCGGCTCGTGCTGACGAGCAGCGTGGCGCTGCCGGGTTGGATGAGCGTCGATCGGCCCGTCTCGCTCAAGGACCAGGCTTCGCTGAACGAGCAGCTCCACGCGCTCGTGAGTCGTGGCGTGCCGCTCGTCGAGGCGTTGGAGGTCGCAAGGACGGTCGTGTCGAAGGGCCAGCAGCCGCGCGTGGAGCGGATCAAGGACCTCGTCGCGGGCGGCGCGAGCTTCGCCGACGCCTGTCATCAGGCGGGCGGGTTTGATCGCGTCACGGTCGCGATTTACCGCGCGGCGGAGAAGACGGGTGACCTCGCGGGCGCGGCGCACCAGCTCGCGGTGAATGCTCGCCGTACGCTCGCGGTCGCGGGCAAGGCCGTGACGCTGGCGGTGTATCCCCTGATCGTGCTCGTGGTCGGTCTTGGCGCTGGTCTGTTGATGCTGACGGTGATCGTGCCGCGTATCGGCCAGTCGCTCGCGAGCAGCGGGCTCGAGTTGCCGCGGTTCACGCTGATCACGATGAACACCGGCCTGTGGATTCGAGACAACGCGGGGCTGCTCGTGATGGCGGTCGCCGCGCTCGGCGTGGTTGCGGTGATCGCGCGGAAGCCGCTCGGCGTGGTGTTCGGGCGGATCGCGCGGGCGACGCCGCTGCTGAACGGCGTGCTGCTGACGCAGGAGCTCGTGCGGTTCTTCAGCGTGATGTCGGCGATGGCACGATCGGGCGTTCCGCTCGCGGACGCGCTGGGCGTCAGCGCGGGCGCCGTCGGTCACCCGAAGCTTCGGAGTGAGTTCGCCAAACTCCGCCAGCGGCTCGTGCAGGGCGGCGTGTTGACGCGCCTGATCGACGACGTGCAGACGCTCCCGCTCGCGACGCGGAAGCTGCTCGTCGCGGCGGACAAGGCGGGCGACATGGAGTCGGCGTTCGACGCGCTGAGCGAGGACATGGCGGTCGAACTCGACACGCGAACCACGCGTCTGCTCGCGGCGCTTGAACCATTGCTGCTCGTGCTGTTGTTCCTGGTGATCGGCACGATCATGGTGAGCGTGATGCTGCCGATGCTGACGCTGGTCGCCGAGCAGATCTGAGCGGTTCAGCGAGTCGCATTCGCGGGAGGACACGCATGGACATGGAGCTTTCGGGCAAGACGGCGGTCGTGACTGGGTCGACGGCGGGCATCGGACGGGCGATCGCCGAAGCGCTGGTCGCGGAGGGCGCGAAGGTCGTGGTGAACGGGCGTGACGAGACCCGGACCGCAACGGCTGCGAACGAGATCGACGCTTCAGGGAATGCCATCCCCGTTCACGGGGATCTCGGCACGCGCGAGGGCGTCGACGCGTTCGTCGAGCGGCTCTCATCGGTCGGTGAGATCGACATCCTCGTCAACAACACGGGCATCTTCAAGCCCGAACCGTTCTTCGACATCCCCGATGAGGAATGGACGCGGTTCTACGAGGTCAACGTCCTCAGCGGCGTGCGCCTGAGCCGGGCGCTCGCTCCGGCGATGCGCGACCGCGGGTGGGGGCGGATCCTGTTTATCTCGAGCGAGTCCGCGATGAGCATCCCGGAAGAAATGGTCCATTACGGGATGACAAAGACGGCGCAGCTCTCGGTCATGCGTGGGCTTGCGAAGACGCTCGCGGGCACGGGCGTGACGGTCAACGCGGTGCTGCCGGGGCCGACGTGGACGGACGGCGTCGTCGACTTCGTCGCGTCCCTCGCGGAACGCGAGGGCGTGAGCGTCGAGCAGATGAAGGCCGAGTTCGTGCCGCGCTTCCGCCCGAAGTCGATCATCCAGCGGTTCGCGGAGCCCCGGGAGGTCGCGAGCATGGTGACGTACCTCTGCTCACCGCTCGCCTCGGCGACGACGGGCGCCTCGGTGCGCTGCGAGGGCGGGCTGGTCGACGACTTGGGCTAACGCGCGGCCTCAGCGCTTCGAGCTCGCCTCGTCGAGCGTTCGACGCTCTTTCTTGGTGAGGCTCTGCATGCCCTGCTCGGATATCTTCGCGAGGATGCGATCGATCTCTTCCTGACGCTTGGCCTCCGCCTCACGCGACTTGCGAGCGTCGGCGCGTTCGCGCTGCTCTTCGGCGGCGAGGCGCTGCGATTCGGCGATGACCGCGTCCTGCCCGCCTGACTGCGAGAAGCGGGCGTTCCGTCGCTCCTGCCAGCAGATGATGCCCCCGAACGCGGCGATCGCGATGAGCAGCGCCTGGTTGGTCACGATGCCGACGACGCCGAGCACGCCCGCGACGACCAGGCCGGTCAGGGCCGTGACGTCCGTCGCGCGGTGGTAGCCCATCGATCGCCAGAGGAGGTTGTGGAGGATGCGCCCGCCGTCCATCGGGTACATGGGGACCAGCACGTTGAACGCGAGGAGGTAGGCGTTGCCGATGTGGGCGCCGACCAGGACGATCATCGCCCAGGTCATCACGCTGCTGCTCGAGGAGACACCCAAGAACGCCATCGCGGGGTCGAAGGGGTTGAACACGGCCGACCGCCACTCGCCCGTCGTGAGCCACACCGCGACCCCGAGCGGCACGAGCAGAATCGCGTTGACCGCGGGCCCGCCGATCGTCGTGATCAGGTTGCTCCGCCAGTCGTGCGGCGGCTGACACATCGCCAGGCCGCCGAGGGGCCACATGATGATCTCGCTCGCCTCGCCCCCGACCTTCCGACAGGCGATGCAGTGGCCGTACTCGTGAAGCAGCACGAGCACGAACATCGGAGCGAGGATCGCCGCGACGTGCCCGACGCCCGCGGCGCCCTGCGGGAGCGTAAAGAGCACCTTGGCGACGAGGAAGACGATGTAGAAGACGTGGACCCGGACCGCGATGCCCGCGAGGGTGTAGAGCGGCAGAGCCCAGCGGAGCGGGTTCTCGCCTGAGCCGAAGACGCGTGAAAGCCAAGTGCGGCCGAGCATGCGGTGATGCTACCGCCGGAGGAAGGGACGGAGGCACGAAGGCACCGACGCACGAAGGGAAAAGGCGGCGGGACGGGCGCCTGCGTCAGGTCCTAGGCGTTTTCGAGGGCGAGGAGGTCGGCGTAGCCGACGCCGATCGGCTCCCCGAGGGCAGGGCCGAACGCCCTGCGAAGCTCGTCGATGGTTTCATGGGCGCGGGCGAGGTTGTGCTGGGGGGTGATGAGGGCCTCGAACTCGATGAACGACCCGAGATTGGCGACCTTGTCGAGGTGGATACGGGCGTTGTCACGCATGTAAATCGCCCGCGTCTTCTCGACCACCAGCCACTCCGGGAGCTCGAGCTCGCCGAACCGCTCGAAGAACTCCTCCTCGCTGAGGATCTCGAACGTGCTCATCCGCGGCTTCGGGCGGTTGTCCCGGTCGTAGCGGATGAACTCGATCGGCTCTTCCATCCCCTCGACCGTGGCCTCGCGCCGCTTAAGGCGCCCGGTGAGCACACGGAAATAGGTGTCCCGCTGGTCAAGCGTCACGGCGAGCGACGCCCCGACGCCGGCGGCGATGGAGCGGGCGAGGCCCGGGTCCCGGAGTTCGGCCTTGAACTCGACGTTGCGCACGGCGCGAGTGTACGTCGAGAACGCGGTCGCGTGCGCTGCGACGATGACGACTCAGGTGTTCGCCGGAGCCTTCGTCAACGGCATGCGCCATCCCAACCCATTCGAGTGACTGTATCTTGTGGCCATGCCCCCCTCCGCAGAGGCACACCGAGGCTGGCGATGGTTCGCGGTCGTTGCCGCGGTCTGCGGCCTGACCGCCCCTGCGTATGCGAATCCCGGCGCGGCTGCGATACTGGCGACGCTCACATACTTCGTCTTCGGAACGCTTGTCGTTTGCGTACTGGAGGCAGCGATCGCGAAGAGCCTCGGCGCGAAGTGGATCGCGCTGCTCGTCGTACCGATCGCCAACGTGATCAGCGCAAGCGTCGGGTGGTACGTGGTCAGCCATCTCTACGACTTCATTTGGCCATTCTTCGGCGAGACAAGGCTCGACGCAGCCTTTGCGGCGGCCTGGACGACGTTCCTGATCCTCGCGTTGCTGGGCGTCCTCATCGAATGGCCGTTCTTCGCGCTTTGCACGCGCCCGTCGCCGAGCTTGAAAAGGGCGGTTCGACCGTTGCTCGCGGCGTCGCTTGTCTCGAACGCCGCGCTTGCTCTGATAGCGTTGGGGTGGTTCAGCCACGGCCTTTCGCGTTACGAACGGGCGACGGTTGCCGAGGTAGCGAGCGAACACGAGGGGCCACTGCCGTGGGTCTATTTTCTGAACGCTGATGTCTCAGCCGTGCATCGCGTTCGCCTCGACGGCAGCGGCGGAGAAGTCGTCTGCGAGGTCCCTTGGTCGGATCCGAGACCCGTTCGTTCGCGGCATACTCCGATGACTTCGCTCAACGCGATCGAGCGCGGGGGCGAAGTGAAGCTCGTGCTTTCGTTCTGGTTGCAACTGTCCGAGGACGAGGCGATGCCGTATTGCGACGGTTTCGGACCGGAAGATATGGAGCAGATCGATCCTCACGGTTGGCTCGCGTATGTCGATCTCGATCGGCCGATCTCGAGGGCGTCGAGCTGGGTCCGACCACACACGTCGGAAATCCCACACTTCTTCGAACGGGCTGAAATTCGCGCCAGCCTGCGGCCACCGGGCGACCCGCCCAACGCCGCGAACGACGATTACCTGACCCTGCGAGGCCGCGTGTACGACCCGTTGGTGGGAGACGCATACAGCTTCGATAGCTGGACGGACCTGACGGGTGATCTCGCGGTGCTCGGCTTCCGTTGGTTCGACCAAAGTCGGCCGCCGAGCGGCATCATGCTGGTGTCGATGAAGTCAGATCGGCGCGCATGGCTCGTCGAAGACGGTTTGAGCCCGGTCGTGGTGTACCACGATGAAGAAACCCTGACGCGGGCGCCGTGAGTTCCCTTCGAAAGAGAGATCGTCGGTCGCTTCGGCGGACTGGGCGATGCTTCAACCGTTCGCCGGAGCCTTCGTCAGCCGAAGATACGGCTTGACCTCCCGATACCCGGGGAACGTCTTCGCAGCCTCCTCGTTGCTCACCGCGGGCGTGATGACGCAATCGTCGCCCGGCTTCCAGTCCGCGGGCGTCGCAAGCTTGTGGTGCGCCGTCAGCTGGAGCGAATCGATCACGCGGAGGATCTCGTCGAAGTTCCGCCCGGTCGACGCGGGGTAGGTCAGCGTGAGCTTGATCTTCTTGTCGGGGCCGATCACGAAGACGCTCCGCACCGTCGCCGTGCCCGCGTCCTCGGGGTGGATCATGTCGTAGAGCTGCGCGACCTTGCGGTCTTTGTCGGCGAGCATGGGGAAGTTCGGCGCCGTCCCCTGCGTCTCGGCGATGTCCTTCGACCACGCGACGTGGTCCTCGTTCGAATCGACGCTCAGGCCGATGACCTTGACGTTGCGCTTGTCGAACTCGGGCTTCAGGCTCGCGGCGCGTCCGAGCTCGGTCGTGCAGACGGGCGTGAAGTCGGCGGGGTGGCTGAAGAGCAGGCCCCAGCTCTGGCCGAGCCAGTCGTGGAAGCTGATCGGCCCCTGGGTCGAATCCTGCGTGAAATCGGGGGCGGTGTCGCCGAGTCGGAGTGTCATAGCGCATCTCCTTCGTGCGGCCTGATCGGCTGGCCGCTCAGCATGGGCGAAGCGTGAAGCGGTCGGCCCTCTCACGGTATCTCTCATTCGGAAGCGAAACGGGCGATGAGGAACTGCCACGGGACTACACAAGAATGTGTCCATCCGCGATGGCGCCATCGACATGGCGAACGCGCCACGGGTCCCCCCAAGGACACGTTCACGGCCGATCAGACGCACGGGCGACGCGACGAACGTCGCACCGCCGCTGCTCGACCAGGTCTTACCGCGCCCCCGCCCCCACCGACATCTTCACCGGCACGTACGTCGGACGCACCCGCGCCTCGAACTCATCGGGGAACTTGTTCATGATCGTGCGGACCGCCCAGTTGTTGCCGTCGGCGAGGCCGCAGATCGTCGTGCCGGGCATCGAGCCCATGCTCGTCGCGACCTCGAGGGCCATGTCGAGATCCTTCGTGCGCGCGTCGCCCGATTCGATCCGTGTCAGGAGCTGGTAGAGCCACCCCGAGCCCTCACGGCACGGCGTGCACTGACCGCACGACTCGTGCTTGAAGAAGCGAGAGATGTTGCGGGCGACCGCGACCATGTCCGTGTCCTCATCGAAGACGGTCGGACACGCGGTGCCGAGGCCGAGGACGTTGTACTTGCGGCCGATGTCGAAGTCCATCTCCGCGTCGTACTGGTCGGTCCCGAGGATGCCCATCGAGACGCCGCCGGCGATCGCTCCCTTGAACCTCTTCCCGCCTCGGATGCCGCCGCAGTGCTTCTCGACGAGTTCGCGCAGGGGGATGCCGAGCTCGCACTCGAACACGCCCGGGCGCTCGACGTGGCCGCTCACGCCCATGAGCTTCGTGCCGTAGCTCGGCGGGCCGCCGATGGCGCTCTCGACGCCCTGCTCCATGAAGAACGATGAGCCGTGGGTGATGATGTCGGGGAGGTGCGCGAGCGTCTCGACATTGTTGATGATCGTCGGCTTGCCGAAGAGGCCCTTGAGCGCCGGGAACGGCGGCTTGATCCGCGGCCACCCGCGCTTGCCCTCGAGCGCCTCGAGCAGCCCCGTCTCCTCGCCGCAGATGTACGCGCCCGCTCCGCGGTGGACGTAGCAGTCGACCTGGAAGCGCGGCCCGCCCGTGTTCGAGTCCGAATTCACGAGCCCCTTGGGCCCGAAGATGCCCTTCGCGTACGCCTCCTTGAGCGCGTTCTCGAGGACGTTGGCCTGGTGGTGGTACTCGCCTCGGATGAAGATGTACGCCTTCGAGAGCTTGCAGGCGTAGCAGCAGATCGCGATGCCCTCGAGGACCAGGTGCGGATCGAAGTCCATAAGCAACCGGTCCTTGAAGGTGCCGGGCTCGGATTCGTCCGCGTTGATCGCCAAGTACCGCTCGGTCACGGGCGCTTCGCGGCCCGCGTACTCGTCGTCCTTGACGTCGTTCCCCTCCGCGTCCTTCACGGGCGGGAGGAACGTCCACTTCAGGCCCGTCGGGAACCCCGCGCCGCCGCGGCCGCGGAGCATGGAGGTCTTCACCTCGTTGATGACGTCCGCGGGGGTCATCGAGATCGCCTTGCGGAGCGACTCGTAACCCTTGTTCTTGACGTAGTCGTCGTAGGAGACGATCCGGCGGTCGGAGATCTTCCCGAAGGGCGGCGTCGGGATGTTCTTGAGCAGCCAGTGGCGTTCGAGGCTGTCGCTGTACGTCTTCTTGGGCATGAAACGGCTCCGGCTCTCTCAGGCCACCGCGCGGCGAATCAGGGAACGGGTGCAGGGTATCGCGGTCGTCGGCGATCGGGGCTGCGGCGACGTCGAAAGCGATCCGGTCTCACAGTCCGCGGCTCCGACGGCAGAGTCGAACTTCGTTCAGCGTGTTCGGAACCTTTCAATTTCCAAACCCCCGACTCAGGTGATATTCTGAATGCGAATCTGCCCGATCGCTCCCGACTTGGGGCCGTTTTCCCGCATTCGATTTGGCGAGCCTTCCTTCAGGTTTATTTTGGGGCCCTCTGGATCGAGGGATTTCGAGAGACACGCACTGGGAGGCAAGACATGATGAGGATTGGAGCATTGATCGTCGCCGGCGCCGCGGTTTCCGCGTCCGCGCAGGTTTCATTCACGAGCAACGAGGCCACGTTCATGGCCGACGCGACCGCCGGTGGGAACGCCTTGTCGGGGTTTGAGGACTTCGAGAGCGCCTCGTTCGCGCCGGGCGTAAGCGTCGCGACGCTCAGCGACATGGTGAGCTTCGGGACGCCGAACCTCGACGGCACCGGCTCGGGCCTTTCGATGGGGCTCGTCAACGCCGACATCGCGCTCGGGCTCGGCTTCGGCGGCGTCGCCCTCGCGCCTGGCGCCTTCGGCAACAACACTGTCGTCGCCGGGACCGCGGCTGTCGCGGACAGCACGACGATCACCATGACGGGCGGTGGCATCCGCGCGATCGGGTTCAACGTCTTCGACGCGCTCGCCGCGGGCACGACGTTCGACGTCAACGTGTTCGATATGGGCGGCAACCTGATCGGCTCGACCAACATCGCCGGTTTCACCCCCGAGACCGTCACGTATCTCGGCATCGTCTCGACGGTGGACATTGGCAGCATTCAGCTCGACACGCTCGGCGTCGCGGGTGAGCTGCTCGACAACATCTCGACGTTCACCGTGCCGACCCCCGGCTCGATCGCCGTCCTCGGTCTCGGCGGACTCGTCGCGGCCCGTCGTCGCCGCGACTGATTGACGTCGACAACCCGAACACACACCTCCAGAGCCGGCGTCGATGCGCCGGCTCTGTTTGTGCGCATCTTGACGCATGTCCGAGAACGTTCGCGAACAGAAAGGCGCCGGAGCATCCTGAGACCCTCCCGACGCGTATCGAGAGAGCCCCCACGCGGGGCGTGAAATCCTGCGCGACGGGGTGGCCTTCGCCGATTGAGCGCGGACACTTAGGAGAGCCGTCCCCGCGAGCGGGGCGGGGGAGCCACGGGGGTCGAGCGTCATGCCGAATATTGGTTCAGGAGGGCGATCGGCCCGGGTGTCGTCGATCGCCCCGCTGCTCGTCGCGTTGCTCGCCGCCGCCGCGTCTTCCCAGCCCGGGCGCGAGAAGGCTGCCCCGACGCCGCTCGCGCTCAAGCCGATCGACGGCGCGATCGACCTCGCGCAGGCACGGTGGGACGCCGAGTGGAACGCTGAGCCCCGCGTGCGGCCTGAGAAGGGCGAACCGTTCACGATCGACCTCGACCGGACCCACGGCGCGCTCGACGGGGCGCCGCTCGAACGCCAGGCGATCGGCGGTCGTGCCGGCGCCCTCACCAAGACGATTTCGCTGCCGACGCCCGAGGGCGACGAGATGGCGTTCCGGGTGGTCGAGGCGCCCGTGATGGCGCCCGAGCTTGCGGCGAAGTTTCCCGAGATCCGCACGTACGTTGCGTACGCGGTCGATGACGAACGCGTCACGGCACGGCTGAGCGTCACGCCGAAGGGCCTGCACGCGCAGGTGCGCGGTCCGAGCGGGACGTGGTACGTCGACCCTTTCAGCATGACCGCGCCCGATCCGCAGGCGCGGCTCCATACCGCGTACAGGCGCGAGGATCTCGCGGTCGTCAGTCCCTGGGTCTGCGGCGTCACGCGCGAAGCTCCGGACGCGGGCGATCTCGCGGCGCTCGACCCCGCGCCACTCGATCGCAACATGCTCACGAGCGGCGAGGAACTCCACACGTTCCGCCTCGCCGTGAGCACGACGGGCGAGTACGCGCAGTACCACGGCGGGACCGTCGCGGACGCGATGGCCGAGATCGTCATCGCGATCAACCGCGTCACGGGCGTCTACGAGACCGAGGTCGGCGTGCGACTCGAGCTGATCGCGAACAACGATCTGCTCATCTTCCTCGACGGCTCGAGCGATCCGTACGACAACGGCAACGCGACGGCCCTTCTCAGCCAGAACCCCTCTGTCATCAATGGGATCGTCGGCTCGAGCGCGTACGACATCGGGCACAACTTCAGCACGGGAGGCGGCGGGCTCGCGGCGATCGGTGTCGTCTGCACGAGCAGCAAGGCGCGCGGCATCACGGGCCTCTCGAACCCGGTCGGCGACCCGTTCTACGTCGACTACGTCTGCCACGAGATGGGCCACCAGTTCGACGCCGACCACACGTTCAACGGCGTGCGGAGCAACTGCTCGGGGTTCAACCGCGTCGGATCGTCGGCGTACGAGCCGGGGAGCGGCAATTCGATCATGGCGTACGCGGGCATCTGCGGCTCTGACAACATCCAGTCGAATACCGACGCGTTCTTCCACTCTCGGAGCTACGACCAGATCCGCGCGTTCGTCGAGGGGTTCATCGGCTCCTCCTGCGCGGTCGTCACCCCCACCGGGAACACGCCCCCCATCGCGAACGCGGGGCCGAACCACGCGATCCCGACCGGCACGCCGTTCGAACTCACCGCGACCGGTTCCGACCCCGACGGCCAGGACGTCACGTTCGCGTGGGAACAACGCGACCTCGGTCCGGCGCAGTCGCTCGAGTCACCGGACAACGGCTCCAGCCCGCTGTTCGTCGCGCGACCGCCCACGACGAGCCCATCCCGTACGTTCCCGCAGATCAATGACCTGCTCGCGGGTGTCATGAACGTGCGCGAAGAGCTGCCCTCGCTCGCCCGCTCCATGGACTTCCGCGTGACCGTGCGCGACGGAGTCGGGGGCGTTGACGCGGACGATCTGACGCTCGACGTCGTCGAGACCTCCGAGCCGTTCGCCGTGACCGCTCCCGCCGAGGGTTCGACGCATCTCGGTGGAGCCACCGTGCAGTGGACGGTCGCCGAGACGAACCTCCCGCCGATCAACGCCGCGACGGTGGACATCCTGCTCTCAACTGACGGTGGCCAGACGTTCTCGACCGTGCTCGCTTCGGGCGTCCCGAACGACGGCTCGGCCGATGTGACGCTGCCGAACGTCTCGACGTCCTCGGCGCGGATCCGCGTGCAGCCGACCGACAACGTGTTCTTCAACGTCTCGCCCGGCAACTTTACGATCGAGGCCGCGCCGCTCGTCATCGTGCTTGACGACGCGCCTCCGCCATCGGCGGATCCGTTCACGCTCACGCCGATCACCGTTCGCATCGACGACGCGGGCGAGGCGATCGACCCTTCGACGGCGAGGCTCTTCACCTCGGTCGACGGCGAGGGGTTCGTCTCTACGCCGCTTGCGCCGCTCGGCGAGAACCGCTGGACAGCGACGCTCCCGGGACTCGGCTGCGGCTCGGATCTGCAGTACTACTTCTCCGCAACTTCGCTCGCGGGGACGACCGTCACGCTCCCGGAGGGCGCGCCTCTCGCCACGTTTGAGCTCGTTCCGGGCGGTCTCGAGACGCTGTTCTTCGACACGTTCGACGCGTTGGACGGCTGGAGCGTCTCGGGCGACGCCACGGCGGGGCACTGGCAGCGTGGGACACCGCTCGGCACGGGCGCGCGTGGCGATCCGACGAGCGGGTTCGATGACGGGTTCTGCTACGCGACGGGGCTGCCCGAGGGCGACAGCGACGTTGACGGCGGCTCGACGATCCTGACCAGCCCGCTCATCCCGCTGACGGGCGCCTCCACGCTTCGGTACGCGTATTGGTTCAGCGACCTTGCTCAGATCCCCGCGGACGACGGCGACGGGCTTCGCGTCGAGGTGTCGAGCAATGGCGGGGCCGACTGGGTGCAGCTCATCGAGCACGAAACGCCGCTCGAGGCGTGGCGAGAGGTCGAGGTCCAGATCCCGTCCTTCCTCGCGAATCCGAACTTCCGGATTCGGTTCGTCGCGTCAGATGTCAGGCTCGGAAGCATCATCGAGGCGGCGGTGGACGCCGTACGCGTCGAGGGCTTCGCGTGCGAGGCCGCGGCGGTGTGCGGGGCGGATATTGCGGCGCCGCTCGGCAAGGTCGATATCGCCGATGTCGTCGTGTTCCTGAACCGTTTCGGGGCGGGCGATCAGTCGGTCGACTTCGCGGCGCCGTACGGCACGCTCGCGATTGAGGACGTCATCGCCTATCTCCAGCTCTTCGGCGCCTGCCCGCGGTAACGAAGCTCGGCTCCGCGAGGACCCCAGAGACCTACACTCGCGACGCCATGGCATCTGGGACAACCGCGATCGTCACCGGCGGCGCCGGGTTCATCGGTTCGGCCGTCAGCGTCGCCCTCGCGGCGCGGGGTCATCGCGTTGTCGCGGTAGACAGCCTGGACACGTTCTATGACCCCGCGCTCAAGCGCGCGAACATCGAGCACACGCTCGCGAACGTCCCCGACGGGGCGTTCGAGCTCGTCGAAGCCGACATCCGCGACGCGGCGGCGATGGAGTCGCTGTACGAGGCCCGTCGACCGGCTCTGACGGTTCATCTCGCGGCCCGGGCCGGGGTGCGCCCGTCGATCGCTCAGCCTGCGCTGTATTCATCGGTCAACGTCGAGGGCACGACCGTGCTGCTCGAAGCGGCGCGGAAGCACGCGGCTGCGGCGCCGTTCCTCATGGCGTCGTCGTCGTCGGTGTACGGCAACAACGAGAAGACCCCGTTCGCCGAGGACGACCCGGTCGAGCGGCCGATCAGCCCGTACGCCGCGACCAAGCGGAGCTGCGAGCTGATCGCGGCGACCTACCACGAGCTCTACGCCCTTCCCGTGGCCTGCCTTCGGTTCTTCACGGTGTACGGGCCGAGGCAGCGTCCCGACCTGGCGATCGCGAAGTTCATGCGGCTGATGCGTGACGGCGAAGCGATCCCGGTGTTCGGCGACGGCTCGATGAGCCGCGACTTCACCTACATCGACGACATCGTCGCGGGCGTGCTGGCGGCGGGCGACCACATCGGCGAGCACGGGTACCGCATCTGGAACCTCGGCTCGGACCACCCGGTGCGTCTCGACGAGATGATCGCGGCGATCGCTGGCGTTCTCGGCGTCGAGCCGAAGATCGATCGGCAGCCTGCGCCTCCGGGCGACGTCCGGCGGACCTGGTGCGATCTCACTCGGAGTCGGGCCGAGCTTGGGTATGACCCCGCGACGCCGTTCGAGGAGGGTCTCCGTCGGCAGTCGGAGGCGTAGGCCCATCGCTCTTCGGCGCCTTCGGCTGGGGTGGCACGATCTTGTCGATCAGCTTTCTCGCTGGACCGGGCAGTCTGCCGCGGAACGGTTGAAGCACCGCGCCGACAAGCGGGCGATCGATGATGAGCAGCGAGCCGCCATAGATCGCCACGAAGACGCACGCCACCGCGGAGCTGAAGACCAGGTGCGTCACGTTCCCCGTCCCGGCGAAGGTCCGCGTCGCGTAGATGCCGCCGATCAGCGGCACGATTGCGGCAAGGAGGGGAGAACGCACGATCTCCCACGCCGATCGCGGACCGGCGTCGCCGAACACGAACGCGCAGCCGATGATGAGCGCGATGACACCGTGCACGAGCACGCCGCCCGCCATGCCCACCGCGCCGAGGGCCCAGGCGAACGGCGTCGCGCACGCGACAAACGCAAGGGCGGTCCATAGCTGATAGAAGAACGCGATCTTGAACTGCCCGCGGCTCTGGAGCGTCGTGTCGACGATTGAGAGCATCGCTCGGAAGAACAGCGCGAGCGAAAGAACGGTGAGGATCGGCCCCGTTGCCCTGAACCGCTCACCGAAGAGAACGGGTGTCGCGTCGCGGGCGACGATCGAGATCGACGCGCAGATCGGGAGGGCGATCGCCGCGAGGGCTGCTCCGCCGCGCTTCATCGCCGCGAGCATCCGCGACGGATCCCCCTTCATCGAGCTCAGCACCGGCAAGAGCACGTTCTGAAGGTTCACACTGATGAGCATCATCGTCTGAACGGAGACCTGGAAGGCGACGAAGTAGAGCCCGACCTCGGACTTGTCCACGAAGAGACCGAGGATCGCCTTGTCGGATTGCAGCGTCACCCGCCAGAGCCCCGCGGCGGCCAGCATCCAGACCGTGTTACCGAGAAGGTACTTCCACTTGTTGAAACGGAATCGCCCGCCGATCGGTTGCCCGGAGATCAGCCAGGCCGCGACCACCGCCGCGATCGTCATCGCCGGCCGCGAAGCCGCGAGAGACATCGCCCCCCCTCCCATCAAAGCGAGGACGATCTGCACGGCGGCCTGGACGGCGGTCTGGCCCGCGCCGATCACGGCGATGGCGCCGAACCGCATGTCGATCTGGAGCCGTGCCATCGCCGGCAGAAGCATGGGTCTGACGAACGCCTCGATCGACATGACCAGCAGTAGCGGAACGAGCGAGGGACCGTAGATCGACGCCATGATCGGGATGATGGCGAGCGAGACGAGCCCCCCGAGCATGCCGGTGGCCGCGGTGATCCAGAACGCGGGTCCGGACCACGTCTTGAAGCTTCTGAATCGCTGCACAAGGACCTGCTTCACCCCCGCCTCTCCCACCGTGTTTGCGATGGCGAGCGCGATGGAGCAGAGCGCGAACGCGCCGAACTCGTCCTGGAGCAGGAGGCGGGCCAGAATCATCTGGGCGCCGAGGGTGATGACCTTGGTCAGGACCGTGCGACCCATCAACCAAGCGACACCGCCGGCGACCCGCCCCGAGAGTCCGCGCGGTCCCGCCCTCGCGGCCGGGGCCGCGGGTCGGACGGGCTGTTCGACTGGACGTTCTTCGGTCAATGGGAGGCCCGCTCGGCGGGAGGCTCGCTACTGGTCGTGTCCCACCATCGCGGGGAGATCGTGACCCGCGTCGATCAGGGTCTTCTCGCGCTTCGCGAGTTCGACGTCGTGATCGACCATCATCGCGGCGAGTTCTTCGACCGTCGTCTTCGGCTCCCAGCCGAGCTTGGCCTTGGCCTTTGTCGGATCGCCGAGGAGCAGATCGACCTCCGCCGGTCGGAGGTAGCGGGCGTCAAACTCGACATGGTCCTCGAAGCTCAGACCGGCGTGCTTGAAGGCGAGGTCGGCAAATTCGCGCACGGTGATCGTGCGACCCGTCGCGATCACGTAGTCATCCGGCTCGTCCTGCTGGAGCATCATCCACATCATCTGGACGTAGTCGCCCGCGTAACCCCAGTCGCGCTTGCTGTCGAGGTTGCCGAGGAAGACCTTCTCTTGGAGGCCCATCTTGATGCGTCCGACGGCACGGGTGATCTTTCGGGTCACGAAGGTCTCGCCGCGGCGCGGGCTCTCGTGGTTGAACAGCACGCCGCAGCTCGCGTGCATGTTGTAGCTCTCGCGATAATTGACGGTGGCCCAGTGGGCGGCGACCTTCGCGACGGCGTACGGCGAGCGGGGATAGAAGGGCGTGGTTTCCTTCTGGGGGGTTTCCATCACCTTGCCGTACTGCTCGGAGCTCGACGCCTGGTAGTAGCGGACCTGGTAGCCGTGGGCTTCCTGGAACTCGCGGATCGCCTCGAGGAGGTTGAACGCGCCCATCGCGACGACCTCGGCGGTGTAGATCGGCATGTCGAAGCTGACGCGGACGTGGCTCTGGGCGCCGAGGTTGTAGACCTCGCTCGGCTTGACGGCCTCGAGGATCTTGCTGAGAGAGTTGGAATCGCACAGGTCGCCGTAATGGAGCTTGAGGCGACCGCCCGACACGTGCGGGTCGAGGTAGAGGTGATTGATGCGGTCCGTGTTGAAGGAGCTGGAGCGGCGGATCACGCCGTGTACCTCGTAGCCCTTGGCGATGAGGAACTCGGCGAGGTAACTGCCGTCCTGACCGGTGATGCCCGTAATCAGGGCGCGTTTGCCGTTGAAGGCGGGAACTGTCGTGGTCGAACCTCTGGACATCGCCGTCGCTCCTGTCAGTCGTTCTCGCGTTTGTCGGCCAAGGAAGACCCGCGGGCCAGTCCCCTGGGCGGTTATTGCTCAGGAGCCGCGTCGTCCAACCCGTCATCAACCGAAAACACCGGCGGCGGACCCTCCGTACGCCACGATTCGGGCCAGAGTTCGGGCAGGGACCGATCCATCCTTGGATGCCGACGCCTGAGGTTTGCCGGATCGCCGGTCAGGAGCTTAGACGCGGTGATCAGCGTGAGCAGACCGCAGAGGGCGACCAGGCCCGGGACCCGGAGGCGGTCGAGCAGGCGGGAGAGCGTCGGCCCGAGCGGCGTTTCGGCTGCCCCGGGGCGAGTTCCGGTGATCGCGAGGGCCGACGAGGTCGCGAGGATCAGAAGCAGGAACGGCTCGTGGTAACGGGGCCACGCGTTCTCGTTCATGGTCATCGCGGCCACGAAGCCTGCGAGCGCTGCGGCCATCACCCAGCGTTCGCGCCACGCGAGCGACCACCAGTAGCCGACCAGGACGATCGCGCCGGCGGCGCCCATGCCGAGCACAACGACGCTGGTCCGCGCGGCGATCAGCGGGAGCGGACGAACGAAGCCCCAGATGCCCGACGAGCGTCCCTCGAGCGGATCGAAGGACGTCTCGGGAATCACGAGGAGGGCAAAGGCGACGATCAGCGTGAGCAGGACGCCGAGCTTTGCGCTCGAGCAGGCTCGGGCGAGCCCTCGCCACCAGTAGCCGACGTGAAGAGCACCGAGCACACCGAGCTGGGCGAGAACGATCGCGGGCGTCGCGAGGTTCGCGTCCTCGACGTAGCCCTGGAAGAACGGCGGGGTCAGGCCTCCCCAGAGGCGGTGGAACCACGCGAGGACGCCGAAGGCAGGAAGCGTTGCGAGGAAGGCGACGACGGCCCGCGCCGCGCGTTTCGGGATCGACTCGAAGAGCTTGGACGATGTTTCTTCACCACCCAGCCACGCCGCGGCCCACATGACCGTGGCGGCCCAGATGTGCGACTGGCGGGTCAGCACGAGCAGCACAAGGCAGGCGCCGCCGACAACATAAAACCAGGCGTCGATCCGTCGTCGCAGGCCAAGGAACAGGATCGCGGCGACGAAGAGCCACGCCGCGTTGTCGGGGAGCATGAAGACCGTCGACGAGTAGACGTAGAGAGAGAGGGAGAGGCCCGCGGCCATGAGAAAGGCAGGGATCGGCCCAACCCGCATGGTGAGCCATCGCGTCACGAGGCAGAGGAAGACGAGCGAGAAAATCGAGCCCGCGAGTTGAAGCACGACGAACGAGTCGCTGACGTAGTGGGCGACCGCTGCGAGAACGAGGTGGAACCCGGGCGTCGTGCTCGAGAGGTAGTCGGAGATGTCGGGGGTGGGCATCTGCTCGCCCATCCGGAGTACCGTCGGCAGGTGGTAGTTTATCTGATCGGCGCGCCCGCGATCTCGGTCGTACTGCGTGAAGATCAGCGGCCACGCGGTGAGAACAGTGAGCGCCGCTACGGCAAGCACCGGCCACCAAGGCGACGATGACTTCGGTGGGACCGACGACGGAGCGGCTGTTGAGTTCATGCCTGATCGCTCCCCGGACGCTCAAAGACCAGCAGGACGTGCCCGTACCAGAG
Source organism: Phycisphaerae bacterium (assembly GCA_002706885.1). GTDB lineage: Bacteria > Planctomycetota > Phycisphaerae > Phycisphaerales > UBA1924. The sequence continues at coordinate 25,039 of PAKY01000061.1, forward strand.
CGTGTTGAACCATCGCCGTTCGATTGCACGAAGACCCGCCGCTACAGCGGCATCGACGACCGTCTGCTCGTCGCAGAAATGGATCCAGTCGCGAGCGACGACCAGGTCGTGAAGTCGATTGCAGTGCGGTCGGAGAAGGCCGCCGCCGCGCATGTCCTTGTAAACGAGGCGACCACCCGGAGCGACCTGCTCGGCCGCTCGGCGGATAATCTCGCCCTGGATCGACGGGGTGAGGTGGTGGACGAGGTCCACCATGGTGACGGCGTCGTAGAGACCGTCCGGTCGATCGGACGTCGGCCAATCGTCCTCGGCGGCGATCGCGTCAAAACGCACGTTCAGCGACTTGGCGGAAGCGGCCCGGTTGGCGACTTCGACGGCCTCGGTCGAGAGGTCGAAGCCGACGCCGCGACGGATCTTCCCGCTGGAGGCGAGCAGGTTCAGCATGAGCCCTGCGCCGCAGCCGACGTCGAGGACCTCGCTGTCCTCCGGAACCGCGTCGATCACCGCATCGAACGGGCAGATCCGAGGACGCCATTTCATCATGAACCGCGGAACGAGAGGTTGCGCGGTGTAGAGCTCCTGGGCGGCCTGACGAAGCGTTCGAGAACGCTCGTGGTCAAACTCCCCCCTTTTCAAGGCGGGGATAGCGGCGTCGCGGTTCACGAAAAACGTCCCTCTCCTGACCATCGCTCTCGAAGAGGTCACGGCTGACGACGCCTCACGGACCCCGGAAGCGGGATGGTACAGCTAACCCGACACCGACACCAAAGGAATCGCGGCCGGCGTACCGCCCAATTGGGGCTGAATCGATATAGTCCGGGCGCAACTGAGATCCCTGACGACGAAAAGGGCGCCCGATGGCGGATCACAACGAGGACACGCCGACGGTCAGCTCGGTGTCGGCGTTCGTCAGGCTGGCGCGTCCGAAGCAGTGGGCGAAGTCCGGCTTCGTTTTTATCGGACCTCTCTACGCGACCCAGTCCGGCGTTGAGCACGGATGGGCTGGCATCGTCGTCGCGGTGATCCTCACAGCGCTGGCGTTCTGCTTCGCGTCGAGCGGGTGCTACGTCTTCAACGACATCGCTGACATCGAGGCCGACCGGGCGCACCCGCGGAAGCGAAATCGCCCGATCGCGTCGGGCGCGATATCGCCAGAACAGGGGAGATTCTTCGCGTTCGGTCTGTACCTCGCGGCGATTGTCTGCGTGCTCTTCATCCCGGGCGAACGGTCGTGGTGGGTGCTTGGGCTCGTCGCGGCGCATGTCGCGAACGTCCTGCTGTACTCCGCGCGTCTGAAGCACATCGTGATTCTCGACGTCATGAGCCTCGCGATGGGCTTTGTGCTCAGGGTGCTGGCGGGGTGCGTCGCGGCAGGGATCTGGCCTTCGACGTGGCTGCTGAACGTCTCACTGTTCCTGAGCATGACGCTCGCGTTTGGAAAACGATTGGGCGAGCGGCGGACGCTCGGCTCGGCTGGCGGCGCCGTGAAGGCCCGCGGCGTGCAGTCGGCGTACTCGGATGACCTTCTGCGGATGCTCCTGGTGGTGTCCGCGGTGGCGACGCTGCTGACGTACTCCGCGTACGTCGTGACGCGTGAGGAGTTGTACTCGGGGCGGCACACGCTGAACCTGCTCTGGATCACGATGCTGCCCGCGACGTACGGGTTGCTTCGGGCGATTCTGCTCGTCGAGATGGGGCGGTATGACGACCCGACGGAAATTGCGACCCGGGATCGCCCGTTTCAGGGGGCCGCTTTCGCCTTTGTGGTGATCACCGTGGCATTGATGGCGGCCCACGTCTGGTGGCGGTGAACGCGCAAATCGCATCCGGGTTGCATCTGTTGCGGATATTGGGTGTAGTAGTGAACGGGAGCTTGGCGTCTCGTGCGCGCGATTTCGGGTGGGCCCGGCGTGCATCGAGATCCGGGTCCCATCGGAATGTCATTGTCAGAATCAGCGTTATCCAATGAAGCAGACGGGGGCGTGTGCCCTCAGGACGTGTCGTCGAAGCTGACGGCGCGGGATTTCATCGGGCAATCGCCAAAGAAGGGAGACGCGATGCGTCAACGGAACACGTCCTCAGGTCTTGCACGCTTCGTTTCGACTTCGGCGCTCGTCGCTGCCTGCGGCGCTGCGCTCGCCGCCACGGGCATCGCCGCTGCGCCGGCTCCGACCGAGGCGGTCGCGGTGCGCATCGTCGACTCGAACGGCGTGGAGCACGAGATCGACCCCTCGACCACGGGTATCGACTTCGCCGCGATCGCGCGAGCCGCGATGGGCGGCGGGTCGAGCAAGGCGTCGGGCGACGGGAAATCCTGGAGCGATGTCTCCGAGGGCTACAAGAAAGTCGAGTCGGCGGCGAACGGGCAGAGCTTCTACGGCATCTGGGTCAACAACGAGACCAACGAGATGCTCGCGGAGCTTCCCCGCGGATTCGAGAACCAGAAGCACTACTTCGCCCTGACCGTTTCGGGGGGTGAGATCTTCGCGGGCCTCCAGTCGGGCGAGTTGTACTGCTACTGGAAGCGGGTCGGCAAGGATCGGCTCGCGCTGGTTGAGCCGCAGCTCGAGGTCCGCTCGTCGGGTGACGCCGGGACGCAGGACTCGGTCAAGCGGATCTTCACCGACCGCGTGATCACGGACGTCGCGATCGTCACGACGGGCCCGAACGGGCAGCCGGTGATCGACATGGACGACCTGCTGGTGAACAGCGCCGCGACGTTCTTCGGCGGCAGCGCTCGCGGTCTGAACTCGCGTCTCGCCGAGATCGACAAGGCCAAGGCGTTCCCGGACAACGTCGAGCTGGCCTACGCCGTTCCTACGCAGGGCGGCATCATGAAGACCTTCCACTACTCGATCAGCAACATCCGCGGCAGCCGCGGGTTCCAGCCGCGCGAGGCGGACAGCCGCCTGGGTTACTTCACGACGTCGTACCGCGACCTCGGCGAGGTCGACCGCGACGCGGTGGCGAAGCGGTACATCAACCGCTGGAACCTCGAGAAGGCCGACAAGAGCCTGAAGCTCAGCCCTCCGAAGGAACCGATCGTTTACTACATCGAGCACACCGTGCCTGTGCGGTATCGGCGCTGGGTCCGCGCGGGCGTCGAGTACTGGAACGAGGCGTACCGCAACGTCGGCATCGACGGCGCGATCCAGGTCCGCTTCCAGGACAAGGCCACGGGCCAGCACATGGACAAGGATCCGGAGGACGTCCGCTACAACTTCATCCGGTGGTTGAACAACGACATCTCGACGGCGATCGGCCCGAGCCGCGTCGACCCGAACACGGGCGAGATCCTCGACGCGGACGTCGTGCTGACCGACGGGTGGCTGCGCGTGTTCACGTACCGCTGGAACGAGCTGCTGCCCGACCTCGCGATGGAGGGGTTCGACGACGAGACGATGCGCTGGTTCGAGCAGCGTCCGCAGTGGGACCCGCGGGTGAGGCTCGCCTCGCCGGTCGAGCGCCAGTCGATCCTCGCCGAGAGGAAGCGTGAGACGCTCCGCGGCGTGCAGCGTTTCGGTGGGCAGATCGCCCGCGTCGAGACCGAGCTGCTCGGTGACGACAAGCTCGACGGGCTCGTGAACCGCGTGAGCCAGGTCAACGGCTTCTGCGACGCCGCGACAGGCAAGGCGATGCACCTCGCCTCCGCGCAGCTCGCGATGAAGGCGTTCGGCGACATGCTCCCGCTGATCAACGCGGACGAGGGCCTCGACCCGACGAACATCCCGCCGGAAATGCTCGAGGAGCTCAAGAAGCAGATCGAAGAGAAGCCCGAGATGCTCGACTTCCTCCCGCCCGAGATGCGCGCCCAGATCGAGGCGTTGCTCGCGGGCGAGAAGGCCGAGGAAGAGGGCGACGAGGAAGCCGAGAAGAGCGACGAGAAGAAGGTCGCCGACAAGGGTGAGGACAAGGGCGACTGGAAGGGCGAGGAGATCGACGGGATGCCCGAGAGCTTCGTCGGGCCGATGCTCGCCGAGCTGGTCGCGCACGAGGTCGGTCACACCCTCGGCCTGCGTCACAACTTCCAGGGCTCGTCGGCCTACACGCTCGCCGAGATCAACTCGGAGGAGTTCAAGGGCAAGAAGCCGTGGTCGAGCTCGGTGATGGACTACAACGGCATCAACATCCGGATGCCGATGGAGGACGGATCGACGGGCGAGGTCCAGGGCGACTACAGCTCGACGGACATCGGGCCGTACGACCTCTGGGTCATCGAGTACGGCTACGGCTCGGGCGACCTCAAGAAGGTCCTGGCCCGCTCGGGTGAGCCCGAGCTCGCGTACGGCACGGACGAGGACGCGAACGGCCCCGATCCGTACACCCGTCGCTACGACCTTTCGAAGAACCCGATCGACTGGGCGCGCAACCAGATCAAGCTCGTGGAGTACCTACGCGAGAACCTGCTCGACAAGTTCGTCGAGGAGGGCGACAACTGGGGCAAGGCGCGTCGCGGGTACCAGATCTCGCTGGGCCAGCAGGTTCAGGCGGTCTCGGCGATGGCCAACTGGATCGGCGGCGCGCATGTCGATCGCTCGAAGAAGGGCGACGCGGGCGCGGGCGATCCGATCACCCCGGTCGAGGCCGACAAGCAGCGTGAGGCCGTCCGGTTCGTCATCGACAACACGTTCAACGAGGACGCGTACGGCCTGACGCCTAAGTTGCTCCGCCACATGAGCATCGAGAAGTGGTACGGGAGCACGTCGGTCGGCGGAAGCGCTTGGGAGGACAACAACGTCCCGGTCCACGACCTCGTGCTCGGCGTGCAGTCGTCGGCGATGAGCATGCTGCTCAACCCGACCACCCTGCGTCGTGTCCACGACAACCAGGCCTTCTTCTCGGGCGAGGAGGACACGTTCCGCCTCGGCGAGATGATGCGTGACATCACCGACGCCGCGTGGAGCGAGGTGCTCGGCGGCGCGAACGGCGACGCCCGCACGTCGAGCCTGGCGATCTCGAGCCTCCGCCAGAACCTCCAGCGCGAGCACGCGGACCGGCTCATCGACCTGACGATGCCCGGCGCGGTCTCGGGCGCGGCCTCCAAGCCCGTCGCGGCCCTGGCGGCCATGCACCTGCGGGACATCTCCGAGGCGATCGATCATCGTCTCGAGGGCGCCCGTCGGAGCATGAACGACGAGGTCCGGGCGCACCTGCTCGAGGTGAAGACCCGCATCGCCAAGGCGCTCGACGCGCAGTACATCTACAACACCGACGACATCTCGACCGGCGGCGGCACGATCATGCTGATGCTCGGTCAGGATGGTGAAGAGAGCCGGCGGTAATCGACCGCTGACATCGGTTGGTCCATAACGAGGGCGGCCCAATGCGGGCCGCCCTTTTTCTTGCACGCGGTCCGTGACTCGCCTCGATGTGAAGGAAGGCCGGACTGGGGACAGTCCGGCTCGGAGTGGGTGAGAGTTCCTACGCGCCGGCGAAGAGGGCGGTCGCGGCTTCGCGGGC
>PAKY01000062.1 GCA_002706885.1 Phycisphaerae bacterium
CTACCCGCAGGCGCACTTCCTCGAAGCCGGGCCGCACACTGGTGTCACGCCCTAGCAACCCGGCCGGATCGTAGTCCGCCTCGACTTCGAAGCGCATGCCGCGCAGCTCTACCTTGCGCTGGTGGGCGAGAAGACGACCGATCGTTCCAAAGCAACCTGCAAGCGCCGCCAAGACCAGCTCCAGCGGGCTCGGCCCGGTATCAGTACCGAACGCGCCACGCGGCTGGTCGATGCACCCGGTGATTGCCGCAGTCCACTTCGATTGCGAAGCCGTCACCCATACTGCCTTGAACACTGATGGTCTTCATGTGCGGTCTTGTCCCTAAGAAATTAGCCTTAAGTATTGAGCGAGTGACTGGTGACGAAGCGAAAGCATCGACTGCTTTCCTGGCAGCGCCTTTCAGCTCTCGCTCATCACTTAGCAAAAATATAATATCTATTTTAATATTTTGTTTCCAGGCAAATCTACTTCCCGTCAGGCCTGCCAAACAAGCCCACCTGGTCAGATTAGGAATTCACTCAAGAAGCGAGGCTTAGCGCGGTGGTCGGAACCCAGCACTGCCCGCGGAGAAATCTGGCGAAACAGAGTGACGCGACATAGAGACGCAGAGGATGCAGAGCGACGCTACCGTGTGAGGAGGTTTTATCTTTGGCATAAAGGGAACTGTCGGTGGGATGAGTCGGGAAGAAGCCGGATAAAACCGGAAAGCCAAGCGTGGCGCGGGGTTGCGAGCGGGACGGGACAGCAGGCGAAGCGGAATCAATGCCAAAGGCGCGCGAAACCAAAAACCCATTTAGCAAGCCGAAAATCGAGAATTTAGCGCAACGTTTGGCATAGCCAAAAAGCCGGTAAAACACCGGACAGCAGCGGTGCCACCCAAAGCCCTTTCAACTTACCTTGGCCAACTTGAAAGCGGCAACCGTCCGCGACCACGGTTTCTCTCAAACTCGCCAACGCTCGCAGCCACAGGGATTGCGGAGAAATGGTCAAACTTTCGATCCTTTCCAGCATCGACCGATGTTGAAAGGAATTTAAATTTTGTACGTAGGACAGATACCGCTAGACCTATCCTCACCGTGCCCAAGTTTTGGCAACCTCAACGCCCTTTTCCTAAGGGGACAATCGGACGAGAAAGCGAAACAGAGGGCCGATTCGTCCGAATCTCCTGCAAGCCCCGGTTTTGAAGGCTCGCAACCAAGACAGTGACGCCGAAAACGAAAAGAGATAACGAAAAGAAACGGAACTGTCCGAACGACCGATTCCCCCTCTCGGTTTCGTTCCCTTGGGAACGTTAGCTATTGCCATGTCCATCGCAACTCGCTAATGTTCCTCCGTCGCTGCAAATTCAGCGATCAGGATTGGCGTCCTGACACATAGGCGGACACACCGCCATTAGAGCGGTTTTTTTGTGTCCAGCGCATGGCAAGGCCTTTATGGGCGGGCCGTGTGGGGCTCCTTCGGGAGCGCCGGTTCCTATGTCCGGTACGCCAACCTGCACGGTTCCGCCCACCCATGATTGGCGTCGTGGGCGCGGAGAACAGACCGCAACATAGGCGCTCCACATCATGACCAAACGTCACATTCTCAGCCTCAATCCGGCTAAAGCTCGCGCAGCCTATCACCGTGCTATCGCGATAGCCGCGCTGCACGCCGACTCCTCTTTGTCCGTCCGTCTTTCTCGCTATAACACAGCCATGGCAAAAGCACGCTCCCTTGAGGCCATGCTGCCGAAGGCGGTGACTCATGGCTAATTTCATTGCGCTTGAGTCTGGCTCACAGGGCTGCGGCAAACCCGTTCTCTTCCTTGATCGCAGCGCTTCTCAGGCCTCGTTATTCGATGCAGCTGAATGGCGACTTGGGGCTGTCCAGGATCTTCTGACAGCCCTTTCCACATGCGTATCCGATGACGCTGGCACACGTGATGTGGCCAACGTATCGCGCGCTTTGCTGCTGCTCGTCCAGGACGCCGAAGCGCTTCTCGGTGCCGCTCGCCAAGCATCCTAAACGGTCACCTCCGACCCCCTACCGGGCCGGAGCTTCATTCGGCAAAACAACTGGCCGGCACGAGAGAGGCACCGATGCGCAACTGGTATACAGCCCAAGAGCTTGCAGGGCTGCTCGGCATGCCGGGCACTGCCCGCAGTGTGAAAGCTAGAGCCCAGCGTGAGCGTTGGGCAGGCCAGCGCCGCCTCGGCAGTAAGGCCATTGAATACGCGTTCGCCGTGCTTCCATCCGAAACCCAGGCCGCACTGATCGCCGCCTCGGTTGCTAGCGAGGCACCTACAGCCGTTTCCGAACAGTCGGAATCGACACAGCGTGACGCGAAAAACGCGTCACGCTTGAGCGAAAAGCAACGCTCAGTCATGACGGCTCGCCTCGCCTTCGTGCGTGAAATAGAGCGCATGAGCCAGACCATCAGCCAGCAGCGGGCGATCCTGGCGCTGGTTGAATTAGCCAAAAACGACCAGCTCAGCCCGTACCTGACAGAGCTGCTTGTCCGTGCCAATGACCGCAAGACAGAAGACCGCAGCCTTTCCGAGCGGACGCTCAAGCGTTGGCTGGGTGACTACCGCAAGCAGGGCGAGACCGGTCTGGCACCCGCACGTGGCGGCAAGGACATGGGTGTGCCCGACTGGGCAAAAGACTTCCTGCGCTGCTTTCAGCGGCCAACAAAGCCCAGCGTCGAAGCCAGCTACGCCGAGTTTGTGGCCAAGTGCCAGGGCGAGCGGCCGAGCATCTACCAGGTGCGTCGCTTCCTCAACAAGCTGAGCCCGGAGGCACGCGAAGCCGGTCGTCGAACGCCGCAGGAACTTAAGGCGCTACAGCCATTCCGCCGCCGCACCACTAAGAACATGTTCCCGTGCGACGTCTTTACGGCCGACGGCCACAAGTTCGACGCCGAGGTCCTCAACCCACGCACCGGCAAGCCATACCGCCCGGAAACCACCACCGTCATCGACGTGGCCACGCGGCGGATCCTCGGCATCTCAATCGGCGAGGCGGAGTCAACCATCGGCGTGATGGACGCCCTGCGCGACGCCATCACACGCGGCGGCATGTTCGCCATCTTTTACGTCGACAACGGATCCGGCTTCGCCAACAGCGCGGTGCGTGAAGTGGTCGATCGCCTCGGCGGCACAATGACCCATGCCCTGCCATACAACAGCCAGGCGCGAGGGCTGATCGAGCGCGTTCACCAGACCATATGGGTCAACGCAGCCAAGAAGCTAACCAGCTACATCGGCGCCGACATGGACAAGCACGCCGGTACCAGGGTGCACCGCGTCAGCCGTAAGCAGCTGCGCGAGACCGGTACCACCCGTTTGCTGCCCACGTTCAGCGAGTTCATGTCGGGCGTTGAGTTCGAGATCGAGGCCTACAACGACCGCCCTCATCGGGGCCTGGAAAAGATCCGTGACCCCGAGACTGGCAAGTTGCGACACATGAGCCCGAACGAAGCCTGGGAAGAGGCCCGCGCCGAGGGCTGGGAGCCGATGCTGGCCCCGGCCGAGCTGGTCCACGACCTGATGCGCCCGCAAGTTATCCGTCCGACTCGTCGCGGTGAAGTGACCTGGGCTAACCAGCGCTACTTCCTGGATGCCCTGCGCGATCTGCACGGCGAAGAGATCCGCGTCGCCTACGACGTACGCGACGCCTCTCGGGTCTGGGTGCGGACGTTGGAAGGCGAACTGCTCGGCGAAGCGCTGCTTGACGGCAACGCGAGCGACTACATGCCCAAGCCGCTGATCGAGCAGGCCTATGAGAAGCGTGAGCAGGGCCAGATGAAACGCGCCCTGGACAAGCTCGAAACGCTGACCGGCAAGCGGGTGGAAATGATTGCGCCGACCTCGGCGCCATCCGCCCAACTCACATCCGAAGAGATGAACGTTGCTCGCCAGTTTGCCAGCGACCTGCTTAAGCCAGTTGCAGAGTTCGATGTGCCAGCAGACGCAATGGCCCGATATCGCCTGTGGAAGCAGTTAGAACGCCGCATTGCCGCTGGTGACCAGTTGAGCGAGCCAGAAGCACGATGGCACTCCAGATACCAGCATCACCCCGATTTTTCAGCAGTGCAGCGAGTATTCGACTACACCGCGTAGCCCTTCCTACCACAAGCCAAGGGCAAGATGCCCGAGAGGTGTGAACACCATGAACGGAGTAAAAGTCGTCCCATTAACCAACGTCGGTCTTCTGGCAAGTGCAATGGAGCGAGCCCAGACCAGACCTTCTAACTTGCCGGGACTCGTCGTCATGTACGGTGCGAGTGGGTTGGGCAAGACCATAGGCGCCACGTTTGCGGCGAACATGTACCGTGGCTATTACGTCGAATGTCGCTACACCTGGACGAAGAAAACGTTCCTCCTCGCCATTCTAAAAGAGATGGGCATAGCGCCTGGACGGACATTGTCCGAAATGGTAGACGCCGCAGCGGACCAGCTATCACGAAGCGCCCGACCGTTGATCATTGATGATGTGCAATATCTCCTGGATAAGGCCGTCGCAAACATCCTTACGGATCTATACAACGCCAGCCACGGCACGATTGTGCTCATCGGGGAGGAGCGTGTACCAGCAAGCCTGGCGAAACTAGAGCGCTTGCATAACCGAGTGTTGGAATGGGTGCCAGCACAGGCCGCAACATTGGAGGATCTGCGAACTCTGGTTACGGCCAGCTACCCCTCCCTCCAAATAGAAGACGATCTGTTAGAAGATCTACGACGCTCAGTTCATGGCTGCCTTCGTCGGATCTCGGTGAATCTCTACAGAGTCCACTCTGAAGCCCAAGCGATGTGTGTAGACGCAATCGACCTAGCCAGATGGGGTAAGCGGGGCTGGTTTACCGGAGAAGCACCTACAGGGCGGGGTCGCTGATGGCGACGAAAGGACGCAAGCCTGTACACGTTGAAATGATTGATGGGAAAAGTAATCGGCAACGTATATGGGAAGCTATGCGTTCCGCCTCCGAGTCGTTTACGGGCTACCAAATCGCCCGTCGCGCTGTAGTTCACGACACTGCCGTGCGCAGCTATATTCAGTCGCTGGAAAAAGCCGGCTATATAGAGCGTGTTGCCGGCGCCGATCACTTCCTGGAACAAACCCTGCGTTTAGTCAAAGATCTGGGCGCTGAGGCCCCTGCCGTTACCCGTTCAGGTGGTGCCAGCAGCGCGGGCCAAGGTAACGAGGCGATGTGGCGAACCCTTCGCATCCTCGGTGAGCTGACAGCCCGACAATTAGCCGAGCACGCCTCGGCCGGCTCCAATGTGTCGCTGTGGACCGCCCGCAGCTATCTGAAGTGGCTGGCTCGCGCCGGCTATGTCGAGCTGCTGAGCCAGGGCAACGGCGACCGCAACGCCCGATATCGACTGTTGGCTCATGGTCATACCGGGCCACGGGCCCCGATGATCCAGCGCGGAGGCCGGATGTACGATCCCAACCTGGGCAAAGTGGTATTCGTTCTCGGGCCAGATCGAATCGAGTAGTTGTGGCTCAGTGCCACTTCGGCTTTGTAGTCAGTCGAAGGCTTGATACCGTTGCCCAGTCGACAAAGAGGCTACAGAGCATCTAAATGGATAAGGCGCGCATATTCTTCAGTCGAAAAGGCCAAATGCAGGAAGCTATCAGCTGCTTCGACATTACTAGCCGAGAGCACTATCGCAGTCTTTGGCCGCTGGTTACGCCAGATGACCCTCCTAGGCTCGTGAGCTGGGTCAGTCCTGTATTTGCAGGCGATAAATGTACGCGCCATTCACACTTCCGGCACTACGCAGGCCGGCGAGGCGTGAACGCTAAAGCAATCTTTGATACCGATGAAAAAGAGCGACATCAACAATTTAGCGAGAGCCCTGAGCACAAGCGTGCTAAAGAGCTAATCGCGGCAGAACTACGGCGTCGGCTCGATGCCGGACTGTCTCTTCACTGGACTTACAAAGACAAGTCAGTTACGGACTTCCACTTGGCCGGAAATCTGCTGCTTGGTGCCGAGTCCATCGTCACTGAGCACAAAATCACTACGCCTCCACCCTTGTCCAGTTATTACCGACTTGACGTAGCCGTCCTTGGAAAAGCGGTACTCAAGAATCCGACGATCCTAGCCGGAATCGAAATTGAGTACGGGCATGCGTTTGATGGTCGCAAGGCAATCGCCGGTAAGTGTTCAGGGTATCCATTGATATCCATCGACATAACCGACCTGACGCTTGAAGAGATTACAGCTGAGTGGGCGCGGCGGGCTCTTACTGATACAACACACTCGGACCCGCTCGGACAGCGCAAGACGTTTATCTACCTGAACCCGCTGCTCTACCCGCTTTATATTCAACTGCCGCCAGACCTGCTGCGAAAGGAGCCTCGCCACCAGTTCGTGGTTTTCGCACCAGACGATCAGCTAAAGCACATCAAGGGCCGGATCGAAACGGTACGAGGACTATTAGGCTTATCGCCGAAAGACGTGGTTCTGCAATTGCCCAATGCTAAAAGCGAGCAATCAACCATTATGGTTGAGAATCTAGGGAACATAATCGGGCCTGACTGGGAGAGCATGAATGCCAGGCGATGCCTGACCGTATCACTGGATCGTCCCGCAACGGTTAATGACGTGCCCAAGCATCTGATGCACATCTTCCTGGCAATCTATCTTGCCGGCTGGTGCGATGCGCTGGTGGGGTACAAGTGGTGCATGGACATCACCAATGACCACCCCGAGCAAGATCTCTGGAAGGCTTGGCACAACAAGAGCCACTACTACCCAGCCCCGAAACGTCTGGCGATGCCGTTCTCGCAGTATGTCGCTGCTCTCAGTCAACTCACTGGCTAAGCAGATCTGAATTTGAAGCCACCGAGCACTCAAACCGTCGGAGAGGCTTTGTGTTGGATTTTCAAGGCAAACCGCCACCCATGGCTGGCACTGGCATCGATATCGATTTCTAACGTGGGTCTAACGTGCTTGGTGGGCACGCGCTACCGCTCCGCAGTCCTAATCTGCACGATGCCTATTAATTCAGTCGAACCAGCGCCTCACCGAAGCTCTTCAAACTACTGAACCCCTTCCAGCTATTACCGACGCTTCCTACTGAATCTAATTCACCCCATAGCCGGCAAGCAGCGGAAAGGGGTTAGAAGTGTCGAGTGTCATTGTATCCAGGTACCTGGCCAGCGAGTTGGCGCGCATCGGCGCCGATATCTCCATGGTCGAGCCGCTACTCCCCAAGGCAGTAAAGGACATGGTGTCGAGGATGGGCTACCAGAGCGCCATGCAGGTTGTTTCGAAAGTTGGCGGAACATCCTTCCTGGTGCCGATGCCCGCCGCCAATCACGGGGACTTAAGCGTGGAAGCCCGACGTAAGTTGGACGAAGCGCTCGGCAGCGAAACCCTTGGCGCACTCCTTCGTAAGTATTACGGCGGGTCGATGCTTTACATACCGAGTTGCGCTACCGCCATGCGGACGCTTCGCGATATCGCGATTCATAAGTTCACTGAGACTGGCCTGGATCAAGGCCGATCCATGAACAGCATGGTTTCGGAGCTTGCAATCAAGTTCGGACTGAGCGACCGCCGCATCTGGGAAATCCTGAAGACGCTTAATCCCGCTGAGTTGCTCCAGCCCAGTATCCCCGGCCAATCAATCGAGGTAAGCCATGCAATCCACTGAGACATCCAAGACGAGCGATATCGCACTTACAGCCTTGGGCGCAGCCGAACGGCTGGCCATCGAAGGATGCAATGGCGTGGAGACACGCCTGCACGCGAGCGAGTCCAGTTCGCCCTTTGAACAACAGCTCTCGAAGCAGACCCGCTCCGAGAGAGAGCTTTCCAACCTACTTCACGGCTATGCAGCCGACGCGCAATAAGGAGCTTACATGCAGACTTTCACTACCACCGGCACATTCCCACGCGGTATCGAGATCGCTGGCACCACTTACACCCAGTTCACCATGCGCGAGGCGTTCCTGGAGGACCTGATCGACGCCGCAGCCGATGCAGGCGGTACCGAGAACGGTCTGGCCTTCTATGCCGAACAGGCCGTGCGCCAACTCACCGAGGCGACCAGCGCCGATGGCCAGCGTTTCGCCGGCCCATTCGTACGCAAGATGATCAAGACACGAGCCGACTTTCTCGCCTTGCGTGATGCACAGCTGCTCCTGGATCAGATGGGAAACGGCGAACAGTCCAGCAACGAGACACCTGGGACCTGATCCTTCTCCTAGCCCTTCGCACGGGCTGGTCTCGTGCGGAGATTCTGCGTCTACCGCCCGCAGAGCTTCAGCATTACTTCACCCGGTTGAGCAACGATGGCAAGCAACGACCTTGAACTCGCATTACGACTGACTGCCGATGTCTCCCGCCTGCAGGGTGGGCTGAGCAAAGGCGAGGCCGGCCTGCGCAAGTTCGGCTCCGCCGCCAAGGGCGAGCTGGCCGCTCTCGGGCGCTTCGCCGGGTCGGTCGAAGGCAAGCTCGCCCAGTTGGGCTTGGGCGTCTCCGCCATCGCGGTTGGCATGCAGTCGGCCCAGCTGGACAAGGACCTCAAGCAGCTGCAGCTCACTGCCGGAGCCACTGCACGCGAGGCAGACCTGCTGCGCCAGAGCTGGTTCGAGGCACAGATTGCAACCGGCCAAGGCGTGGACGAATTGAGGGCCGGCTCTGATGCGCTAATAGCCGCAGGCCTGAGCATCCAAGACGCGCGAGCGGCGGTGTTGCCGATGGCGGCAACCCTGGCGGTTGCAGAAGCCAGTGCGACCGACCTGGCGAATGCTATGGGCGTAGCCGCCAAGCAGTTCGATATCGACCTGAGCAGCCAGCATGAAGCTGCCCTTCTGCTGGACCGGTTCGTCGTGGCTGGACGTTTGGGCAGTGCCGAACTGAATAACCTGTCAAGCATCTTTCCTAAAATTGGTGCTAGCGCTAAGGCCGCTGGCTTGGACCTGAGCCAGTCCTTGGCACTGACCGAAACGCTATCTGCTTTTGAGCCCAATGCTGATCGGCTGGGCACCCTGACCGAAAGCACGCTGCGGGTATTCACTAACGACAACTACCGCAAGGCCGCTGAGAAAGCGGCCGGCGTTAAGTTCTTCAACGCTGACCAGTCCCAGCGCGATCCATTCAAGGTGATTGAGGACATCAAGTCCAAGTACGACAAGCTGACCACAGACCTACAGAAGAACAATTTCTTGGCGGCCGCCTTTGGCACCGCTGACCAGGACACCATCAAGGGCGTTCGTAACCTCCTCAGCGACGGCGCCATGACCGAGCTGGCAGCGAAGTTCAAGGGCGTCGAGGAGGCCAGCGGCACCATTGCCCGCGACCTGCCGGACGCGATCAGCAACGCCGTCGACCAGACCAATCGCCTCAAAGGCGCACTACGCGAAGCTGCTGACGACTTCGCAAAGCCGGTCAACGATACCCTGAGCGGCCTCATTAAGTGGGGCATGGACAGCAAGAAGAACGGCGGCCTGGGTCTGGACGGTAAAGACATGCTGATCGGCGGCGCCCTCGGGGCGGCCGGGCTGTTCGGTGCCGGTCGCTACGGCGGCAAGGCCATCTCCGGGCTCGCCGGCAAGCTCGGCGGCACCGCTGCAGGCGTGGCCACCGGCAAGGCGCTGGAAGAGGCGGCCGGCGTGCCCTCCGTCTATGTCGTCAACATGCCGAGTTCCTTCGGCCCAGGCAGCACTGCTGAGAGGCTAACCGACGTCGTAAGTGACCGAGTGCCCGGTGGCAAGTTCAAGGGCGCCGGCAAGTGGTTGGGGCGTGCCGGCATTCCGCTCATGCTGGCCGCGAGCGGCCTGGATGCCTACAACATCGCCACTGACGACCGGCTGAGCTCACAGGAAAAGACAGTGGGGTACTCGGGGGCAGCTGGAGGCGCTGCAGGCGGTCTGGCGGGCGCTGCTGCTGGCGCTGCGCTGGGCTCCGTGGTGCCCGTCCTAGGCACCGCCATCGGTGGGTTGATCGGCGGTGCCTTGGGGTACTGGGGCGGCGGCTCGCTCGGCGAAATGATTGCCGAGGCCGTCACCAGTTCGCCCACGAAGGGCCCAAGCCAGCCCGCCGATGTGAGCGGCAAGATCGAGATTCACATCAGCAGCGAAGGCAAACCGAAGGTCACCCGGATGGAAACCAAAAGCGACATCGAGCTTGGAGTTTATACCGGCCACATGACTGCAGGTAGATGAAGACCCGCACCTACAAAACAGCAAAAGGAGTTACACCACGATGGTTATAAACAAAGACACGCTTCAAACGCTCTACACCGATCTTCGCGCCGAATTCACCCGAGGGTTCGGGGCGGCCCCAACCAGTTGGGACAAGATCGCCATGAAGGTCCCGTCTACGGGTGCCAGTAATGTTTATCACTGGCTCAGCGCATTCCCTCGCATGCAGCGCTGGGTTGGCGCCAAGCAAATCAAGAACCTTGCCGCCTCGCATTATGAGATACCCAACACCTCCTTCGAGGCCACCATCGAGGTTGAGCGCAAGCACATCGAAGATAATCAGATTGGAATCTACATGCCGCCTGCTCAAATGGCCGGCCATTCCGCCGCTCAGCTGGCTGACGAGATCGTGTTCGAGGCAGTGAACAAGAGCTTCACAGCGCCCTGTTACGATGGTCAGTACTTCTTCGATACCGATCACCCGGTCGGTGGAAACTCCGTCAGCAACAAGAGCACTGCGCCGCTTTCCAACGCCACCCTGGCTGCGGCCCAGGCCAGCTTCGGCGCGGCCAAGGCAGGGTTGCGTGCAATGAAGGACGAGGAAGGTCGCTCACTCAACGTGGTGCCCACTGTGCTCCTGGTCGGTGGTGCGCTCGAAGATACCGCTCGCATGCTTCTGACCAACGAAGAACTGGCCGATGGCGCCCCGAACCCTTACCGTGGCGCCGCTGAGCTAGTAGTGGACGGGCGCATTGAATCGGACACCGCATGGTTCCTGCTGGACACCTCCAAGCCGATCCGCCCCTTCAATTACCAGGAGCGCAAGGCGCCAGAGTTCGTGGCGCAGGTCAGCCCTGAGTCTGACTCGGTGTTCAACCTGAAGAAGTACAAGTTCGGCTCCGAAGCTCGTGTTGCATCGGGTTATGGCTTCTGGCAGCTGGCCTACGGTTCCACCGGTACTGGTGCTTAATGCGGGAGGTATCCATGGCAGGCACGAGCGGCAAGGCGGTGGCAGGCAGTCAGTCTGCCGTTGCCGCCTGCACCTTCGAGATCAGGGCAAAGGATACCGCCATTCAGCTGTTCCCGGCTGGCGCCTTCAAGGCCCGTGATGGTCGTCCCAAGGATGTCCACGCCGGCCACTGGTATATCGACGGCCAAGTGGCCACTAGACTAATTGCCAAGGCTGCCGCCCTCGCCACCGATCTGGTGATTGACTACGAACACCAGACCCTCAACAGTGCCGAGAATGGCCGGCCCGCCCCGGCCGCTGCGTGGTTCAAGGGCAAGGCCCTGGAGTGGCGCGAAGGCCTTGGCCTGTTCGCCACGCAGGTCGACTGGACAAAGAATGCCGTAGCCATGATTGCGGGCAAGGAGTACCGCTACCTCAGCCCGGTTTTCAGCTATGAAAAGCAAACGGGCGAGGTGCTTGAACTGCACCATGTTGGGCTAACCAATTTCCCAGCCCTAGACGGCATGAGCTCTTTGCCGGCCTTGGCTGCGGCTCGCTTCAGTCTGTCGCCTACTCCGAAGGCACAGCGCAATGCGACCCAGTTAGTCGATGACATTAGGAGAGACATCGCAGCCTTGAAAAGCAGGCAAGCCCAACGCAAGATTCCGGCAGTTGAATTGCTGGATGAAACTGCTCTGGCGGTCTGTCATGCGATGAACGTCTCGCCTGAGGATTACCTGGCGGCAATGAGTGAATTGCACTAAAGCTATGCGACGTTACAGAGTCCCGCTGTTCCGCTATTAGTGGTGCCAAAGACCGCGCGAAATATTGCAATTCGGCCGGTCCTTAGCTATGCCAAAGACCGCGCAAGGTTATGCCAAATCCGCCGCTCGCTTACACCAAACTAGCGGTTCAAAGAAAAAGGGCCTGGAGGTCTAAACCTGCCAAGCCCTTGATTTCACTGATGTTAGTGGCGGAGA
>PAKY01000063.1 GCA_002706885.1 Phycisphaerae bacterium
CCTCCCGGTTGCACGCCGGGCGTCCGGTGGACGGGGCGCTCGCAGGTTCGACCGGCGCGGAAGAGCGTCCGCTTCGTTGTGCGCTCGTGACGAGCGTTTCCCTTGGCGGTCAGGTGGGGGCGATGGTCCTCCGGGCGCCGGGCGGGGCGTGAGGCGGGTAGGATTTCGTCGCTTTGACCACCCATGGCGCGGCACGCGCCGGCTTGTAAACACCTAGGAGATTCAACAATGAACGGCGGCTACAGAAACGGCGGCAGAGGCGGCAGGCAGGGCGGCAACTATCGCGGCGGCCCGCGCGGGCACAACGGAGGCGGACATGGCGGCGGCGGCGGGTACAACCGCGGGCGTCAGGGTGGTGGTCATGGTGGTCATGGCGGCCACGGTGGTCACGGCGGTCATCGCGGTCGGGACGATCAGGGCGGCGGCTACGACCGCGACGATCGGCGTGGCGGCGTCCCGCTGAGCGATCTCGATCCGGCGCTGACGGAACTGTCGCGTCGCGTCATCGGGTGCGCGATCGAGGTGCACAAGGAGCTCGGACCGGGGTACCCGCTCGAGGTCTATCGCAAGGCGCTCGCCATCGAGTTCAAGCACGAAGAGATCTCGTTCAAGGCGAACCACGCCTTCGATGTCGAGTTCGACGAAGAGGTCGTGGGGCAGGTCACCGCGGACCTGTACATCGGCGACCGGTTCATCGTCGGCCTGATGGCCGAGCAGATGGATATCGGCGGGCAGCCCCGTCATGAGCTCCGGGCGATCCTCCGCGCCGCGGATCTCGAGCTGGGTCTGATCATCAACTTCGGCGAGCGTCGCCTCAAGGACGGGCTCGTCCGCGTGCTCAACCCCGACAAGCTCCGCGAGCTCGCGGGTGAAACGGACGACGACGAGTACGAGGATGACGACGAGTACGAGGACGTCGAGGACGGGGACGACGTCGAGGGTGAAGAGGACGATGACTGAATTCGGACGGCGCGTCGTCATCACGGGGATGGGGTGGGTCACCCCGCTCGGCGCCGATCTCGATGGCGTGTGGCGACGCCTCCTCGCGGGTGAGAGTGCCATCGGACCGGTGACGCGTTTCGACGCGTCGACCTGCCCGACGAACTTCGCGGCGGAGGTCCGCGGCTTCGACCTCGCCGATTTCATGGGCGAGGAAGCGGCGACGCACGCGCGGGCCGGCGTCGGGACACGTTTCGCCCTCGCCGCGGCGGCGCAGGCCTGGGAGCGGGCGGGGCTCGGCGATCGGAGCGGCGCGCTGACCGCGGACGTCGATCTAGACCGCTTCGGCGTCTACCTTGGCTCGGGCGAGGGCTCGCTCGATTACGACAATTTCTTTCGCACCAATCTCGCGTCCTGGGACGACTCGCTCGGGGACGGACGGGGCGATGTCGATTTCGGGGCGTGGGCTCGGTCGGCCGAGGCGTGCATGATGGCCGTCGCCGAGCTTGAGCAGGAGCCGCACCTCTCGCTCACGCACCTCGCGCGGGCGTTCGGCGTGCGTGGACCCGCGATGAACTGCATGACCGCCTGCGCCGCGAGCACGCAGGCGACGGGCGAGGCGTTCGAGATCATCAGGCGCGGTGACGCTGAACTGATGTTCAGCGGCGGCGCTCACTCGATGATCCACCCGCTCGGCATGACCGGGGTCATGCGTTTGACGGCGATGAGCAACCGCCGCGACGACCCGACCACCGCGAGCCGTCCGTTCGACAAGACGCGCGACGGCTTTGTGATGGGCGAGGGCGCGGGTGTGGTGATCCTCGAGGAGCTCAATCACGCGCTCCGCCGCGGCGCCAAGCCGCTCGCCGAGGTGGTCGGCTTCGGCAGTTCCGCGGACGCGTACCGGATCACCGATATCGAGCCGGACGGCGTCGGCGCCCAACGGGCCATGGCTCGGGCGCTCAGCCAGGCGGGGATCAACCCGCACGAGACCGACGAGAAGGGGCGGGCGCCCGTGCAGTACCTCTCGGCTCACGGTACGGGGACGCCCGAGAACGACGGCATCGAGACCCGCGCCGTCAAGGCGGTCTTCGGTCCCATGGCCGGTCGCGTGCCGTTCGCTTCGCTGAAGAGCATGCTCGGGCATTTGATCCAGGCCGCGGGCGCGGTCGAACTGATCGCGTGCGTGAAGGCGATTGAGACCGGTCACATCCCGCCGACGGCGAACCTTCGCCAGCCCGACGAGGAGTGCGATCTCGACCACGTCCCCCTCGAGGCCCGCGACACGGGCGGGAACGTCGATGTTTGCCTCTCGAACAGCTTCGGATTCGGTGGGCAGAACGACACGGTTTGCGTGCGTCGCTATCGCGATTGATCTCGCTCGCGCCGACCTGATTCAACCTATTTCACTCGATCGGACGATGATCGACGCATGGCGTCTTTCGCGTCGGTGCTGTTCGGCCGCGCGCTGCCCGCGGTGGCCATCCTCGCGGCGAGCGGTGTCGCCGCGATGTTCGGGCTCGAGCTCATACGCTCGCGCACGGAGGCTGCGGTCTACCGCGAACGGGTCGAAACCCTCACCAGCGACTACGAGCAGCTCCGCTCCCGCTTCAACGACGCCGCGAAGCGGACCGCGGTGACCGAGCTTGTGGTCGAGAATGGCGACCTGTCGGTGGTCGTCCGGACCGATGTCGGAGCGATTCGGCGGATCGAGACGCCGTACGACCCGTCGCGGGAGATCTACGTCGATTTCGCGCTCGTCGAGGGGCGTGTGTGGATCCGCAGAGTGTTCGACGCCAACACGCCACCGATGTTCGCAACGCTCATCGACCCTGATCTCGAGACGATCGACTGGGAGGACGAGGGGGCGAGATTTGGCCAGGCGGTCTACCGATCCCTCGGTGAGGGCCGGTGGGTCGTTACGGTGAGCGGGTCGGGGGCGTTGCAGCTCGCGAGGGCTCCGGGCGATGCGCCGACCGCTCTTGCGCCGCCGCCGGAGGTGGTCCCGTTCGACGAGATCGAAGCCGAGGCGCGACGCGAGGCGAGCGGTGTGACATGGCGCGATTTCTTTGAGCGCCTCGTTCAGCCCTAGATCTTCGGTCGATCGACGGTCGCGGAAGGGTCAGGCGACCGTGCGATGCTTGGCGCTGCCCGCGTGCTCATCGATCGCGTGCTGGAGCTTGCGGAGCGCCCGCTGCACCATGCCGATCGTGAGGGCCGATTCGGAGATCGACGCGGTGGCGTTGATCATCTTGTACGCGTCCATGGCCGCGGTCGCGAGCGCGTCGACGCCGTACGAGAGAGCGGTGTCGCTGATTTCCTGCATCACCTCGCGCGCCGCGTCCGGGCCTGCGTTCGGGCCGAGAAGGCTGAGATCACGGAGCATGGTCAGGCAGTGATCGACGTAGTGCGTGAGCATTTCGAGCGCACGTGGATTGCTCATGACGACGGGCGGGAGCGTCGTTTTCGTGGTGGTGTTGGCCTCGCGCCGGTTGCCGAGCAGCTTCCGGATGCACGTAACGATCATCTCGGGGCGCGCCGGCAGTCGGATGAGTTCTTCGAAGACGCCTTCGGGCGGGTCGTCGGCGCCGCGCCCGGCGATCGCGATGATGGGCCCGGTGCACCCGGAGACCCTGCACGACGCGACGAACCCCTCGACGTCGGCCTCGCATGATTCGAGGTCGATCACGCAGACCCCAGGATCCTCGACCGCAATCCGCCCGAGGAGCTCACCCCCCGACTCGAACGCGGTGACGGTCGCGTCGGTCGCCTGCAGCGCCGCGGCGACCATCTCCTTGCGCAGTCCCCGCTGGGTCAGGTGAAATACGGATACCTGAAGCGACGCCTCGGTGTGATCCACCATTTCAGGTGGCATGGCCTCGACCGGCACGAAGCGGGTGACGTCGAGTTCCGCCTTCGTCCGCATGGTGATCGTGTGCGCCTTGGCGCCTTCGTAGTCGCAGTCGGTGACGGTCCCCTCGACGTTCTCGTAAGCGTCGTAGAGATCAGGGAGTGTGATGATGGCGTAGGAGCCCGGATAGAGGAAGCGCTTGATCGTCGCGACGATGGTGCGGGTCCCGATTCCGACGACGGTCGCGCGGTGCTCCGACGACTGACCCCCCGGCTCGGTGACCAGGACTTCGACGCCCGGCATGGCGACGTCCGCGATCGGGACAGGCGACTGCATGGCTCTGGTATCGTTCAGTTTGGGTGGCCGTATTGAAGAGGGCGTCGCTTTTTTGATGGGTCGGTCGCTTCAAATTGCCGGTGAGTGCCTCAGGCTGGTGGTGTGGCCGTCAACCGGAGCGCGAAGTCACCGATAACACCTCCCCGGTTGAGGGAATGTGGGGTCGGTCATCGAGCGGGGGCGGCTCTACGATGGCGTCCCTGTAAGGAGACGACCCGATGTCCGAGACGAGCCCGAAGCCGACGATCGCGATGGACGACCTGATGGCGCTGTGCAAGCGCCGCGGGTTCATCTACCAGGCGAGCGAGATCTACGGCGGCATCCAGGGCTTCTGGGACTACGGCCCCCTCGGCGCCCAGCTCAAGAAGAACCTCCGCGACGCGTGGTGGCAGGACGTGGTGATGAACCCCTGCCAGGGCATGGCGGGCCCCGACGGGAACCCGGTGCGGATCGTGCCCGTGGACACCTGCATCATCCAGAACCCGAAGGTGTGGGAGGCGAGCGGGCACGTCGCGGGGTTCAACGACCCGATGGTGGACTGCCGCGAGTCGAAAGCGCGGTATCGCGCCGATCATCTGATGTGCCTCGGCGAGAAGGGTGATACCTCGGGTCAGATCTATGCCTATGTCGACAACGACGACAAGTCGTACGCAACGGCGCGAAAGAAGCTCGACAAGTACAAGAAGCGAGCGCTGAGCGATGCCGAGATCGATACGTGCCCTCTGACGAGCCTCTCGGCGGATGAATTGAAGGTGACGGTCGGTCCGGACGCGAGCGAGGCTGGGACGCTTACCGAGCCCCGTGCCTTCAACCTGATGTTCGACACCTACCCCGGCCCGATCCGCGACGAGGCGAACAAGGCCTACCTCCGCCCCGAGACCGCGCAGGGCATCTTCATCAACTTCAAGAACGTCATCGACACCACGCGCGTCAAGGTGCCCTTCGGCATCGCGCAGACGGGCAAGGCGTTCCGGAACGAGGTGACGCCCAGGAACTTCACGTTCCGGAGCCGCGAGTTCGAGCAGATGGAGGTCGAGTTCTTCTGCCACCCGAGCGAGGCGAAGGACTGGTACGCGTTCTGGCGCGACTGGCGTATGAGCTGGTGGAAGTCGCTCGGCCTCGCGGGCGACAACCTGATCCTCCGTGAGCACGACAAGGACGAGCTCGCCCACTACGCCAAGGAGGGCGCGGGCACGTCAGACGTCGAGTACCGCTTCCCCTTCACGGCGCCGAGGTTTGGCGAGCTCGAGGGCATCGCGCACCGCTCGAACTTCGACCTCAAGGCCCACCAGAACCACCCCGCGAGCACCGTCAAGCTCGAGTACTTCGACCAGGAACGCAACGAGCGGTACCTGCCCGATTGCATCGAGCCCTCGGCCGGCCTCGACCGCGGCGTGCTCGCGTCGCTCTGCGAGGCGTACACGCCCGACGAGAGCCGCCCGAGCAAGGTGTTCATGAAGTTCCACCCGCGCCTCGCGCCGATCAAGGCGGCGGTCTTCCCGCTCGTCAACAAGGACGGCATGCCCGAGGTCGGCGAGAAGCTCGCGGCCGACCTGCGCAAGCGGTTCGGCCACCTCGGCGCCATCGAGTTCGACCCCAAGCAGAACATCGGCAAGCGTTATGCCCGCATGGACGAGGCCGGGTGCCCGTTCTGCTTCACCATCGACGGCGACTCCCTGACGGATCAGACGGTGACCGTGCGCGAGCGCGACACGCTCGCCCAGGAGCGAGTGTCGCTTGATCGGGCGGCGGCGTACGTGGCGGAGAAGCTCGGGCTCGGGTGAGACTGTGGGTCTGGGTAGGTCGGCTCTCCGAGCCGACTCGTCGATAGACTGCTGCTCGATGAATCGCAGGCCTGCCGCGATATTGAGTTGTGATCACGTTTGTGGCGGCTCTTTGCTCGTCGGGCGGTAGACTCTGTGCATGACTCGCGACGAGGTCATCCGAGCCCTTCGGACGGTGCTTCCAGAACTCGGCGACCGCTACGGCGTCGAGTCGCTGGGGGTCTTCGGATCGGTCGCGCGCGGTGACGCGGGCGCCGCGTCCGATGTGGATGTTCTCATCGCGTTCCGCAAGGGTGTCCGCTACACGATGATGACGTTGACGGACGTCAAGGATCGGCTGGAGTCGGTGATCGATCGGCGAGTGGATCTCGTCACCGACCACGATGGACTGCGGCCGCGGTTCCGCGCGGCGGTGAGCCGGGATCTGATTCGTGTCGCCTGAGGCGTCTGATCGGATTCTCCAGTCGCTCGAGGACATGCTCGAAGCGATCGACACGATGGCGGCATTCGTCGCCGATGCAGACAGAGATCAGTTTTCGCGCGATCTCAAGACGATCCACGCGGTCCGTTCGGTCTTCATCACGCTTGGCGAAGCGGCAGGACGCCTACCGGAGGACTTTCGCGACGCACACCCTGATATCCCGTGGAAGAAGGTGCGCGACTTTCGAAATTTTATGGTGCACGTGTACGACAGAATCGACACCGGCCTGCTCTGGGACACCGCGATTGAGAGCGTTCCGCCGCTCCGAAAGCCCGTTGCGACGCTGATCGAGACGGTCCGTCGTTCTGAGGACGACGAGCGGTCCTGACGACCGGCCCGGAGCTTGTAACACGGAGTTTTCCATGCCCAACCTACCCACACCCAAGTCCGCCGTCGTCACCGGCTCCTCCCGCGGCATCGGCGCCGCTATCGCCGAGCGGCTCGCTTCGGACGGCTTCGGCGTCGTCATCAACTACGCCGGGCGCGCCGACGCCGCGAACGAGGTCGCGGAGCGGATCTCGTCCGACGGCGGCAAGGCGAAGGTTGTTCAGGCCGACGTGAGCAAGCGCGCGGACGTCGTGAGGATGTTCGACGAAGCAACGGAGGCCTTCGGCGGCGTCGATGTGCTTGTCAACAACGCGGGCGTTCTGAGCCTCGCGCCGATCGCCGAGACCGATGACGAGGCGTTTGATCGGATCATGGCGGTCAACGTCAAGGGCGCCTTCAACGGGATGCGCGAGGCGGCGAAGCGTCTCCGTGACGGCGGGCGGATCATCAACCTTTCGACGAGCGTCGTGGGTTCTCGGCTTCCGACCTACGGGGCGTACGCCGCGAGCAAAGGCGCGGTCGAGACGATGACGCACATCCTGTCAAAGGAACTCGGCTCGCGCCGGATCACGGTCAACGCGGTTGCGCCCGGCCCTGTCGCGACGGAGCTGTTCTTCGACGGCAAGTCCGACGAGCTCGTCGCGCGGATCAAGAGTCAGATCCCGCTCGGGCGGCTCGGCGAGGTCGGTGACATCGCCCCCACCGTCGCGTTCCTCGCAAGCGAGGAGGGGCAATGGGTCAACGGGCAGGTGCTTCGCGTGAACGGCGGGATGGTCTGACCGACACCTTCCGGGGGGGGGCGGCGCCTATTCGTCTTCTTCCGGGGAGGGGATCCCGCTGGCGAGCCATTCGCCGACTCGATCGTGGTCTTCGGGCGCCAGCTTCTCGTTGGTGCGCCACCATTGCAGCCAGCGTCGCGCCGAGACCGCCTGCATGTTCTGTGTGCCGAAGCTGGCCCACTCGATGAATTGATCCACGACGGGCGTCGGGACCGGGTCGAGCTTGGAGGCCAGGCCGATCGCGTTGTTGATCGATTGCGGATCGTCGGCTGCGCGGACGATCGACACGATGTCCTCGGTCTCGAGCAGCGTCACGCCGCTCGCCGTGGCCTTGTTCATCGCCTCCGCCGCGGCAGTCTTGACCAGTTTGCTCTCGTGATTCCTGAGTTCCAGCACCCGCGACTCGCGGAGACGCTCCGGTTCCATGACCGCGATCACCCAGAGCGCGAGGGCGATGGCGCGAGGATCCTCGTGGTCGATGTCGGCCGCGACACGATCAATCATCGCGTCGTTATCGGGCCAGGGATCTGCCCATACTCCGACCGATTCGGGCATCGGCGTCCACTCGCCGAGGCGATCGCGTCCGTGCGCGAGCGTCCAGACGATGTTGGAACGAGCAAGCATGTTCATCGCCGAAGCAGCGGCTTCGCTCGCACGCGCGTCGTCGTCGGCGATGGTCGCGGCGAGAAGCGGATAGAGCCGCATGGAGGGGACGCCGTCGGGCTTGGGGGCGCCGTACGAGCTGTAGTACGACCCGAGCGTGTGCGCCGCTCGGCTCTGCAGCGCCGGATCTCCCGAGCGGAGCATCGAGGCCAGCGCTTGCATCGCGCCGTCTGTATCGACGGACAGCGACGACACTCGCTCCGAATACGCGGGCACGCGCGGCGCGACCGTGTTGTAGAGATGCGAGCCGTTCGGGTCCTCGGACGCCATGATCCACCATGCCGCACGGTCGCGATCCGCGGCGCTCGCCTCGTCGTCGCCCGCGACCTCAATCGCGCGGCGGACGAGCAGTGTCCGATGCCAGTCGGTTACGCCGGGTCCGCCGATGCGATCGTTCAGCGCCCTCGTCCATCCCGGTCCCCAATCGTCGAGTGATTCAAAGAAACAGAGCATCACCCAAGTCGGCGTGACCGCGCGCCAGCCGTCTCGTTGGAACGCCGGAACGCGCCAGACCAGGAAACTCGCGGAAGCGACCACCACGCCGAGGATCGCGACTCCCCAGTGCCGGCGTGTCTTCCACAGCCGTCCCTCGTGTCGATGGACACGGCCACACTCGGGGCAGCCGAGGCCGTTCACCGACGACATGTCGTACCAGCACTTCCGGCACCGCCGCCGTCCGCGCGGTTGATCGCCGAACCACGCCCACAGCGTGATTCCTGCGCCTATGACGATGAGCGACCAGCCCGCGACGGTCCACACCATGCGACATTGTTGGCATGGGGACGCGGACGCCGCGGGGCTCGGTTCGTTCCCGGAATCTGTGAAACTTCTTTCGTTCGCAGCGGTGCAACCCGGGTCAAGGGGTCGAAATCCGTCGCGTAACCTTCCCAAGGACGCGGCGATGGGTTGGTCGGCTCACGGGGCCGACATCGTCGCCCGCCGATCAGGTCGGAGAGCCGCCGCACCCAGCCGGGGGGTTCGTCATGTGGAAATGGGTCGTCGCGTTGGTGCTCATCCTCGTCCTCGCGGGCGGTGGTATCGCATTCGTCCTGAGCGGCGCGAGCGTCCCCGCGGGCGCGAACTCGGGTGAAGGCGCCAAGGGTTCGGGCGGCGGCGGGTTCCAGCTCGCGGGCATGTTCGGGAAGTCGAGCGGCCCTGAGGCGACGGCGGTGCAGGTCCAGGCCGCGGAGCGGGGCGACCTCGTCCGCACGGTCTCGGCGCCCGGCTCGATCGAGCCGCGCACGAAGGTGCAGATCAGCTCGCAGGTCTCCGCGAAGATCCTCGCCCTGCCGTTCCGTGAGGGCGATTTCGTCGAAGAGGGTGAGGTGGTCGTCCGCCTCGATCCGCAGAACCTCGTCGCTCAGCTCGAGTCGGCGAAGGCCTCGCTGCTCATCGAGGAGGCGCGGCTCGACGGCGCGAAGGCCGATCTCATCAACGCCCGCATCGAGTTCGAGCGGGCCGCACAGCTCAACGAGACGGGCGACGCCCCGAAGAGCGAGCTCGACTCCGCCGAGGCCCGGTGGCTCCAGGCCCAGTCGGGGCTCAAGGCGATCGAGGGCTCGATCATGGTCGCGAAGGCCAACATCGAGCGCGTCCAGAAGGACATCGAGAACACCGTTATCGCCAGCCCGATGACCGGCACGGTGACGGCGTTGAACACCGAGGTCGGCGAGACCGCGATCGTCGGCACGACGAACACCCCGGGCAGCGTGATCATGGAGATCGCCGACCGCTCGTCGATGCTCCTCAAGGCCCAGGTCGACGAGACCAACATCGCTCCCGTTGAGGTCGATCAGACCGCCACGGTGTTCATCAACGCGTACGAGGACCGCGAGTACACGGGCGTGGTCGAGAAGATCGGCCTCAAGCGTCAGGTCTCGACCTCGGGTACTGGATACTTCGTTATCGAGATCGCTCTCGATCTGCCCGAGGGCGAGCGGCTGCTCAGCGGGCTGAGCGCCTCAACGGACATCGCGGTCGAGAAGTTCTTCGACGCCGTGAAGGTGCCGAGCCAGGCCGTTCTCGAGATTCGCGTCGACGCGATGCCCGAGGACCTCCGTAATCATGCGCTCGTCGATCGCGACAAGACCTTCACCCGCGTCGTCTACCGCATGATCGACGGCGAAGCGATCGCAACGCCCGTCCACGTCGGCTCGAGCGACCTGCGCGACACCATGATCGAAGAGGGTCTCGAGGTCGGCGAAGTGGTGGTGGTTGGACCGTACCGCGAGCTTCAGAGCATCAGCCACAAGAAGAAGATCCGCGATCGCGACGCGGATGAAGCGGAGGCGGATACCGGCGCCGATGGCGAGCCGGATGACACCGACGCAGACTCCGAGAAGGTCGCTGAAGATGAGGACTCGGAGGAGGCCCCCGCGTCCGCCGCCGAGTCCGACGACGATTCAAAGCAGACCGCGTCGAACGAGTGACCGAGCCCATGACCGAGCAAGCGCCCGCCATCCGGATCAGGGGTCTCAAGAAGACCTACCGCATCGGCGACGAGCGTGTGCATGCGTTGCGCGGCGTCGATCTCGACATCATGCGGGGCGAGTTCGTCGCGATCATGGGCGCCTCGGGATCGGGCAAGAGCACGCTGATGAACATCCTCGGATGCCTCGACAAGCCGACGGGGGGCACGTACATCCTCGGCGGCCGGGCGACGCACAAGCTTGGGATGTCGCAGCTCGCGCTCGTCCGCAACGAGGAGATCGGGTTCATCTTCCAGAGCTTCGAGCTGCTCAACCGCGCGACGGCGGTGAAGAACGTCAAGCTCCCGATGCTCTACAGCCGGCGCAACGTCTTCACCGCGACGCGCCGCGCCAAACGGGCCCTTGAGCGTGTCGGCCTCGGTGACCGCATGGGCCACCGCCCGAACCAGCTCTCGGGCGGGCAGCGTCAGCGTGTCGCGGTCGCGCGCGCGCTGGTGAACCAGCCGAGCATTCTGCTTGCGGACGAACCCACCGGCAACCTCGACAGCACGACGACCATCGAGATCATCGCTCTCTTCCAGGAACTCCACGCGGACGGCCAGACGATCGTGGTCGTGACCCACGAGGAGGACGTCGCGGGCCACGCCCAGCGCATCGTCCGTCTCCGGGACGGGAGCATTGTTTCCGACCACCCGACCGCTGAGGACCCGGTCCACCAGGATTGGGTCCGCGCCGTCGCTTCTGGTCTCGGCGCGTCATCGGTCCCCGCTCCGACGCCCGACGGCCCGGGCGAGAACGGTCACGCGACCGTGCACGTCGATTCGCTCGATCGATCGGAGGTCGAGGCGTGACCGCGATCCCGATGTTCATTTTCCGGCTGTTCTTCCAGACCATTCCGCTTGCGCTCGGGCAGGTCTGGGCGAACAAGACGCGGGCGATGCTCACAGCGCTCGGCATCATCATCGGCGTGGGGTCGGTCATCGCGGTGATGGGCGCCCTCAACGGCATGAAGACGTTCGTGCTCAGCGAGTTCGAGACGTTCGGCGCCCGCAAGATGTGGATCTGGGGTGATGTCCCCGACGCAAAGCAGACCGTGATGGACTGGTCGGACGTCAAGATCACCACCTCGGAGGCCCGCCTTCTGGTTGATCGCTCGGAGAACATCGAGCTGGTCACACCGATGTGCAGCACGAACGAGGACGTGCAGTTCGGCAAGACGACCCAGCGGGCCGTGACCGTCCGCGGCATGTGGCCCGAATGGCACATCATCGACGACCGGGATGTCATTTTCGGACGGCGGATCAGCCGCATCGACGACGAGCAACACAGGCAGGTGTGCCTGATCAACGAGGTCGCGATCGAGGAGCTCAATCTCGACGCTGATCCGACGGGCGACTATCTCCGGGTGGGCGGTCGACGCTTTCTGATCGTCGGAGTTCTTGAGACCAAAGAGGTCTCGGCCATGTTCGGCGGCGGCGAGGCGCGCAGCGAGCTGTTCATCCCCTTCGAGACGTCGAAGATGATGAACCCCTATAGCTGGACGTTTTGCATCTGCCAGGTGACCAGCCCGGAAGCGGCGCAGGACGCGCTCGTCGACGCGAAGTTCATCCTCCGCCAGCACCGCGGCCTCTCGGGCGAGGACGAGGATACCTTCGGCGTTCAGGTTCTTCAGAACGCCATCAGCCAGTTCAACGGCGTCGCGGGCGTCATCGGCGTGATCGCGCTCGTCGTGGTTTCCATCTCGCTGCTCGTCGGCGGGATCGGCATCATGAACATCATGCTCGTCTCCGTCTCCGAGCGGACGCGCGAGATCGGGCTCCGCAAGGCTCTCGGCGCCAAGCCCTACATCGTGCTCCTCCAGTTCCTCGTCGAGGCGATCGTGCTCTGCCTTATCGGGGGATTCATCGGCCTCGGCATCGGCTACGGCCTGGTCAGCGCGGGCCGCTTCCTGCCCAACTTCCCGCTTGATCAGGCCGAGGTGCCGACTTGGGCCGTCGCGCTCGCCCTCCTCTCCTCCGTCCTCGTGGGCGTGATCGCGGGGATGTTCCCTGCTCTGAAAGCCGCTCGGCTGAATCCCATCGACGCGCTCAGGCACGAGTAAGCCACCGGGCCCGACGCCGCGCCCGTTCGGACCTCGGAAGTAGAGACCTCGACATGCTCAAAGCCCTCGCCGCGACCTTCCTCGCCGTCTGTATCCCCCTCATCGCCGGGTGTCCGTACGAGACCCAGGCGCTGTTCGACGACGAGCGCGACTACGACCGCCGCGTCTCCCTCGACCGCCTCCGACGCGTCCGTACGCTCGATCTTCCCAACGCAGCGGTCGAGCCGACGGCGATGTCGCCCGACGAGGAGCGAGCCCGGATCGCGTCGATGCGGGCGAAGTTCGAGGAGGAGCCCGAGTACGAGCTCATCATCGAGCAGGCCCGCGCCGCGGTGCTCGAGAACAACCTCGACCTCCGCGTCGCGCTGATCAACCCAGCCATCGCCGCTGAGACCCTCAACGAGGAGGAGGGTCGCTTCGATTCCGTCCTCTTTGCCAACGCCCAGGTCAACGACAACGACGCGGCCGTCGCCACCGCGCTCGAGGCGGGCGAGAGCCAGAGCATCTTCGTGAGCCCGGGCCTCCGCGTCCCGCTCCGAACGGGCGGCACGTTCCAGGTCAGCGCCCCCTTCACGAGGCGTGTGACCGACAACCAGTTCACGTTCCTCAACCCGAACTATTCGCAGGATGTCGAGTTCTCGCTCTCCCACCCGCTCCTCCGCGGCGCGGGCCGTCGCGCGACGATGTATCAGGTCCGCGTCGCCGACCTCGATCGCCAGGCCTCCGAGGCCCGCACCAAGCTCGAGGTCATCCGCCAGGTCGCCGCGGCCGACCGCGCCTACTGGCGCCTCTACGCCGCGCGCGAGGAGTTGCTCGTCCGTCTCCAGCAGTACGAACTCGCGTTCGAGCAGCGCGAACGCGCCCAGCGTCGCTTCGACGCCGGCGCCGTTGCCGAGATCGAGATCTTCCGCGCCGAGAGCGGCGCCGCCGATCGCATCGAGCAGATCATCCGCGCCGACAACAATGTCCTGCTTCAGCAGCGTGAGCTCAAGCGGCTCCTGAACATCCCGGGCCTCGATGTCGATACCGAGGTCGACATCGTCACCTCGAGCGACCCCGATCCCGTCCCCTATCTCCTCGATGGCTCCGCGCTCGCCGATGAGGCGATGGCACAGCGGATGGAGCTTCTCGAGATCGAGCTCAACCTCGCCCGTGACGCCGCGACCGTCGCGTTCTCAGAGAACCAGGCCCTCCCGCTCCTCAGCCTCGACTACACCTACCGCGTCGACGGCCTCGGTCAGAACTTTGAAGAGGCCGTCCGTGTCGCGAGCGAGAACCGCTTCGAGTCATGGCAACTCGGCGTCACGGCCGAGATCCCCCTCGGTAACCAGCAACGCAAGGCCGCGGTTGAGCGAGCTGTTCTCACCCGCCTCCAGCGTCTCGCCACACAATCCGCGCGGCGTCAGACCATCCGCAAGGAAGTCCTCGATGCGGTCGACACCATCGAGTCTGGCTGGCAACGCATCCGCGCCGCGCAGGAAGCCGTTCGCCTGAACACCCGGACGCTGGAGGCCGAAACCCGCCAATTCAACGTGGGCCGTTCGAACAGCATCGACGTCCTCGACGCCGACGCGAACCTCGCGCAGGCGCGACTCACCGAGATCCAGGCCGTGGTTGATTATCAGATCGCCCAGATCGATCTCGCCTTCGCCACCGGCACACTCCTCGGCGCAAGCAAGATCGAATGGGGCCCGCTCGATCCGCGCCGCGGCGACGTCGTCGGTCCAGAAGTCGACACAGCTCCAGTCGATCCCGAAGACGGGTGACATCTGACCGGGTATGAACGACCGATGGTCACTTCGCCGCGATCTCAGCGGCCGGTGAATTCCCGGTCGTCCGCCGCCCGTGAGGAGATCCCGGCGTCGACACAGAACCGCTCGAGACGGTCCGCTTCATCAGCGCCGAACGCTCCGACCGCGAACGAGTCCGCGTCGAGCACGCCCCACGTCTCGCCGGCCTCATCGAACATCGGGATCACCAGCTCGCTCCGATCGCGCGGGTCGCACGCGACATAGCCCTCGCCCAGCGCCGCCACGTCATCGACCACGAGCGTCGCTCCACGGAGGAACGACTGCCCGCACGCGCCGTGCATCCCAATGGGGCTGCACGCCGGCTTGTTGCGGTGCGCAAGCAGGATCATCGAGATCCCGGGCTCGCCGCCGTGGTCGTTCCCGGGCGTGGCGATGCCGTAAAACCCGATCCACGAGACGGTGGGGCGGTCTTCGCTCGGACCGTCGTCACCCAGCAACGCCCAGAAGCCGTCAGAAGCGATCTGAAGGCGGTCCGTCGCGTTGGCGGCGCGACACCGGTCGGCGAGTTCATCGAGCCGCGACCAGTCGATCGGCGATCCGTCGGCGGCAACCAGCATCAGACGGCTCCCGGCTCGAAACGTCAGGGCGAATTCGCCCTCACGCAAAACTGATCATGCACGACACAACACCTGGCCAAGATCGGCCGATCGGCATCAGCGAAAGCGGCTGAATTCGGTCAGAGCGTCGCGGAGGTGAACGGCAGCAGACCCATGAAACGGGCCCGCTTGATCGCCTGGGCGACGAGCTTCTGATCCTGGGCGGACAGGCCGAGCCGCTTGCGGCCGTAGATCTTGCCGTTGGGGCTCATCATCCGCCGGAGGGCGTCGATTTCCTTGTAGTCGACGTACTTCGAGCCGTCGAAGGACTTCCGGACGACCTCGATCCGCTCCTGCGGACCACCGAAACGGGAGAAGCGACTCATCTTCAAGCCTCCGTCGTGGACGTAAGGCCCGCTCGGAGCGGGCGACGGGATCCGCGACCGGACGTCCGGCGCGGCGGGAACGCTAGGCCTCGTCGTCGTCGCGGTCCAACGTATGGGCCGCCGACGAGGCGCGGAGCCTGCTCAGGGCGTGATCGACGCTCCAGACCCCCGCCCCGCGCCAGGCGAGGAGGAGGGCGACGCCGAGCATCACGCCGTCCCGGATCATCTGGCAACGCCCGATGATCGGATCCTTGCAGAACGGGTCCTTGTCGCCGAAGCACGAGCAGCGGACGTTGTCGTCGATGACGAGGTAATTCGCGAGCG
This sequence comes from Phycisphaerae bacterium, assembly GCA_002706885.1. Taxonomy (GTDB): domain Bacteria; phylum Planctomycetota; class Phycisphaerae; order Phycisphaerales; family UBA1924. The sequence continues at coordinate 15,748 of PAKY01000063.1, forward strand.
TGAACGCCGCGAGCATCGCCGCGAGCAGGAACGCCGCCCCGCGACCCCACGCGCCAAGGACCAGGCAGACGCCCGTCACCAGTTCGATCCAGGGGATCGTGTACGCCAGCAGCGGCAGGACGAACGAGCCGTTCTCAGACTCGATGAGGCCGTACGAACGGATCGCGATCGCGAACGCCGTCGGGTCATCGATCTTGATCACGGCGGCGAAGATCATCAGCCCGCCCAGCGCCAGGCGAAGCAGGGTCAGCGGGATCGATTCGGCGATCCGCCACCCGCTGGGGCGGAGCGAGGCGTCCACGGTTCTCATTCCAACGGCCCCTCGATCGGATAGCCGGCGTCCGCCCAGGCCTCGTACCCATCCTCGAGAATCATCGCGCCCTCGATCTGGAAGCTCTCGGCGAGGTAGAACGCGACGTCCTCGCTCGCCTCGCAGTGCTCGCCGCCGTAGCAGTAGATGACGATCGCGGGGGCCGCCGAGAGCGCGTCGATGACCTCGAACGTCCGCGCCGAAGGACTCGTCAGATCGCCCGCGGTGAGCTGATACGCCCCGAGCACACGCCCGTCCGCCCAATCGGCCCGCAGCCTCGCGTCGACAAAGACGGCGCCGCTGTCGAAAAGCGACTTCGCCTCCTCGAGTGAGATCATCCTGGAGTCCGGTTCAGCGGACTGGGCGCCAGCCTTCTCTGTCCCGGCATCCGATGGCGCGACGTTCGTCTCCGGCTCAGTCTCCCGCTCGTCGGCGACGTCAGTGCCGGATGGCGTCGTCGCGGGCGAGGTAGGCGTCTCAGGTGCGTCGTCGCCCTCGCGATCAGGGTTCGCGAGATCGATGGTCTCGACCTCCGGCGCTGTCGTCTTTTCGCCCGTCGGGCGAAGCACCATCGGCTTGCTAAGCCACGCCTGCGCGAGCCCGGCGCCGCCAGCGATGGCCGCGAGCGCGAGAGCGCGCGTGAGGACCGTTCCCAGGCCCTCGTGACCGATCTTCACGATGCGCATCAGGCTTCTTGCCTCACTCGGGGCTGTAGGTCTTCTCGTTCGCCGGGTCGGCCCGCTCGCCGTCGGCGTTCCGGATCGAGTCGTTCGCGCGCTGGGGGCGCGAGGTGGTCCGCTCGCGGACCGCGTTCGGATCCCGCGGCGCCCGCGTGCGCTGGGCGTTCGTCGCCGCCTCGCGCGTGACCCAGCCGTAGTAGCTCAGGCGGATCTCCGACTCATCCTTGAGGCTGGTCTTGACGGTCACGGTGCCGTTCTGACGCGGCATCGGTGACGCCATCTGCTTGATCGTCACCTTGTAAGCGTCGTGCTTGCCTTCCTCGAGCGGGGTGATGTCCACATCGGCCCGCTGGAACGCGCCGGTGATGAGCACCTCCTCGACCTCGAAGTCCCGCTGCGTCTTGCTCGACACCGTGAAGGACGTCTCGACCTCGGAGCCCGGCTCGATGCGCCCGATGTTGATGCGACGAGGATCGGTCGTCAGGTCGCCGAGGACCTGCGCGCTGATCGGGATCTGCACCAGCTTGGCTCGCTCGTCGGTCGTCGTGAAGTCGTAGACGTTGCGGACGACGCCCTGATCAGCGCCCTCCTTGACCGTCACGAGGAACTTGACCGCGGTCTTCGGCTGCCCGTCGACGCCCTCACGCTCCTCGACGCCGATGCGTTCGATCGTGAACGGAGAATCGTCCGTGTTCTGACCCTCGGCGAGGTTCGCGTCGAAGTCGTCGACGCGACCGATCAGCTCGAGCTCCATCGTCGGCCGCTCGCCGAACTTTTCGACGCCGCGGAAGTAGACGATCGAGGGCTCCTGCTCGATGATCTGATCGACGTTCGCGCGGATCTCGAGGGTGTACTCGGGGGTCCGCTCACCGTTGACGTAGATCCGGATCGGCTTGATCTGCACGCCGTTGCGACGCTTCGGGTCGAACTCGGCGACGACGTAGCCCGTCTCGCCCGGCTCGAAGAGGCGGCGGTTCGCGGGGAGATCGTTCCCGTCGGCGTCCTGCACACCCGAGATCGTGCAGCCGCAGCTCGTCTGAACGTCGGTGATCGAGAGACGCTCTTCGCCGACGTTGGTGAACTTGAAGCGGTGCTTGACGGTCGAGTGGTCCCAGATCTTGCCGAAGTCGTGCTTCATCCCGTCCGCGAACTCGAAGCCGGGCTTCGCCTGCGCCCGCTCGACGTTCACCCGGCGCGGCTCGGGGAGCGGCATGGGCAGGGCCGACGCGAGGCTCGGCAGCGCCGCGACGCATCCCGCGGCCGAGAGCACGAGGGCGAGTTTCCGAACGCGACGGACCGAGGCGTTGGCAGGCTGCATCTGTGAGGTCATGACCTTTGCTCCATCTCTCCGAGCGTGTCCCTGTCCAAGAGACGTCAGGGATACGTTCGACTGACGCGAGAGCGGGCGCCGCCGCCGGCGCCGCTGCTCCAAGTGTACACACGCGCGAAAGACCGTCATTCCGATTGGCCCGCCGACCTCCGCCGTCAGACCAACCCTCCGCCCAATCTCATATAGCCGCGAAGGCCGCGGAGGGTTGCTCCAACTCCGGGGATCGGTTGCCCGCCCCCGGCGTCGTCGCGGCCCTCCACGGCCTCGCGCGATCCCATTGCTCAGGTCGACGCCCGACCGTCAGGTCGAGGAGACCACCGTTTCGCCGTCCTCCGGCTGCTTCGCGGGAACGTCCGTCGAAGCGTCGAAGGTCAGGTTCTGTTCTTCACCGGTCCGGTCGATCCGGATCATGTTCTTGCCGTGGAGATCACCCGAGAGGAGCTGCTCGCTGAGCGGGTCCTCGATGTAGGTGCCGATCGCCCGGCGGAGCGGCCTCGCGCCGAAGTCGGGGTTGTACCCCTTCTCGATCAGGAAGTCCTTCGCGGGCTGGGTCAGGGAGATCTTGAATCCCTGCTCCTCGAGCCGCTTGGCGACCTTGCCCACCTCGAACTCGATGATGTGGATCAGGTCGTCGCGGTTGAGCGGGCGGAAGACGATCACATCGTCGAGTCGGTTGATGAACTCGGGGCGGAAGAACCGCTCGATCTCCTTCATCAGGATCGACTTGATGTTCTCGTGGTCACGGTCGGCGCTCTTCGACTGGAAGCCGAACCCGCCGCCGCCCTTGATCAGGTCCGCGCCGATGTTGCTCGTCATGATGAGCACGGTGTTGCGGAAGTCGACGTGACGCCCGAACGAGTCGGTCAGGCGGCCCTCTTCCATGATCTGGAGGAGCATGTTGAACACGTCCGGGTGGGCCTTCTCGACCTCGTCGAGCAGGACGACCGCGTACGGCCTCCTCCGGATCTGCTCGGTGAGCTGCCCGCCCTCCTCGTACCCGACGTACCCGGGAGGGGCGCCGACGAGGCGGGAGACGTTGTGCTTCTCCATGTACTCGGACATGTCGAGGTGGATCAGCGAATCCTCGTCCCCGAACATGAACTCCGCCAGCGCCTTGCTGAGCAGCGTCTTGCCGACGCCCGAGGGGCCGACGAAGATGAACGACCCCATCGGACGCTTCGGATCCTTCAGGCCGGCGCGGGCGCGACGGATGGCGCGGGCGACGGCCTTGATCGCGTCCTCCTGGCTGATGACGCGCTTGTGCAATTCGGCCTCGAGCTCGAGCAGGCGAGCGGCCTCCTCCTTCTCGAGACGCTGCAGCGGAACGCCCGTCATCTTGCTGACGACCTCGGCGATGATCTCCTCATCGACAACGCCGTCGATCTCCTGGCTCTTCGCGCGCCACTGCTCCTGCAACTCTTCCTTCTGCTTGCGGAACTGCTCGGCGCGGTCGCGGAGCTCGGCCGCCTTCTCGTAGTCGGCGTTCTTGACCGCGTCGTCCTTCTCGATGCTCAGCCGCTCGATGTCGGACTCGAGCTCCGCGAGGCTCGGCGGCTTGCTCATGCTCTTGATGCGTACGCGGGCGCCCGCCTCGTCGATCACGTCGATCGACTTGTCGGGCTGGACACGGCCCGTGATGTACCGACCGCTGAGCTCGACCGCCGCCCGGATCGCCTCGTCGGTGATCCGCACGCGGTGGTGCTCTTCGTACTTGTCCTTCAGACCCGAGAGGATCTGGATTGCCTGCTCGTTGCTCGGCGGATCGACCGGGATCGACTGGAAACGCCGCGCGAGCGCCGCGTCCTTCTCGATGTACTTGCGGTACTCGTCGAACGTCGTCGCGCCGATGCACTGGATCTCGCCACGCGCGAGCGCCGGCTTGAGCACGTTGCTCGCGTCGATCGCGCCCTCGGCGCCGCCCGCCCCGACGAGCGTGTGCAGCTCGTCGATGAACAGGATGACGTTGCCCGCGCGGCGGACCTCGTTCATCACCGCCTTGATGCGCTCTTCGAACTGACCGCGGTACTTCGTGCCCGCGACCATCATCGCGAGGTCGAGCACCACCAGCCGACGCTCGTGGAGGATCTCCGGGACGTCGCCCTCGATGATCTTCTGGGCGAGCCCTTCGACGATCGCGGTCTTGCCCACGCCAGCCTCGCCCAGAAGGACGGGGTTGTTCTTCGTCCGTCGGCAGAGGACCTGCGTCACGCGCTCGATCTCGTTCGCGCGACCGATCACCGGATCGAGCGACCCCTCCTTCGCCAACTCGGTCAGGTCACGACCGAAGCTGTCGAGCGCAGGGGTCTTGCTCTTGCCCTTCGCGCGCCCTTCGGAGCTCGCGGATCCGCCGGCCATCGCGGCCTCGCCACCCTCGTTCTCGCCCTCGGCGCCCGCGCCGAGCAGGTTCAGGACCTCCTCGCGGACCTCTTCGAGCTTCAGACCGAGGTTCATCAGCACCTGCGCTGCCACGCCGTCGTGTTCGCGGAGCAGCCCCAGAAGGAGGTGCTCGGTGCCCACATAGTTGTGGTTGAGGTTCCGGGCCTCCTCGATGGCGTACTCGATGACCTTCTTCGCGCGAGGCGTCTGCGGAAGCTTGCCCATGGTCACCATCTCGGGACCAGCGCGCACCAGCTTCTCGACCTCGAGGCGGACCTTGCGCAGATCGACGTCGAGGTTCTTCAGGACGTTGGCGCCAACCCCCGAGCCCTCCTTCACGAGGCCGAGGAGGATGTGCTCCGTCCCGATGTATTCGTGATTGAACCGCTGCGCTTCCTGGTTGGCCAGCGCCATGACCTTCCGCGCACGATCGGTGAATCGTTCAAACATGGAAGCCTCCAGCGTGTGAAGTGTAGAGCGAGCCCCGCCCAACGACCGTCACGCGTTCCACCACCCTCTTCATACGTCCGAACCGGACGATCCGACGCGGTGATGCGCTCTGATCGCGCGACATTTCCTCCCAACGGGGCGTCGCCGTTTTCTCACGCATGACCATCACACATGCATCGGCGATGCCACGCTTCAAGGCCACGCCGATCCGCCCCTGAAGCGCCAGAATCCCATTTGGACCGCCAACCGGGTTCCCGCCGGAACAATCTGGCGTCCGGATCACCCATTCAGGCGCCAATCTGTCAGGACCCGCGTCATTGCCGCGCGTACCCGATCGCAGACCGATCGCCAACGATATCAATCGGAATCACCCGCTCGGCTGTGGCGCCATCCGCCAGATCAGTCATCACCACTTTGAGGTGGTATCGTCCGACCGTGAGCGACGCCGGCAGGTCGATCCGCGTGACGACGTAGTAATCCCGGAGCGGACGCCTCGCGTCGTAACGCGTGTCCTGAGCAGGCTTTCGCCACGCCAGCAGGCCGTCGGCGTCGTGATAAAGCATCAGTTCTTGTCGCAGCGCGACGCGATAGGGCTCGGTCGCCGACTCGCCCTCGCCGGTCTGATGGCGGAAGTGATCGACTTCTACATACAGGATTGCGGGCTGCGACTGCCCGGCGAGAAAGCTTCGCGTCGCGATCGGCGAATATCGCCCGAAGCCCTCGACCGATGTGCAGAGCTCAGCCGCGGTCAGGTCGAGCGTCGCCTCATCGAGCAGCTCCCGGTGCGCCGCCTCAATCGCTTCCGCGACGCCCGAAACCCCGGAATCGGCGACCCGCTCTCGGAGCCGCGCGACGGCCTCGGCGGCGCGACGCTCGGACGGGGCGAGGTCGAGAACGTCGAGCGGGTCGGCGCCATCGCGCGGGATCTGCGCGATGTCCCGAAGGGCCGCGAGTGTCATCGCGTCCTCAAGGTTCAGGGAGGCTGACTCTCGCTCCATCCGCTCCACGAGCTTCGCGGCGAGCGCGGGCGTCGTCAGTTCCGGTGGGGCTTGCGGGACGGGTCGCTCGGTCGGAGCCGATCCGGTTCGCTCGTGCGATCCTGTGGCGACAGCGGCGTCCGGAGCGGTCGTCTCGGCGCCGATCGCGGGTTCCGTCGATGTCGTGTTCGAAGCGACGGCGCCGGGCGTCGAAGAGCGCAGCCGCTGCGCGGAGGGGGTGCTCCGCATCTCTTCGATCAGTCCCTTCTGCGCGGCCTCGTCGATCGCGCGCATGGACTGGAGCATCGCCTGGGTGATCGCGTCATCGTCGGTCGAGCTGGCGGACTCGGCGTCGGCCGAGACCTCACCATCCCCTTCCACCGCGTCGGTGGCTTCCGAGCGTGTGTCGTCGGGGTCGGTCAGCGCAGCGTCGGTGACGTTTGTGGTCTCGTCTGCCTGGTTGGAGGCGCAGCCGCTGAGCAGCATGATCGAGGCGGCGGTAGAAAGGCCGAGCGCCCTGACGCTCGCGCGAGAAGCTGACATATCCCGGACCTCCTGTCCATCCCGAACCGAGAACGACGCGGATGTCCCCGGCGTCGCAGCACGAATCGGCCCGTTGGCCGTCATCCCTTTGGGAATCAGCGTCCGGACAGCGCCCGCGAGAACTCCGCCGCAAGGATTTCGAGGTTCCGGTCCGGTTCGCCCACGCCTGATTTGCCGTTCACGTCGGCCTGGATCGCCAGATCGAACAGACGTTTCGCCTCGTCCACGCTGAGGCGCCCGCGTGCCCGCGAAAGGGCGTCACCGAGCTCTCCCCACGATTTCGCGGGACGCCCGGTCGCTGCCTGTTCATGAAGCTTCGCCGCGGCCTGCATCGCGGCGATCCCGAGCGGGACGTGCGCGTCCCTCGGGGCGTTGTCGAGCACGTCTCGCACGGCGTGGATCGCGTAGGCCGCGTTCCCGCTCAGGAGCGCGCCCTGGATGGCGAAGGGGCTGATCTCCCGCGCCCCGCCCCCGAGCTGGGCGACGAGGTCGGGCGTGATCGCCCCGCCGTCGCCCGCGGCGGTCGCGAGCTTGCCGGCTTCGGCGTCGAGCTTGCCGAGGTCGGCGCCGTGGGCCGCGACGAGCATCCGAGCCGCCTCGGGCGCCATTTCGGCCCCGTGTCGCTGCTTCGCTCGCTTGGCGATCCAGATCGCGGCCTTCGACTCATCGGGCGGCGAGCAGTCGATGAGCACGCCGTGCTTCTCGATCGCGTCGCGCAGCTTGCTCTTGAGGAACTTCGGCGCCCGGAGCAGAAGCGTGGCGGCGTCGCCGGCGTTCTCGACGTAGCGGATCATCGCCTCGCGACGTTCTTCAGCGCCCGCGAGCTGGTCGGCCTCGTCGACGATCACCAGCTTGTAACCCGCCATCAGACCGAAGCTTCGGCACTCGTCGAGCACGTCCGCGACCGGGGCCGTTGAGCCGTCGAACCGCGCCACGTCGATCTGCCCGTGCTCCTTCTCGAGCGCTCGCTTGAGCGCCGCGGTGTGCTCGTCGCGCAGGAACACATCCGAGCCCGAGAGCAGCCCGACGCGGGTATTGGCGGTCAATCCGGCCTTCGCCATGGGCTCAGCGTAGCTGGCGACGGGGCCCGCGGGGACGGGTGGTTTAGACTTGAGGCGTGATCCTCAAGCTCACCGTGATCGAGGGCCCCGACGCGGGCCGGGCGTTCCAGGTCCCCGCCAACGAGCCGCAGCTCATCGGGCGGAGTTCGGAAGCGCTGCCCATCACCGACACCACGGTGAGCCGTCGTCACGCCGAGGTCACGCCCGACAGCGGGCGTTGGTACATCCGCGACCTTGAGAGCCAGAACCACACCTACGTCAACGGCTCGCAGATCACCTCGCGGACGGAGCTCAAGTCGGGCGACCAGATCCGGGTCGGATCGACCGTGTTCCGCGTCGGCGACGCCCTCGACGACCCCTCCCAGGCGATCGAGCTGATCAGCGACGACAGCATCGGGAGCGAGATCGAGGGGCGGATTCCCTCTAACGAGGACTCGATCATCCTCGCCGAGCCCGAGCCCTCTCGCGCGGCGGTGGAACACCTCCGCGTCATCTATCGTCTGACCGCGCTCACGAGCCAGATCACGGACAAGCGCGAGCTCCTGCAAGCGGTTATGGATCTGGTCTTCAGCGTCTTTGAGCCGGAGCGTGGCGTGATCATGCTCGTCGGCGATGACGGCGCGAGTGGCTCCAAGCCCATCCTCACCGCCGACGATCTCGACATCCAGCGGACGGGCGACGTTCCCCTCGTGGGGCTGGATCTCATTCCCGCGGTCGTGAAGTACAAGCAGCCGCCCACGGACGATGACGAATCCCGCATTCAGGTTTCGAAGACCATCGTCCACGCCTGCATCCAGGACGGCGAAGGGCTCCTGAGTTCGAACGCCCAGGCCGACCCACGTTTCCGCGCGGGCGACTCGGTCGCGAGATTCAACATCCGCTCGGCCATCTGCGCGCCCATCACCTTTCGCGAGAAGGCGTTCGGGGCGATCTACATCGACAGCTCGATCGAGAACTACACCTACACCGTCGAGCAGCTCGCGCTTATGAACGCGATCGGCATGCACACCGCCCTCGCGCTGACCAACGCCGAGCAGACCTCGAAGCGGCTCCAGGCCGAGCGTTTGGCCGCCGTTGGCGAGACCATCGCGAGCCTCAGCCACTCCATCAAGAACATCCTTCAGGGCCTCCGAGGCGGCGCTGATGTGCTCGAGATGGGCCTCAGTCGCGAGGACTTCAAGATCGCGGGCGGCGGGTGGGACATCCTCAAGCGCAACCTCGACCGCATCGTCCAACTCACGATGAACATGCTCACGTACAGCCGCCAGCGCCACGTCGAGCTCGAGATGACCCGTCTCGACATGCTCGTCGAGGACTGTTACCGCCTCCTGGAGAGCCAGAGCGAGGCGAAGGGGGTCGCCCTGATCGTCGACGCCGATCCGGAGATGCCGCCGATCTCCGTCGATCCGCACCTGATGCATCAAGCGATCATGAATCTCATGTCCAACGCCGTCGAGGCGGCGCCGAAGGGGAAAGGCGTCGTGACGGTTCGTGTGACCTATGCCGAGCCCGGCCCGCAGAACCCGGAGCTGAACCGCCCGATCGCGGAAATCGCGGTGTCTGACAACGGCGAAGGCATCTCGAAGGACCGTCTGTCCTGGGTGTTCGAGCCGTTCAACACCACGAAGGGGCTGCGCGGCACCGGCCTCGGCCTCGCCGTGACGCGACGCATTATTCAGGACCACTACGGACGCATCCGTGTCGAGACCGCGGAGGGCAAGGGCGCCACGTTCCGCGTCCGTCTCCCCGCCGACCTCGATTCGGCCGTTGATCCGTCGGCGACCGCGGAGCAGAAGCCGAGGTCGAACGACCTGCTCAGCCGCCTCTGAGCGTCGTCGCTAAACTGCGCGCGTCGGTGGTCAGGACGATCGACCGATCACGTTCAAGACAGATCTAGAAGAAGGATCGCGCCATGAAGACCGCTCGCCGCGCCGTCATCGCCTCCGCCGCCGCCCTTGTCACGCTGTTCTCGACGGGCTGCGCCTCCAGCCGCCTCGTCGGCACGTGGGAGAGCCAGCGCGCCGTTGAGAACCGCACGCCCGCCGAGTTCGACTTCGCGTCGGTCACCTTCGCCCCGGACGGCACCTACACCGCCGAGATGGTCTACGGCGGTTCGACCCACGCCGAGACCGGCGCCTGGAAGGTGAGGGGCGACAAGCTCGAGGTCGGCACCGACAAGCCCCGCGTGTACCAGGTCGAGTTCGAGGGGAACGACGAGGTCACGTTCGACGCCGGTCGCGCAGGTCGCGTCAGCATGCGTCGTTTCCGTCCGTAACCCACGCTCTCGATTCGGAGACATCCCATGCAGCGTGCCCTTGCCGCGTGCGTCGCCGCGCTCGCCTTCGTGACCGGTCCGATGGCTCTCGCGCAGGACGCGCTGCTCCATTGCGGACGCCTCATCGCCATCCCGGGTGAACCGGCGCGTGCTGAGGTGACCGTTGTGGTTCGCGATGGACGCATCGAGCGGGTGGCGGACGGGTTCATCGACCCGGCGGACGACGACGCGGAGGTGATCGATCTCAGCGATCGAACGGTGCTTCCCGGCCTGATCGACTGCCACACCCACATCACGGGCCAATACTCCCGCGACGTGCGCCTCCGTTCGGTGACCGAGACCGACGCCGACGCCACGATCAACGGCGTCATCTACGCCCATCGAACGCTGATGGCGGGGTTTACGACCATTCGCAATGTCGGGAGCTCGGGCGACGCGGCGTTCGCGCTCCGCGACGCGATCGCTCAGGGGAAGATCCCCGGGCCCCGCATCCTCGTCGCGGGCGAGTCGATCACGCCCACCGGAGGACACTCCGACGGCACGCTCGGCTACCGCGAGGACCTGTTCGCGATGCCCGGCTCGATGCAGGGTGTCGCCGACGGCGCCGCGGGCGCGCGGGCCGCGGTGCGGGCGCAGGTGAAGCGGGGCGCGGACGTCATCAAGCTCACCGCGACGGGTGGCGTCCTGAGCAACACCGCCGCGGGGGTCGAGAAGCAGTTCTTTGACGACGAGCTTGCGGCGATCGTTGAGACGGGTCACCTGCTCGGGCGGAAGGTCGCGGCCCATGCGCACGGGTCGACGGGCATCAACGCCGCGCTCCGCGCGGGCGTCGATTCGATCGAGCATGGCACGTACCTCGATGACGAGTCGGTGCGGCTGTTCAACGAGACGGGCGCCTATCTCGTCCCCACGGTCCACGCGGGCAAGTTCGTCGAGTACAAGGCCCGCGAGGACGACTACTTCCCGCCCCCCGTGCGCCACAAGGCCGCGATGGTCGGTCCACAGATCCAGGCGGCGCTCGCGAAGGCGTTCAAGGGCGGCGTGAGGATCGCGTTCGGGACCGATGTCGGCGTCGGTGAGCACGGAACCAACGCCGAAGAGTTCGGCTACATGCACGAGGCGGGGCTTCCCATGGAGGCTTGCCTGATCGCGGCGACCATCAACGCCGCCGACCTGTGCGACCTATCGGACGAGATCGGCACGATCGAGCGTGGCAAGGCCGCGGACATCATCGCCGTCGCGGGCGACCCGCTCTCGGCGCCCGACCCGCTTTTGGACGTGAAGTTCGTGATGAAGGGCGGGCGGGTGTTCAAGAGCGAATGATGACCCTGTCTTGGGGGGATCGACGGTCGCTACGGGAGGCCTTGGAGGGGCGAGAGATGCAGAGGATCGGACGAACCGCCGCGGCGATGGCCGCGCTGACGACGCTCGCCGGCGCCGCGGCGGCCCAGAGCACGGCCCAAGGCGCGGGTCCGAGCGTCGGTGACGCGTGCGTCGGTCTGCTCGATGTGCGACAGGTCGACGCCGAGAACGAGCAGGGGTCGGTCGTGGTCACGCAGGCCAACGGCGCGACGCTGTTCAGCTATCCCGAGAACAACCGCGGTGACTACGACGTCGGCTTCGGCACGGGCAACGACCTCGAGTCGGGCGTGCTCATCGTGGCGCCACGGAACGCGGCGCGGACGAACGCGACGCTCGGCAACGTGGGCGGGAACAACGGGGGCGATCTTTACGCGACTGTTTCATCGGCGCGCCCGGACTCCAAGATCGACATGTGGGCCGCGGTCCACGGCTCGCCGAGCGGCGCGGAGATGAACGTCGATGTCGCGGCCGTCTTCTTCCCGTTCGACGCGGGGTTCGTCGGCGGTCACGCGTTCAACGACGTCAACAACGGCCCGCTCGTCCGCCTCGTCTCTTCGCCCGCGATCGGCATCCCGCCGACGCGAGGTGTCGCGTTCATCGACCGGGCGAGCGACGCCGGGTTCTACGACATCGATCTCGATCGTCTGGGCGCGACGGGCGACAACGGTGTGCTCATCGCCTGCGGCGGCGCCAACGAGGACAACTACGCGCTCGTTCAGAACCGCGGGTCGGGGGCGTACACCCTCGTCTGCCGTGACAACGGGCTCGGGGGCACGACCACCGAGAATGACCCGGTCGCGTTCGTCTACCTGCCGTACGGCACGGACTGCCTCGTCGCGGGGCGCGTCGCCGAGGGCGGCGTCGACGGCGCCGCGATCCTGTCGGGAACGGGCGGCTTCGCGGTGTCATCGATCGAGCCGGGTCGGGTCCTTCTCACGATCGACAACGTCGTCGACGGTGAGAGCGGCGCGCTGCTCTTCACGCCCGAGTACGAGGGCGCGGGGACGGACAACATCGTCGTCGCCGAGTGGTCGGACGCGATGAGTGGGTACGTCGTCGAGTCCCGCGATCTGCCTGGCGTGGGCCTTGAAAGCCTCGGCGGCGGGGCGATGTTCAGCTTCGCGTACGTGCCCGTGACGCCCGGCGCTGGCTTCGAGCCGCTGCGGGAGAACGCCTCGACGATCGTGGCGCTGCCCGATACACAGCTCTATTCGCAGAACAACCCGCTCATCTTCAACTCGCAGACGCGATGGATGAATGACAACGCGGACGAGCTGAACATCGCGATGTCGCTGCACCTGGGCGACATCACCAACCGCAACAACCACCCGCAGTGGCTCGCCGCGATCGGCGCGTACGACCTGCTCGACATCGATGTGCCGTACCTGCTCTGCCCGGGCAACCACGACGTGGGTCCGAACGGGAACGGCGCGACGCGCGACACGTTCATGAACGACTATTTCGCGTTCGACGAATACTCGTCGCAGCGGACCTTCGGCGGCAGTTTCGAGCCGGGCCGCGGCGAGAGCGCGTACAGCCTGTTCGAGGCGGGCGGTCGGAAGTGGATCGCGATCGCTCTGGAGTGGGGGCCGAGGGACTTCGTGCTCGATTGGGCGTCGGACGTGCTCGAGCAGCACTCGGACCGCCTCGGGATCATCATCACCCACGCGTACATGTACAGCGACGACACGCGCATGGACAACACGCAGCGCACGTACGGCGGCTCGCCGTACAACTACGGCACCGCGGGTCTCCCGGGCGGGACCAACGACGGCGGCGACATGTGGCGCAAGCTCGTACGCCACCATCCGAACATGGTGATGGTGATGTCCGGTCACATCAAGGGCGAGGGTCGGCTGAGCTCGCCGACGGGCCTCGGCAACATCGTCCACGAGATGCTCATCGACTACCAGGGCCGCCCCGAAGGCGGAGGCGGGTTCCTGCGCACGATCGAGATCGCGCCGGACAGCGACGTCATGCGTTTCCGCACGTACTCCCCCTGGCAGGATCGCTCGTACACGGGCACTGGCAGCCATTTCAAGCTCGAGTTGGTGACGGCGCCCGGTCACGAAGGGTGGATCTGTTCGCGGGCCGACCTCGATGGCGACGGCGAACTGACGGGCGCGGACCAGACGAAGTTCATCGACGCGGCTCTGCTGGACGGTGAGCGTGGCAATTGGGACGGCGTCGGGGATGTCCCCGATGCGTTCGACGCGATCGCGTACCTCCGCGCGTTTGGAGAGGGCTGCCCGGACGACCGGGATCGAGATCGCTGAGCGGCGCGGGCGAGAAGGGCGTGCATGAACGTGCCCGATCGGGTGGACATCGCGATCGTCGGCGCCGGCGCCGCTGGCCTGATGGCGGCGGTCAGCGCCGGTCGCCGCGCCCGTGAACTCGGGCTCGACCTGCGGATCGTCGCGCTCGATGGCGCGAAGAAGATCGGGGCGAAGATCCTGGTCGCGGGCGGCGGGCGGTGCAACGTCACCCACCACGCGGTCACCGAGAAGGCGTACGCGGGCGGCTCGTCGAACGCCGTTCGGAACGTGCTGCGCGCTTTCGGCGTCGCGGACACGGTGCGATTCTTCTCTGAGCTGGGTGTCGAGCTGAAGCGCGAGGACACGGGGAAGCTCTTCCCGACCACCGATCGCGCGCAGACGGTGCTCGACGCGTTGCTCGGCGCCGTCCGCCGCGGAGGCGTGGACGTGGTCCATCCCGCGCGCGTCGAGCGTGTGGACGCCGACGATGAGGACGGCGGAGGGTTCATGGTTCGTGGCGACTGGGGCGCGATGCGGGCGGGTCGCGTGATCCTCGCGACGGGTGGTCGAGCGCTGCCGCGGTCGGGTTCGGACGGGCACGGGTATCGGATCGCCTCGGAGCTCGGTCATTCGATCACCGATCGCGTGTTCCCGGCGCTCGTGCCGCTGCGGCTCGATCCTTCATGCCCGTTGCTCGCGATCTCGGGCGTGTCGGCGTGGGCGGCGCTCGAACTCCGGGCCGCAACGGGCAAGCGGCTCATGACGTTCACGAACTCGACGCTGTGCACACACTTCGGTCTGTCGGGCCCGGGGCCGATGGACATGAGCCGCTACTACACCGACGCGAGGCTCGATGACGGGGGCGCCACCCTCGTCGCGAACTGGCTGCCCGACGCCAAGCGCGACGAGATCGACGGCGGGCTTCAGGCGCTCGGGAAGCGCAGCGTGGGTCGCTATCTCGGTGAGCGGCTGCCCGATCGCCTCGCGGGCGCGATCTGCGAAGCCGCGGGCGTCGATCCGAAGACCGCGGGCGCCGACCTCCGCAAGGATGCGAGGCGGGCGCTGCTCACGGCGCTGTTCGAGATGCCGCTCCCTGTCATCGGCGACCGCGGCTTCACGCACGCGGAAGTGACGGCGGGGGGCGTGCCGCTCGATCAGGTCGATATCAAGACGATGGCGAGCCGCCGGCGCGAAGGCCTGAACCTCTGCGGCGAGATCCTCGACGTCGACGGTCGCATCGGGGGTTTCAATTTTCAGTGGGCGTGGGCAAGCGGGTGGCTCGCGGGGCGGGGGTGTGTGGGTTCGCTGCCCAACGAGGACACGGAAGAAACGCGGAGGAGTTGAACCGACTGTTCAAACTCCGCTCCGCGTTTCCTCCGTGTCCTCGGTGATCTCAGTGGTGAGGAACGGGAATTCAGTTCACGGCAGATCGAACACGAGCAGTTCCGTCCCGTCAGCGACCGCGGTCAGCTCGACGCTTGGCTCATCGGTGAGCGCGGCGCCGTCGCCCTCGGTGAGCGTCTCGCCGTTGACGGCCAACTCCCCCGTGACCACCTGGATCCATGCGCGTCGACCCGCTCCGATCGCGAGCGTCGCGGCGTCGTCCTTCTTGAACACGCCCGCGTAGACGGTCGCGTCCTGATGGATGATCGCCTGCCCCTCACTCGGGTGGCGCGTGGCGATGACATGGAGCTTGCCCGGCTCGTCGTCAGGGTTGATCAGGCGATCCTCGTAGCTCGGGTCGAGGCCCGGCGCTTCGGGCTCGATCCAGATCTGGAGGAGGCGCGTCGGCTCACTTGATGAGGGGTTGAACTCGCTGTGATACACGCCTCGACCGGCGGTCATGCGCTGGATGCCGCCGCGACCGACCTCGCGCTCCGCGCCCGTCGAGTCCTTGTGAGCAAGTCGACCCTCAACGACGTAGCTGATGATCTCCATATTTCTGTGCGGATGCTCCGGGAACCCCTTTCCTGGGGCGACCCGATCATCGTTGATAACCCGCAGCGGCCCGAACCCCATGTTGTCGGGATCCCGGTACTGCCCAAAGCTGAAGCTGTGGCGACTATCCAACCAGCCGAAGCTGGTGACGCCGCGGTCCGCGGCCTTCCGAATTGTCAGCATGGCAAACTTCTCCTTGTTTTCCCGTTCCAACAGACTACTAGCTCACTCGAAGTTGGGTTTATTCGTTGGAACAGATATTTTGAGGCACGAACGCACGAACGCACGAAGGCACGAAGGCACGAAGGCACGAAGGGGCGGAGGGGTCGGAAGGGATACGGTCTGGGCATGGCGAAGCTTGAGGCCGTGACCGGGGACATCACCACGATTCGGGTCGATGCGATCGTCAACGCGGCGAACGAGCGGTTGCTCGGGGGTGGGGGCGTTGACGGGGCGATTCATCGAGCCGCGGGGCCCGGGTTGCTTGAGGCGTGCCGGGCGCTGCCGGAGGTTCGGCCCGGCGTGCGGTGTTCGACGGGCGAGGCGGTGGCGACCGACGCGTTCGACCTGCCCTCCAAATGGGTGATCCACACCGTCGGACCGGTTTGGACGGGGGGGACCAGCGGCGAGTACGAACTGCTCGTCTCGTGCTACCGATCGTCGCTCGATCTGGCGGTCAAGCTGGGCGTCACGAGCATCGCATTCCCCGCGATCAGCACGGGCATCTACGGCTTCCCGATCGATCAGGCGGCGGACGTTGCGGTGTCGACGGTTCACTCGCACGCGGAAGCGCCTGTCGAGCGCGTGGTCTTCTGCTGCTTCTCTGACGAGGACCGCGCGATCTACGACGAAGTGCTCGCGGCGGACGACTAACGCCACCGCCCGCGCACGAAAAAAACCCCGCCGAAGCGGGGCTGATCTCCCCTCCTGACGGGGAGCGTTGAACTGACGAATCGGATCAGGCGCGCCGGCGTCGGGCGGCGAGGAAGCCGGCGCCCGCGAGGATCGCGCCTGTGGCGGGAGCGGGGACGATCTGCCCGCGGATCTCACCACCGCCGAACGCGACAGTGTGGACGTTGAAGTACAGGCCGTCGGCGAAGAGGTTGGGAAGCTCGGCCGCGAGGGTCGTGTTGTTGCCCTCGGTCAGGTCCCACGCGCTGAAGAGCGTGCCGGCGACGGGGTCGATGACCAGATCGCCGTTGAGGTCGTGGTTTGGGCTGATGAAGCCGAAGACCACGCCGCCGTTCGAGCCGGCGGGCGCACGGTGGATATGCAGAGCGGTGATGTTGTCGGCGTTCGTGCCGGGGGTCTGGTTGCCGTCGAAGTCCAGACCGGTGATGTTCAGGAAGATCTCGAGGCGGGTCTGTGCCTCATTCAGGGTGAGGGTGGCCGTGCCCGAAGCGGCGCTGCCGCTGCCCGACTGGATGCCGTCGAGCACACTCGTAAAGGTGGTCTGACCGCTTGCGAGCCCGGCGGTGGCCGCGATGGCCATGGTGGCGATCGTTCTGATCATTTCTCGTTTCCCCTTTCACGTTCACAGGACGACACACGGGGCGACATTGCCCCGGCGCGCATGTCCAGAGAACGCGTCGGCGTTGCAAGGGGATGACAAATTTTCGAAGACGATCCGGCGCGCGCGTCGAAGCCGTGTTGGTTCAACGGCTGCGTGCCCCTGTTCGGGCGTGTTGCAGGTTGTCGTCAGGCCTTGCCGCGGACCCAGCGGGCGGTCGCTTCGGCGACGCGGGCGCCGAAGCGTTCGGCGGTCAGGCGATCCTCGGGCGGCGGGGTCTGGTCCGGCGGGGCGTTGTCGGACTGGGCCATCATGCCGAGCCACCCGCCGAGGCGGTTGAGGCCCTTGCCGTCGGGGAAGAGGCCCTGGCTGACCCAGATCATCGAGTGCTGGGCGGCGAAGATGGCGATGCCGCTGAGCGTGTTGACCTTGTCGCCGCTCGGGTTGCCCGAGTTGGTGAAGCCCGCCGCGACCTTGTCGCGCCAGCGCTGGTCCATCCAGATTTTGCTGGTGACGTCCATGAAGGCCTTGAACGGCGCGGAGACGGCCCCCATGTAGGTGGGAGCGCCGAAGATGATGCAGTCGGCGTCATGGAGTTTGTCCCACGCGCCGCCCGTCGTGTTCTTCGCGTTCGAGGTGTCGAGGTCGTCGACGCTCAGGAGGATGGCGTTCGCGCCGTCAACGGACGCAACGCCCTTGTTGACGTGCTCGGCGACGACCTTGGTGTGGCCGAAGCCGGAGTGGTAGAGGGTGGTGATCGTGGGCATGTTGGAAGTTCCTGTCGATCAAGGCGACCGTCTCGCTCTCAGAGCCCCAGTGCCTTCGCCATCGCCTTGCCCATGTCCGCGGGCGTCTCCGCGACGGTGATGCCCGCTTCACGCATCGCCTCGATCTTGCTGTCAGCGGTGCCGGTAGCCTTGCCGCCCGAGCTCGAGATGATGGCGCCCGCGTGGCCCATGCGCTTGCCGGGGGGGGCGGTGCGGCCCGCGATGAAGCCCGCGACGGGCTTGGTGACGTGACGCTTGACGAAGTCGGCCGCGGCCTCTTCGTCGGTGCCGCCGATCTCACCGATCATGAGGATGCCGTCGGTGTCGGGGTCGGCCTCGAAGAGGCGGAGGCAGTCGATGTGGTTCAGGCCGCGGACCGGATCGCCACCGATGCCGACGCAGGTCGACTGCGCGATGCCGAGGTTGCTGGTCTGCCAGACGGCCTCGTAGGTGAGCGTGCCGGAGCGGGAGACGATGCCGACGGTCTTGCCTGTGGTGCAAGCGGGGTCGGAGCGGTGCGTGTGGATGTAGCCCGGCATGATGCCGATCTTGCAGCCCGCGTTGGTGTAGGGGTCGCCGTCGCCCGAGCCGCCGCCGGTCTTGGGGCCGGGGGTGATGACGCCCGGGCAGTTGGGGCCGACGAGGGTGATGAGGTTGGGCTGGCTTGTGGCGTGGGCGCCTGATGCGGAGAGGTTGATCTCGTCGAGGCGGGCGCGGACCGCGATCATGTCGTTGACCGGGACGCCTTCGGTGATGCAGCAGATGAGGCGGATCTCGGCGGCTGCGGCCTCGAGGATCGCGTCGGCCGCGAAGGCGGGCGGGACGAAGATCATGGTCGCGGTGGCGCCGGTCGCGTCAACGGCCTGCTTGACGGTGTCGAAGATCGGAAGCCCGTTGGCGTCTTCGGTCCCACCCTTACCGGGGGTCACGCCGCCGACGACCTTGGAGCCGTACTCGAGGCAGCCCTTGGTGTGGACGGCGCCGAAGGAGCCTGTAATGCCCTGGCAGATGACCTTGGTGTCTTTGTCGATGAGGATGGCCATGGGCGTGCTCCTGTCTTCTGGGTCTGGTGTTGGGCTTGGAGGATAGGGCTTTCCGGGGTCACTCACCACGGAGGGCAAAGAGGACACGGAGGGGGCACGGAGAGCCGGACCGGTTGAGAAGATCGCCGCTCCGTGGCGGTCTCTGTGTTCTCCGTGATCTCGATGGTGAGTCGTTCGATCACATGCGTTCGACGGTCGGTAGACCGAGGGCGTCCAGCGCGTCGGCGAGGACGCGCTGGGTGAGGTGGCAGAGGCGGAGGCGGGAGCCGAGGGTGGGTTGCTCGGCCTTGAGAACGGGACAGTTCTTGTAGAACGAGCTGAACGCCGTGGCGAGGTCGTAGGCGTAGGCGCAGAGCTTATAGGGCTCGAGCGCTTCGGCGGTCGCGGCGAGGGCGCCGGGGTAACGGAGGAGCGCGAGGGCGAGTTGCTTCTCCTCGGGCTCGGCGATCGTGATCTCGGCGCCGTCCATCGCGGCTTCGGCGTCAACGCCGCGCTCTGAGGCGGTGCGGAAGATGTTCTTGAGGCGAACGAGGGCGTAGAGAAGGTACGGGCCGGTGTTGCCCTCGAACGCGAGCATGCGGTCGAAGTCGAAGACGTAGTCCTTGATGCGTTCGCTCGAGAGGTCGGCGTACTTGATAGCCGCGATGCCGACCGCCTCGGCGATCGCGTTCACGTCGTCCTTCGAGAGGCCTTCGCTCTTGTCGGCGACGACGGCGCTGGCGCGCTCGATGGCCTCGTCGAGGAGGTCGGTGAGGCGGACGGTCTCGCCCGAGCGGGTCTTGAAGGGAGCGCCGTCCTCGCCGAGGATCGTGCCGAACGCGGCGTGCTCCAGCTTCGCGACCTCGCCGTTGCGGGAGGCGTAGCCCGCCTTCTCGGCGGCGGCGAAGACCTGCTTGAAGTGGAGGCTCTGGCGGGCGTCGACGCAGTAGACGGCGCGGTCGGCGCCGAGCATCTGGATGCGGTGGCGGATCGCGGCGAGGTCGGTGGTGGCGTAGAGGTAGCCGCCGTCGCGCTTGCGGATCATGCACGGCTCCTTGATGCCGTGCTCCTCGACGCGGATGACGAGGGCGCCGTCGCTCTCCTCCGCGACGCCTCGTGACACGAGGTCGTCGACGAGCGGGACGAGGTCGTGGCGGTAGCTGCTCTCGCCCGCCCAGCTTTCTTCGGTGATGGCGGTGCGGAGGCGGCGGCAGTTCTCGAGGCAGGCGGCCTTGGTGACGTCGGCCACGTACTTCCAGAGCTCGGCGGCGCGGGCGTCGCCCGACTGGAGCTTGACGAGCCACGCCTTGGCCTCGTCAAGCGCGGCGTCGGCGTCGACGACCTCGGCCTCGAACTCCGCAATGAGCTTGGCGTGTTGGCGGGCGCGGGCGATTTTGAGGCCCGTGCGCCCCGCCGACGTTTCCTTCTGCGCTTCGCGGTAGAGCTTCTCGATGGTCTCGAGGTCGAGCGTCGGCGCCTGGCCGGGGGTGGTCTGCTGGGCGAGCTTCCAGACGACCATGGCGATTTGGAGACCCCAGTCGCCGACGTGGTTCTGGCGGATGACGGTGTGGCCGAGGCGCGCGAAGACGCGGGCGAGCGTGTCGCCGATCGCAGTCGAGCGGAGGTGGCCGACGTGCATCTGCTTGGCGAGGTTGACGCCGCAGAGGTCGACGACGACGGTCTCGGGGTTCGTGGGCGGCGCCACGCCGAGAGCGGGGGTGTCGAGCTTGCCGACGAGCGCCGCGAGGGCGTCGGGTTTGAGCGTGACGTTGATGAAGCCGGGCCCCGCGATGGACGCCTCGGTCACGGGCTCGGCGATGTCGGCGAGGTCGACCTTCTCGACGATCTTCTGGGCGATGTCGCGGGGCTTGGCGCCGATGCGCTTGGCGAGGCCCATCGCGGCGTTGCACTGGAAGTCGCCGAACTGCTGCTGGCGGCTCGGCGTGATCATCGGGTCGATCTCGCCCGGGGCGTCGGGGACGGCCGCCCGGATGGCGGCGCCGAAGCGGAGTGCGAGGATGGCGACGGGGTCGAAGCTGGATTCGGTGGGGCCGGTCATGGGGCGGAGTCTAGAGCGTTCGAAGGGGCTTCCCGCCATTGCTCGAGGAGTGAGCGGACTTCGTCCGCGACCGCAGCGAGCGAGGTGCTAGGGATAAGGGCGTAGGGGTGCGTGATCACGCCGAAGCGGTTGTGTCGTTTGGCGGGGGTTTCAAGGGTCGCGATCAGGCCGAGAGCTTCGGCGGCGTCGGCTTCGGTCCGACCGGGCGCGAAGAGGATGATGGCGTCTGGCGCGAGGCGGATGACGCTTTCGGCGTCGAGTTCCTGCCACGGGGCGCCGTCGGTGATGGCGGTCGCGGCGCCCATTCGTTCGAGGAGTTGATGGTGGAAGCTGCGCGGGCCGACGGCGGCGGGTGGGTCAGCGGATCCGAGGAGGAGCACCCGACCGACGCTCTCGAAGCCGCGGTCATCCGGAGCGAAGGCGCGGGCGAGGCGTTCGCTCGGGAGGGCGCGTTCGAAGCGCTTCGCGGGATCGACGAATTTGACGGCGTCGTCGGGGCTCCTCGGCTCCTGTTCAGCGAAGCCGTCCGCGACCAGGTCGAGGTAGAGGTCGTCGGCGGCTTCCGCGATGTCGTCGAGCGTGAGCATCGGATATTCGGCGATCGCGAACCCGCGCTCCGCGGCGAGGGCGATGAGGCGCGGCTCTCGTTCGGTGAGTCCGCTCTCGGCGATGACGAGGGTGGGCTCCTGGCGGATGATGGCTTCGTAGTCGAGGCTCAGGTGGTCGCCGACCTTGGGGATCGAGTCGGCGAGGGCGAGGTCCCAGTCGTGGCGCCCGACGATGCTGTCCTCGAGGCCGAGGTCCTGACAGATGATGGCGAGGGCGGGGCTGAGGACGATAATGCGGTCCGCCGCGGGGGCCGTCGTCGTCGGAGGCGGGGGTGGCTTGGAGCAGCCGCCGAGCGCGGCGGTGATGAACAGCGTGACGACGGTGAGCAGGAAGCGGGGCATCGGAAACGCTACGCGTTCGCGAATCGGCGCGTGACCTCGTCGCGCAGGGCGTGGAGGTCGGCGTCGTCGTAGAGGGGCCACGGCCAGTCGCGGGCGAGGGCGATCTCGGCGTCACGGCTCGCGGCTTCGGCGGCGGCCGCCGCTTC
>PAKY01000064.1 GCA_002706885.1 Phycisphaerae bacterium
CCGCGACGCAGCCAGCGAGGCGTGAACGTGACGCCTCCGCGACCGACACGCCCGGCCGCCCAGCATCCGCCGCGACGATCGGCCGGACAGGCCACCGCCCCCACCACCGCTCCACGCGCGGAGGCGGGCGAGATGTCGCCGCGTCCGGCGGCCGAGGGCCGTCCGTTCCGGCTCTGGGCGTGCGGCGCGCTCGATCTTCACGATCGCCTGTGGGCCACGCGCGGCGTTCAGGTGATCCGTGCAACAGCGGCGACAACGCCCGCGAAGGACGCATCGCTCTATCTGCTTCTTGCCGTCGATCAACTCGTGCGGTTCTCGCTGCCCGACGCCATCGCGCGTCTCCACTGGCTCAGCCCGGAGATCCTCAAGCTCCGGATCATCTCGAGCCCGTCGGAGAATTACCGCGAGAGCGTCGTGACCTCGACCGACGACGCGTTTCTCGGCTTTCGTCGCCAGTACGGACGGCGGGGCGGCGCGACGGGGCGGGCGTGGCTCACGAGTTCCGCTGCGATCGCGCGAGTTTGGGCCGACGCGAACTCACAGGCGGAGGCGACGCACGCCATCCGTTCGCTCGCGAAGAAGCGTGCCTCGGCGCCGCTCGAAACGCGCGGGATGAGCGTCGACCACGCTTCTGAGCGGGAGTTCGAAGCGTGGCTGGCCGACGCGATCGGACCGGAAGACCGGGTGGACGCTGCCTTCGCGGGGGTGTTCGAACACGCCGAGGGCGTGTGGGTGCACTACGACGCGGAGGTCGATCCGTCGGCGACGCTCGTCGCGCCGCTCTGGATCGGCGCAGGTGCCCGGATCGGGGCGGATGACCTGCTCGTTGGACCAGCGGTCGTCGAGGACTCGGATGGGCTTGAGCTGCAGCAACCGCCCGTCGACTGGATCGACATGCGGTCGTACCACTGGGGGCTGCCGCCGCTGCGCGCGGGCGATCGCGGTCGATTGCTCGCGAAGCGGTGCTTTGACATCGTGTTCGGCCTCGCGGCGCTGCTGCTCACCGCGCCGCTCTTTCCGCTCACGGCGCTCGCGATCCTCATCGAGGACGGCCGTCCTGTATTCTTCACGCACACGAGACAGACGAGGGGCGGCGCCGAGTTCCCCTGCATCAAGTTCCGAACCATGGTGAAGAACGCCGAGGACATCAAGGCGAATCTCCAGAAAGCCAACCAGGCCGACGGCCCGCAGTTCTTCATGGACGATGACCCGAGGCTGCTCCGCGTCGGCAAGCTGCTCCGCAAGCTGCAGATCGACGAGCTCCCGCAGTTCATCAACGTGCTTCTCGGGCACATGAGCGTGGTCGGACCGCGCCCGAGCCCCGAGAAGGAGAATCAGTACTGCCCCGCGTGGCGGGAAGCACGGCTTAGCGTGCGACCGGGCGTGACGGGGCTGTGGCAGGTCCGCCGAACGCGGGCCGCCGACACCGACTTCCAGGAATGGATCCGCTACGACCTTCAGTACGTCCGGCACCAGTCGATGTGGCGTGACATCGGCATCATCGTCGAGACGGTCTGGCGGATCTTCGTGAAACCGGCCGCGACACGTCAGAAGGAACGATCGTGAAGGCACGCGTCAAGAAGCGACTTCTCCTCCTCGTAGCCGCCCTCGCCGTCGGGGCGGTGGGCCTGGGCGCCGTCTACTACATCCGCGGGCAGCAGCGCGCGGCGCTCGTCGAGCAATCGCTCGCGGACGGCATGGAGGCGTACGAGGCGGGCGACTACGAGGCCGCGGTCGACGACCTCGGCTATTACGTTGCGCGGAACAAGCAGGACAAGGACGTGCTCCGCGCGTTCGCCGATTCCTTGCTGCGCACGCCCGACCCCAACGGCAAGCGTCACGCGCTCGCGATCCAGGTCTACGAGCTGATCATCGATGGCGAGACCGAGGTCGGCGAAGAGCACATCAAACTGCTGGAGCTCCTCGCGGGTTCGGGGCTCGCGTCGGAGCTTCTCGATCGATCGGATCGGTTCCTGGGGATGGATCCGGGCAACCGGGAGGCGACGTTCTTCAAGGTGCAGGCCCTCGCGTCGCTTGGGCGCCACGGCGACGCGGTCACGACCTCCGCTGAGTTCGCCGCCGAGAATCCTGACGACCTCGAGGCGTGGGTAACGGCGTACAGCGCCCTCCGCGCCGCCGACCGCACCGACGACGAGATCATCGAGGCGGCGCGCGAGGCCGCGTCGCGAGAGGGAGCGGGCCAGCTCGTCAGGGTGGCCGCCGCGGGGGTGCTTGCTGACTACAACCAGATCGACGAGGCGAAGCAGATCCTCGAGAGCATCGTCGGCGACCCCGCGACCCTCGAGCCGCGGGTCATGACCGCGGCGATCGCGACGGCGAATGCGCTCGCGGCGAAGGACGAATCGATGCGTCCGCTTGCGCAGTCGCTGCTGCGCGCGGCGGCGGACGACGACGCCCCCGAGGAACTCCGCGCCTACGCCGCGGGCTGGGCGTGGCGACACGGTGAGCTCGGCGACGTGCTCCGGATCATCGGGTCGCTCGGCGCGGCGCCCGCCGAGGCCGACACGACGACGCTCGGCCTATTGCTCCTGACGGTCAGCGAGGTCGAACAACTCGGCGTCGGCGACGTTGCGGAAGGCATCGAGGCGGGCCCGATCCGCGAGGCCCTCGCGTCGCGACGTGATGACGATGCCTCGGCGTGGCTCCAGACCATCGATGGCTTCGAGCGCCTCCGCGCCGACGAGATCATCGAGGCCCGGGACGCCTTCACCAGCGCGACCGATCGGAGCAGCGGCCTCGCGGCAGAGATCGCGACGTTCTTCAACGCCCAGGTCTGGCTCCGAACGGGCGAGCGGGCCCTTGCCAAGCAGCGGCTCGCGCGTCTCGGACGCGATCCGGCGTGGCGACGGGCGCGGTATGTGCTCAGCGGAGCGTTCATAGCGGAAGGCGCCTACGAGCAGGGGATCGGGCTCCTCGCCCGCGAACCGTCGCTTTCGACGTGGCGCGAGGGCGTCGAGCGGCTGACACTCGCGACCGTGGAGGCCGCGAGCCAGCCCGGCGCGGAACAGGCCAGGAAGCAGTTCGCGCTCGAGCTCAGCCGCAACTATGCCGAGCAGGTCGGCGACGCCCCCTTTGCGATGTCGCTACGAGCACGCGCCGCGCTGGCCGCGGGCGTCACCGCCGACGGTCTCGCGATCGCGCGGTCGCTCCTTGAATCCGGCGGCATCGAGCAGATCGGCAGCGAGGGGCAGCGCCTCGCGGACGCCGTCGCCGCGGTCGACGGCGAACTCGCGGCGTCCCTGCGTGAGGCCGCGATGCGGGGCGGCGGCGAGCCCCGCGGCATCGTCGCTGACGCCCTCACGGCGGCGACTGAGGGCGAACCCGAACGCGGTCTGACGCTCCTGGAGTCGATCCCCGAGGATCGACGCGGCGAGTCGTACGCCATCGCCTACGCCACTCTGCTCGACGCCACGGGCGCCGAGAACGCCACCGACGAGCTCGCTCGCGTTGCCGAGACCTATCCGGAGAGCGTCGATGCGCAGATCGTCCTGCTCCAGTCGGCCGCGGGCTGGGAGGATCTCGACGCCGTGCGCTCCGCGATCGCGCGGCTGAAGCGGCTGTCCGGACCGCAGGGCGCCAGGTGGCGGATCGCCGAGAGCCGTCTCCAGCTCACCGAGAACGAGTCGGACGCCGCGGCGAGCGCCGTGCTGCTCCAGATTCAGCGGGTGCTCGAGATCGACGCCCGCAACGTTGATGCGCTCGTCATCGCCTCCACCGCGGCGCGGCGGCTTGGCGACGACGCCGAAGCGATCGATTACCTGGACCGCGCTCGCATCGCCGAGCCGAATCGAGCCGGTCTCTATCCCGCGCTCATTACGATGCTCCGTGCTCAGGGCAGGAACCCGGCCGCGATCGCGCGGCTCCGCGAGTTCGCAGAAGTGCCGATCGCGCAGCCCCGTCTCATGCGTCGGCGCGCCGAGATGCTCGACGAGATCGGTCTCGCGGAGCTCGCGATCGCGGACCGCGAACGCCTCGCCGCCTCAGGCGACACGGATGACCGAGCCGCCCTGATCGGGACGCTCGCGGCCGCCGGTCGCGTGGACGACGCGATGAGCCGACTCGAAGCGCTCCAGCAGCGCGGGGAGACGCTCTCATCCTCGGCCACGATCTCGCTGGCGTATGCGCTCGGGCGCGCGGGGCGGATCGCGAGCGGTCTCGAGTTGCTCGGGTCGCTCCCTGCGGACTCGACGGATCGCGACCAGACCGTTCTCCGCGCCGACTACCTTCTGGGGTTCGGACGCGGTGACGAGGCGCTGGGCGAGTTACACAAGTCGGTCGAGGCCGACCCGGCCAACGCCGAGGCCTGGATCCGACTGATCCGGACGCACGCTCTCTCGGGCAACGCCGACGAAGCACGTGACGCGGCGCAGAACGCCGCGACTTCGGCGCCGTCCGATCATCGCCTCCCCGTTCTCGCGAAGGCATTCGCGTCGGAGGGATCGGAGGCCCGTATCCGCCGGTTCGCGGCTCTGGTGTATGCCACGATGAGCCGATCAGCGGACGACGAGGGAGACGCGGCCGCTGGCGCCGTGCGTCGGTTCCTCGACGGCGGCATGACCCTTGAAACGCTCGCGCAACGCCTCGACGACCTGACGCTCGAACGCCCCGACCGCTACCCGATCTACGGGTTGCTCGCGGAGGTGCATCTTGCACTGGGTGAACCGGACGATGCGATCGAGGTCTACCGCCTCGCCGAGAGCGTGCTCCCCAACGATCCGCGTCCCGTTCAGGACGCGGCGCGGACGCTCGCTGATCTCGGGCGCCACGACGAAGCCGCGCGAGCGGCCCGCGCGTGGGCGGAACGTGATCCCGCAAACAGCTGGCGGGCCACGCTCGCCGAGGCGATTGGTCTCACCGGTATCGGAAGCTTTAACCGCGCCGCGACCCTCTTCGGAGGAGAACGGCAGCGCCTGACGAGCGAACCTCGTCAGTTCGCCCGCGAACTGGAGGCATACGCGGCGGTACTCGGCAAGCTCGGGCGGGCCGCGGAAGCCAGCCGCCTCGTGCAGGAGACCGCGGCCGCTCCGGAGGTTTCGGGGTCTGTGGCGGCCGAGGCGGCCACAACTCTTGCGCAATCCGATGCTTCCGGCGCACGGAGCCTCGTCGAGGACGCGACGAGCGCCCTTGTCTCGCAAAGGATTGGGCGGGCTCGGCTCGTCTACGCGTGGTACCAAATCGGCCTTCAGACCAACAACAAGGCCGACCTGACACGAGCGATCCAGGTCACCGAGTTCGATCCGAGCCGCCCGGAATCAGAGGTTGCCGAGACTTGGGCGTTGCTGGGATCGATCCACCAGCTTCTGGGCAACACCGATCAGGCCGAGTCGCTGCTCCGTGCCGCCGTCGACGCCGACCCGGATCAGGCGGACGTCAACAACAACCTCGCGTACCTGCTGGTTCTCAAGGAGAAAGATTTCTCCGAAGCGATCCGTCTCGCCGAGGCGGCCATCCGGATCGGTCGCGAGCGGAACATGGCAGCGTCGGTCGTCCGGGAGTACTACGACACGCTGGGTCTCGCCCATCTCGGAGCGGGCCAGGCCGCCGACGCGGCCAACGCGTTCCGCGAGGGACTGTCGCTCGACCCGAACGCCGTGCACCTTGCTATCGGACTCGCGGAGTCGCTCGTTGCCATGAACGATTTCGATGAGGCCCGGCGTGTTCTGGATGGGCTTCCGAACGCGTTGGACGACGAGAATCAGCAGCGCGCCGCCAATGTCCGATCAATGCTGCCATGAACGGCCGTTATGATGCCGTTACCATCAACCAAATTCGTCGTAATCTTTCAACAAAAAAGGAAGTTAACGTGATCCTCGCGTGCCGTTCGCGTATTCATACTGGGCAAGGCACTCGCTTTGCCAAGGGAAGAAAGTGTGAAGATGCGAACCACGTGTACCGCGATCATGGCGCTGACCTCGAGCGCTGCTCTTGGAGCTCCCACGCTGACCGCAACGCCTGGAACGGGCGGGGCTGACGGCTGGAACACGGCCGTTTGGCCGGCCATGACGTCCGGCGTGCGGTCGGACACCGTTCAGATCAGCTTCCTTGGCAGCAGTCCTGTCCTGACGATCACGAACGAAGACTCGGGCGTGACCCGTGGTCAGGCGTTCGTTATCCCGATGAACCAGATCGATGGATGGCAAACGTTCACCGAAACGCTCGGTGGTTCGAACGCCACTCCGACGGGCGAGACGACGAGTGAGCAGGGTGGCCAGATCTACGCCGGCAGCCCGTTGATGGGCGCGGGGCCGCAGTCGCCGCAGGGTCAGCTCCTGTCGGGGTCTCTCGCGATGCTTCCGCCAGCGGGGACGGCCGTCCCCTTGCCTTCGCCGGCAACGCTGGCGGCGATCGGAATCGGTGGACTGTTGTTCGGGTCCCGCCGGCGTATCTCCGCCAAATCGATCAACCCGTAAGACTTGAAAAAAGTTGAAGATATCGCGCTTCACTTTGAAAATTGGTCAGGTAGACTAAAGTGGTCAATGTTCCGGCGTTGGTCTGCGCCGGATGAGTGAGAGTGAGTGAGAAGCTCAGGTCAGAGGATTAGGGTGTCCCTGGATGGACGCCCTCAAGTAGTGGAAGAGGAGTGTGTCCGATGAAGAATCTCGCGCTTGCTGGCATCGTTGCCGCGGTCAGTGGAACGGCGATGGCCGCGTCCACTGAAGTCCAGTTCGACTTCCAGGGTATGGATATCCAGGCCACCGACGGCATGGGCAACAACACCGCTTTCGGCGGCGTGTCCCACACCGGCGCCCTGCGTGTTGAGGGCAGCACCGCCCTCGGCGCTTCGCTCGACATCACCGAGGACCGCGGTGCGGTTCCCTCGGCCGAGGTCGGCATGGGCACGGCGACCGACTTCACCTTCGACATGACCGTCCTGCTCAGCAACGGCGCCGTCACCGGCGGTTCGCTGCTGATCTCGATCGGCGCCGACACCTACACCGCTGACATCGTCTCGGGCATCGGTTCGGTCCGCCAGTCGGCCGGCCAGACCCCCCGCTTCGAGGTTGACGGTCTGACCTTCGCTGGCGCGTTCAGCGGCACGACCTTCGCCGGCATCGACGTTTCCCGCTTCGTCGCCCCGCTCGGCGGCAGCTTCGTGAACTTCGAGTACCGCCCGAACGGCGCGGGCTTCGACGGCCAGGCCGACACCGAAGTCTTCGTCGTGATCCCGCTCCCGACGACCGTCGGCCTCGCTGGCGCCGGCCTCCTCGGCGTCGCGGGCATCCGTCGTCGCCGCTCGGTCTGAGCTTTCGGCTCACGATCAGAGGTCGGGTAGATCCGGCTTCAAAACGGTGAAGGCGACGCTGTTCGCGCCACCCCACCTTCAAGCGATCTCAACGAGGGCCATCCCGATCAGGGATGGCCTTTTTCGTTGGGTGATTCGGTTAGGGACAGCCCTGCGCGTAGCCCTGAAGGAACATCACCACGTCGGCGATGTCGAACACACCGTGCGGGCCCGCGTAGTCGACCCGAGCGTCGCTCGCGGCGAAGAAGGTCAGGAACGCGATCACATCGGCGAGATCAACTTGACCGAACGGGGCCGCAAGGTCCACCGGTGAACAGGGGACGGCGCCGAAGGTGTTGCCGCCCATGTCAGTGGTGGCGCCGGATCGATCGGCGGGCGCGTTGTTCGAGAATCGCGAGCCACCGAACACGACCTGGCCATCGCCGCCGCCGTGAAGGGCGCCGCTGTTCGCCGCGGCGTCGTTGCCGACGACGTCGGTATCGATGATGGCGATGACGGACCCGTCACCGGCGTAGGCCGCGGCGCCTTCGCTTGCGGTGTTGAATCGGAACTCGGTAGCGGTGACGTTCACGGTCGCGCCGTCCTCTGCGTAGAGGGCGCCGCCCATGCCCGAGACGTTGCCCGACATCGAGCCACCCGTGAGCTCGAGGCCGCCGTTGACGACCGCGATCGCGCCCCCGACACCCGCGCTGTTGGTCGCGAAGGTTGAGTCGACGAGGGTGACGAGCGTCGGCTCGAAGCCCTCCGGCGCCACCATCAGGCCGCCGCCGAGATCGGCCAGGTTCGACTTGAACGTGCAGGACTGGAGCGTGGGGTGCGAGCCGCACGACGCAAAGGCG
The DNA here is from genome assembly GCA_002706885.1 of Phycisphaerae bacterium. GTDB lineage: Bacteria > Planctomycetota > Phycisphaerae > Phycisphaerales > UBA1924. The sequence continues at coordinate 8,104 of PAKY01000064.1, forward strand.
CCGCCGCCCGAATCCGCGACGTTGTCCTTGAACGTCACGCGACGGAGGGTCGGCTCGCCGATGAGGAACGCGCCGGCGCCGTTGGTGGCGTGGTTGTCGAGAATGATCGCATCCTCGAGCGTGACGCTGCCGCGGAGGAAGGCGCCGCCGCCGTTCTCACTCGAGCCGCCCCGGACGGTCAGACCGCGGATGACCGTCGCGGCCTCCTCGCTGTCCGACAGGACCAGCACGACGGGACCGGTCCCGCCGCCATCGACGACGGTGTTCGGAGCGCCGTCGACGCCGACCACCGTCAATGCCTTGTTGCGAATCGCGAACCCGCCGTATGTGCCGGCGGACACACGGATCTCCCCCCCCGGCTCGGCCGCGTCAACGGCGGCCTGAATCGTTGCATAGTCCTGCGGGACGAGGTAGAGAGACTCCGCCTGTCCCGCGGTCGCGACAAGACTGGTCGCCGCGACGCTCGCCCAGCCGAGGCTGAGCCCGAAACGAGTAAGCTGTGACATGGAATGCCCCCGATGTGCCCTTAACTCCTGAAGTGGCGCGGTTACGGGGTGCTCTTTGGTTGTCGCGCCCGCCGTCGTGGCAGGCTGAAGCAGAGACATGGCTAGCCGTGAAAATTCACTCATTCTCCCGGCTGGATACACGCAAGCCCAGGATGTGGTCTCCACACTTCCCTCTCTCGTTCCAACTGATCCAGCGTTAACAATGCGAAACGATCCCCACGCTCGCCAGACGGATTTCGGCGTTCGATGCACCGAAAGTCCACCTGAAGCGGATGAGTCGCGCCTTCCGTCGACCCCCCCGCCCGCGAACGCCGCATTTCTCCGGACGTAGCGAACGCGCGAAGGCGTAGCCTAACGTGGACCCGCCTCGAAAGAAACCGGGCAAATCTCTCCATTTTCTCTGTCGTCCCCAGAGTGACGATCAATCTCGTCGGGCGTCCGTAAGCCACTCATTTGCATGAGATTGCGATAGGTGGATCTGGATCGATTCCCCGCCTTCAGGTAGTCTCCTCGGGGACGGCAATGGGTCTGTTTTCCCATAGCTCGACGCGGAAGAGAGTGGAGGGTTCGGGATGCGCCATCAGGTCAGCATGGGAGCGATCGCGGGGACTCTGGCGATCGCGGGCGTCGCTCAGGGCGGCACGACCACGATCGAGTTCACGATCCAATCGGATACGCACGACAACTTCCGATTCTCCGTCTTCCACCGCGCCAACCAGAGCCCGGGCAACTCGGACTCCAACGGCGACGGTTTCGACGACCACAACGGCGCCAACGCCCTTCAGGGCTTCACCGGCTCGTTCATTGCGGTCTACGACGACATCGCGGAGACGCTCGAGTTCACCAGCTTCAGCGGGGATGTCGGCGGAACCGCCTTCGGTCTCGGCGCGGGCGAGAACACCCTCAATGTCGGCGCCGCCGATGGCCCTGAGGGGCGCGTCGTGAGCGGCGCTGGCGCCCAGGGCCCCCGAGCGGGCGAAGCCGCGACTGCCGGCCTTTCGCTCAGCCTTGGCGGCCAGGACGTGCAATTCTACTTCGACGACTTTGCTTGGAATTCGCTCGCCAACCAGTTCTTCAACGGCGACATCCCGGGCGGCGCGCCCGGCTCGGGCGACGCGTTCGGGCTCGGGCTCTGGGGGCTGGCGAGCAACGCGGGTGATCCGCTCGGATTCGGTGGCGCGTACCTTGGCATCGATCTCTGGGCGACCGGCACGGTCATCTCGACCGGCTCGTCAGTGCCGCTTCCGAGCCCCGCTGCGCTCGGCGGCGCCGGCGTTTTTGGTGTCATTCTCTCGCGACGTCGTCGCGATCGCTAAGCGTTGATGGAGCAATGACCTCGGCCCGCGGGCCGTCAGAGGACGACGCGTGGTAGCCGATAATTCGCGGAGATTCGCTTTGGAGGGGTAGCCCCCCTGTCGATAGCGTGAGCGATTCGATTTCGATACCGCCCGAATAAGGCGTAGGGAAGGAAAGAATACATGCGTGGAAACATCCTTTGTGCGCGCGCCGTCTGCGCGGGCTCTGTGTGTGGCTCGGCGTTGTCGGCGGCCGCCGCGCCGACGCCGATCGCGATCACCTTCGAACCGTCGGACGGGATCTTCCTCCCGCCCGCCACCGTCGTCGACAATCAGTACCTCGCGACACAGTTCATCGACTTCAACGCGTCGGCGAACATCGAGCTCGACGCGGAATCCTCGACCGACTTCTTCGAGTCGCGGGCCGCGGGCTCGTTCCTCACGAGCGTGACGCTCGAGATGACCTCGGCGCCGGGCCGCGCGTTCGAGTACCTGTCGTTCGACCTCGGGATCCTCCAGCAGCAGACGATCCTCGTCCAGGCGTATGACGCCATGGGCGTCGTGGTGTTCTCGCAGTCGTACACCGACAACGTCCCGGGCGAGGCCGACTTCAACGTCGACATCAGCGGCGTCGGCGCATTCACCCGGGTGACACTCGCCGACAGCGGCAGCACCTTCGGCGTCGACAACATCTTCGGCTCGACCGAGATCCAGGGCGGAGCGATCCCGCTTCCGCACCCCGCCGCGCTCGCCTCGGCGGGCATCTGCGGACTGGTGTTCGTCCGTCGTCGGCGCGGCTGATTCGCCGCCTTCGACGAACAACACCGTCAACCGAAACGATTCACAGAGGCGACCCCAGCGGTCGCCTTTTTCGATTTGCCGAGTTGAGAAGACGCCCAGAGATCCGGATGGCCTGTCAGATCGGGCTGTCAGAACGGGCTGTCGAGATCGGCGAGCGTCGGCCACGAGGCGTCGCGGTCGTTCACGACAGGCGCGTCGTTCCCGCCGCCCCAGTCGATGCCGAGCGCCGGGTCGTTCCAGAGCAGTCCGCCCTCGTCGTCGCGGCTGTAGAAGCCGTCCACCTTGTAGAGCACGTGGCAGTCTGGGGTGAGAGTCTTGTACCCATGGGCGATCCCCTTGGGAACGAAGAGCTGACGGGCGTTGTCGCCCGAGAGCTCCACCGCGACATGGCGCCCGTAGCTCGGAGAACCGCGACGGATGTCCACGGCCACATCGAGAACGGATCCATGTGTCACCCGGAGGAGCTTCGACTGCGCCGAGGGCGGCGCCTGGAAATGCAGCCCGCGCACGGTGTTCGGCTCAGCGGAGAAAGCGTGGTTGTCCTGCACGAACTCGACATCGATCCCAGCGGCCGCGAAGTCGCGCGAGCTGTAGGTCTCGCAGAACCAGCCCCGTTCGTCGCCGAATCGGCGTGGCTCGATGATGAACACACCCTCGATCTCGGTCGGCGTCACCTCGATCGGCACGTCAGCGTCCCCCGTACTGCTTGGCGTAGTAGTCGCGATAGGCGCCGCTCTTGACGCTCCGCCACCACGCCTCGTTGTCCTTGTACCACGCGACGGTGCTCTCCAACGCCCCAGGCCACGCGGACCACTGCGCCTTCCAACCGAGATCAGATGCCGCCTTCGACGAATCGATCGCGTATCGGCGGTCGTGGCCGAGGCGATCGGGCACGTACTTGATCATCTCCTCTCCGTGACCGAGGATCTCGAGGATCGCGTGCGTGAGCTCGAGGTTCGATCGCTCGTTGTCAGCGCCGAGGTTGTAGACCTCTCCCGGTCGGCCCTTCTCCAGCGTCGCGATGATGCCTTCCGCGTGATCGTCGACATGGATCCAATCGCGGACGTTCTTGCCGTCGCCATAGAGCGGAACCTTCTCGCCCTCGATCAGGTTGGTGACGAAGAGCGGGATTACCTTCTCAGGGAACTGGAACGGACCGAAGTTGTTCGAGCATCGCGTCGTCATCACGTTCAAGCCGAACGTGTGGTGGTAAGCCCGCGCGAACAGGTCGCCGCCGGCCTTGCTCGCCGAATAGGCGCTGTTCGGCTCGAGCGGTGAGCTCTCGGTGAACCGCTCGTCGGGGTTGTCGAGCGAGAGGCTTCCGTAGACCTCGTCGGTGCTGACGTACACGAGCGGCAGCCCGTCCGCTCCCGGCCCGCGCCGCCACGCCTCGAGCAGACGCTGCGTTCCGACGGTGTTCGATGCGACGAACGGAGCGGGGTCCATGATCGACCGATCGACGTGGCTCTCGGCCGCGAGGTGCAACACGCCGTCGCAGCCCTTGACGGCCTCCGTCACCGCCGCGTCGTCGCCCACGTCCGCGCGGATGAACGAGTACCGCGGATCGTCCTCGAACGGCGCGAGGTTCTCGAGGTTCGCCGAGTACGAGAGCGAATCGAGGACGACCACTTCGTAGTGATCGCGCTCCTTGAGCATCCGGGCCACGAGATTGGAGCCGATGAAACCCGCTCCGCCGGTTACCAGGACTCGTTTCATGCCTGTCGATCCTCCGTCGCCTCCGTCGCGTCGCGGAGCGCCGCGCGGGTTTCTTCATGCCAGTGGGCCGGATCGCCCAGAGCCTCGTCGGTCGCCGATGTGTCGAGCACGCTGTAGGGCGGCCGCTTGGCGGGCCGCGGGAACGCGTCTGTTCCGCACGGCTCGACCCGGGCGTTTGAGCGCGTGACTCCGGCGATGAACTTCGCGAAGCCGTGCCAGGAACACTCGCCGCCGTCGGTCGAGTGGAACATGCCGCGTTCGCCCCTCGCGAGCAGCGCGAGCGACCGATCGGCGAGCTGACGCACCGAGCTCGGTCGACCGACCTGATCGCTCACGACCTTCAGCTCGTCGCGCTCGGCGAGCAGCCGCGCGATCGTCAGGACGAAGTTCTTGCCCCATGCGCCATAAAGCCAGCTCGTCCGGACGCAGATCCAATCCGCGTCGCTCTCCTCGAGCGCCCTTTCCCCCACCGCCTTTGAGCGTCCGTACGCGTTCAGGGGAGCCCGCGGGTGACCCGTCGTGTACGGCGTCGTCGACAGGCCGTCGAACACGTAGTCGGTGCTGAAGTGAACGAGCGTCGCGCCACCGACGGCGCAGGCCTTTGTCAACCGAGCGACGCCCTCGCCGTTGACGGCGGTCGCCTCGTCCTCGGCGGCTTCGGCGCCGTCGACGTCGGTCCAAGCGGCGCAGTTCACGACGGCCGCGGCGCCGAGGTCCGTGATCACTGTCTCCGGGATTCGCCCCGCGAGATCGATCGTGTCGCGACCGACGGCGAGGGTCCGGACGCCCTCCGATTCGAGGCGTCGGACCACGGCGCGGCCGAGCATGCCGCCTGCGCCGAGGACCGCGATCGGTTGCTCGAGTGCCATCCGCGCCCCCGCCGGTTCAGACGCTCAGGCGCCGATTTCAAACTTCACGGCGCCATCCACCCGATTCGCGCCCGCCTCGGCGACGAGATTCGAGGCGCGGTGCAGGCTTTCGATCGTGCCCGCGTCCGTCCACCAACCGTCGAGGAGGTTGTACCTGAGTTCGCCCCGCTCGAGGTAGGCGTTGTTGACGTCGGTGATCTCGAGCTCGCCCCGATCGCTCGGCTTCTGCTGCTTGGCGATCTCGAAGACGGTCTCGTCGAAGAAGTAGATCCCCGTCACCGCGTAGTTGCTCGGCGGATCGCTCGGCTTCTCGAGGATCCGCTTCACGGGCGAGTCGCCCGGCGCCCCCTCGAATTCGATCACGCCGAACCGCTGCGGATCGGGCACTTCCTTCAGGAGCACCCGCGCGCCGGACGGCTGGACGTAGAACTCGGCCGCGGCCTGGCGGATGTTCTTCTCGATGATGTTGTCACCGAGAACCACGCAGATCTTCTCACCGTCCGCGAAATCCTCGGCGAGCTTGAGGGCGTCGGCAATACCACCCTCCCCCTCCTGATAGGTGTATTCGAGGTGGCGGATGCCGAGGTGCTTGCCGTTCTTCAGCAGCTTGAGGAAGTCCCCCGCGTGCTCACCCCCGGTGACGATCAGGATCTCGTCGATCGCCGCGTTGAGCAGTGTCTGGATCGGGTAGTAGACCATGGGCCGGTCATACACCGGCAGAAGGTGCTTGTTCGTGACGAGGGTCATGGGCCGCAGACGCGAACCGAGACCACCCGCGAGAATGACGCCCTTCATCAGGTGTACTCCTTCCCCTTCTTCCACCTCGGACCGACCGGTTCGCCCGAAGCGTAGTTCAAATCAGTCGATCCCGTGGGCCGGCGCTCGACCGCCCGCCTTCGTTGGGGAACATCGACACATCTGATCCGCGCCTCCCACGAGACAGGCGTGTTTCTCGATGACAGTGGCGTTTCCGTCGCGCCAAGGGGGGTCGGTCCCGGAGTTATCAGCCAGAGCGATTGGCGTCCTCGAGCGGGGCGATGGTCCGGGTCGGCGCGATGGCCCGAAAAGCCGCAAATACAGTCATTCTCGGATCTTCCCGGGGCCGATTGTTCCTCGTACATTGGTCGTGAGGGGGGGATGGCGACGTCATTCCGACCATGGGGGGCGGAGACCGCCGCGCGTTTCGCACCTTGTCTCTCCGGGTCACCGCCGGCCGTAGTTGCCCGGCGGTCAGTCGATGCCAAGGAGGTGTCCGCGTGAAGTCTTTTCTTAGGCGAGATTCCTGGCGATCGCTTCGAGCCGCGGCTTATGCCGTAGCGTGTGCGGGTTCGGTGTCAGCCGTCCAATCGGCGTCGGCCGCCGAGCCGTACGTCCTGTACCGCGTCAACGCGGGCGGACCGGCCCTGCCGTCAAACGACGGTGGCGCCCTGTGGATGGCCGACAACACGAACGACGCGGACGGGACGACGTTCCACACGTCGGGCTCGGCGACGTTCTCGGGTTCGATCAACAGCACGGACGACACCGTCCCGCCCGCGACGCAGTTGGGCATCTTCGGGACGCAGCGGTTCGACCGTATCGGCGGCAACGACCTGCAGTGGAACTTCCCGGTGCAGGAGGGCGTCGAGGTCGAGGTCCGTGTCTACTTCGCCGACATCTGGTCGGGCTCGGCCGCGCCGGGCTCACGCCGATTCACGGTGAAGGTCGATGGCCAGCCGCTGGTGTCGGATTTCGACATCTCCGCGACCGTTGGCCCGTCGATCGGCACCATGCGATCGCTGACGCTGGTCAGCGATGGCAACATCGATCTGGACTTCATTCACGGGATCGAGACGCCGCTGGTGAGCGGCGTCGAGATCATTGATACCCAGGGCGAGCTCACCCCCGAGGACGCCGGCGGTCCCGCCTCCTTCGGCGCCGCCCTCCCGTCACCGGACACAAAGTTCGTCTACGTGAGCAGTTCGATCGGCGACGACGCGAACGACGGCCGCTCGCCGCGAACTCCGAAGGCGACGCTTGAGGCCGCGACGGGCCTTCTCCGAGATGGCTCGCCGGACTGGCTTCTTCTGCGTCGTGGCGACACCTGGAACGAGGGCATCGGCTCCCTTCTTCCCAGTGGTGAGAGCGTCGCCGATCCGCTGATCGTCGCCCCCTTCGGCTCGGGCGACAACCCGCGCGTGGTGGCCTCGAACTCCGTCGGGGCCCTCCCTGCGGGCGACTTCGTGCGGATGCTCGACATCAACATCGCGGTCGAAGGCGAGGGGTTTGAGTGGGATCGTCCCGTGCCGTCCGCCGATTCGAGGGTGATCTTCGTCAGCAACTCCACCGGAAGCGACTCGAACGACGGCCTCTCGCCCGAGACCGCCGTTCGATCGATCGATCGTGGCTACGCCCTGCTCCGTGACGGCTACCCCGACTGGTTGATGCTCCGCCGAGGCGACGTCTTCCAGAACGAGGGTCTCGGTGAGTTCCGCCCGAACGCCCCGATGGCGCTCTGGACCAAGGACGGGCGGAGCGAGGCCGAGCCGATGGTCGTCTCGACCTTCGGCGAGGGCCCCCGGCCCAAGCTCATCCCCCCGGGCGAGCACGGCGTCCAGATCGCCGGCGCCGACCACCTCCGGATCCTGAGCGTCGAGTTCTCGCTCGGTGACCGTGCGCCGACCGACAAGGACTTCGCCGTCCGCTTCCTCGCGCCTGGCTCCGACGTGCAGTTCGTCGATATCCGCGCCCAGGGCTTCAGCAAGGCGTTCGTGATCCAGGCGAACGAGGGGCACGGCGGCATCAGCGACGTGCTCCTCTACCGCTGTGTGGTCCTCGATTCGCACGAGGGTCGCTCGTCCGGTGCGTTCATCTACCGCGTCGAGGACCTCAAGATCGTCGAGTGCGTCTTCGATCACAACGGCTGGCTCCCGGGCGAGACCCGCTCGATCTTCAACCACAACATCTACTCGAAGGAGTCGTTCCCCTTCCTGCTTCAGGGTAACATCCTCTCCCGCGGCGCCAGCTTCGGCGCCACCGTCAGCAACGACAGCGTGGAGACCCAGCTCCGCGACATCACGATCCGCGACAACCTGATGATCGGCAACGCGAACCAGTTCTCGGTCAGCAAGACCGGGCCCGCGCCCGAGATCCTCAACCTCGCGATCAACGGCAACGCCGTGTTCGACGCGGGTGAGCGTTGGGTCGACGCGAACGGCAACGTCCGTGAGGGCTCGGCCTACGGCTTCGACGTCGCCGACGCCCGGGGACTCTCCGTCACCGACAACATCTTCCTCGACTCCCCCGAGTCGTTCAACGTCTTCAGCTTCGGCGTCCGCTACGGCAACAACAGCGAGAACGTCGTCGTCGCCAACAACACCGCCAGCTCCTTCGAGGACTGGGACCGCTACATCGATTTCGCCGACCCCGAGCTCCAGTACTCGGGCAACCGCATCTACGGCAGCCTCTCGGGCCTGCCCGGCGCCCCAACCATCGAGGCGTATGACGCTACCATCGGCGGCAACGGCTCCGTCGAGTCGTTCCTCGACGGCGCCCGCGCTCAGTCGATGAGCAACTGGAAGTACGAGTACACCGCGGCCGCGGTCATCAACTACCTGCGGTCGTCGTTGGGAAACTGAGCATCGTGCGTCCCTCAACCGGGGACAACCCGTGAGACTCTGCGTTCTGATCCCGGAATTCCCGGGTCAGACGCATTCGTTCTTCCTCCGCGAGATCGATCTCCTCCGCGCGGCGGGGCACGAGGTCGTCACCGCGAGCACCCGACCGCCGCCACCGAACGAACGCGCCAGCGGCGCCGCGTTTGACGCGGAAGCGAGGCGTTGCGTCTATCTCGGCGAGCCAGCCCGCCTCGCGACGGGCGCCGCCACCGCGATCCTTGCCACGCTCGGCTCAGCCCCGAGACGCTCGATCGCGCGGCTGATCCGGGAAGCCGATTCGACGTCCGACACGATCGCGCTGCTCAAGATGCTCCCCGCAGGCGCCGCCCTCGCGAGCCTGGCCCGACGCCACGGGATCGATCACGTTCATGTTCACTCCTGCGCGAATGCCGCGACCGTCGCGACCGTCGCCCAGGCGCTCGGCGGCCCGCCCTACAGCCTCACCCTCCACACCCGGATCGACGCCTTTGGCGGCATGCAGCGTCTGAAATGGCGACACGCCTCCGCGGGGCTGCTCGTTGCCGACGCTCTGCGACAGGGGCTCATCGACGCCGTCGGCGACCCGAACGGCCTTCCGCCGCTCACCGTCGCGCCGATGGGCATCGACCCGGACGCCTTCCGTCTGACCGAAGAGGAACGAGCGACCCGCGCGAACGGACGGTCCCTACGGGTCGTCACCTGCGGTCGCCTCCACCCGGGCAAGGGCCACGACGACCTGGTCCGAGCAACGGCCCGCCTGGCCGGTGAGGGTCGTGACGTCTCGCTCGCGATCATCGGCGAGGGCGCCGATCGGTCGAGGCTCGAGGCCCTGATCGGCGGGCTCGATCTCACGGGACGCGTCGAGCTGCTCGGCCAGAAGAGCCAGCCCGAGATCCGCGACATCCTCGCCCGATCCGATGTCTTTGCGCTCGCGAGCCACAACGAGGCGATCGGCGTCGCGACCATGGAGGCCATGGCGATGGAGTTGCCCGTGGTCGTGACCGACGTCGGCGGTGTGCATGAGCTCGTGCAGGACGGCGAGACGGGCCTGATGGTCAAGCCCCACGAACCCGACGCCATCGCGGACGCGATCCGCACGCTCGACGACGATCGGGATCTCGCCCGAACAATCGCGACGGCGGGCGCGCGGCGGGTCGCCGAGGGCTTCACATCTCGTGTCCGCGTCGAACGTCTCCTCACCGCGCTCGGCGATCAGGTATCGTCGCACGCGTCATGACCGAAACGACCAACGGGACCGACCAACAACGCCGCTGGCGCGTGCTTCTTCTGGCAGAGGCCGCCAATCCCGAGTGGCAGAGCGTGCCGCTCATTGGGTGGTCGTTCGCCGAGGCCCTTCGCCGCGTCTGCGACGTCCATCTGGTGACGCAGGTTCGAAACAGCGAGGCGATCGAACGCCGCGGGCTGGCCCACGGAATCGACTTCACCGCGATCGACACCGAGGATGTTTCGGGCCCGCTTTACCGCGCGGGGCAGGTCCTCCGCATGGGTGGGAACCGCGGGTGGACCACCCTCATGGCGATGTCCCGTTTCTCCTACCCCACGTTCGAGAAACGCGCATGGCGAACATTCGAGACCGACCTCCGCGCAGGCGCCTTCGACGTCGTGCACCGGGTCACGCCGGTCAGCCCAACACTGCCCAGCCCGATCGCCAAGCGTTGCGCGGAGGCGGGCGTCCCCTTCGTGCTCGGCCCCCTCAACGGCGGCCTCCGATGGCCCCGTGAGTTCCGATCGATCCGGATCCGCGAACGCGAGTTTGCCTCCTACCTCCGCTTCACGCACACCTGGATGCCGGGCTACGCCGAAACACGCCGCCACGCGTCGGCGATCCTCTGCGGCTCGACCGATACGCTCGATCAACTCCCGTCGTGGGCCAAGCCGAAGGCCGCCCTGCTGCCGGAGAACGCGATCGACCCCGCCCGCTTCACGGCGCAACGCGCGCCGTCGACCGACGGTCCCCTCCGCGTCCTTTTCGTCGGGCGGCTCGTTCCGTACAAGGGCGTGGACATGCTCATCGACGCCATCGCGCCGCTCCTCGCTTCGAACGAAGCCACGCTCACGATCGTCGGCGATGGTCCCGAGCGGGCAGCCCTCGAAGCACGACTCCGTTCCGCCGCGCCGACGCATGCGGACGGCGTCTTCCTCGGCCGCGTCCCGCACGAGCAGGTCGGTGAACGCATGGCGTCCTCCGACCTCTTCGTCTCGCCCGCCGTCCGCGAGTTCGGAGGCGGCGCCGTCCTCGAGGCCATGGCCGTCGGCTGCCCACCTGTTTACGTTGCCCATGGCGGGCCGATGGACATCTCGACCCCCGAGACCGGCTTCCCGCTGAGGCTCCAACGCCGCGAAGGCGTCGTCGCCGAACTACGCCAGCTCCTCGTACGCCTAACGGCCGACCGCGATTTGATCAACACGACCGGGGCCGCGGCACGAACGCGCGTGCAGAACCTGCTCACCTGGGACCGCAAGGCCGAGCAGGCCCAAGGCGTGTATGAGGCCGTCGCGTCGTCGTCACCGCTTCCGGCCTACTTCGAACGTCGCACGACCGGCGTCTGACGCCCTAGGACCGTCCGGGCAGGGCGCCGGCGACGCGCGCAAGCCCGAATCGCCCGAGGACCTTTCGGACGTGCGGCATCGCCCCGAGCGCGAGAACGAGCGTGTACCCGTGGACCGCGAGGACCACCGCGCCCAGCGCAATCGACAGCCCGATGTGCGCCGCGTTCGAGAGCGTCGGGATTTGGTTCACACCCTCGATTGCGAGGATGCCGACGATCGATGCCACGAGCGTCCAGCCCGAGAAGACGAAGTCGTTCCGAAGATCTGTCAAACCTGCCTTGACCAGGCCGAGCGTCACCACGCCCGTTCCGAGGAACGATCCGATGCTCAGCCCCACGATCAGCCCGGGCAATCCCGCGAACTTGTGCCCGAGGTACACCCCGAGCGCCGAGCCCACGAGTCGCACCGCGTTCGACGCCGCGAGGTACCGACCGGCGCCGAGCGTGATCAACGCCCGGTCCTTCGTCCCGAACAGGATCATCGCCCACACTGGGATGCACAGCCATCGGGACATCCACCCCGACGGCTCGTACCGCGGGTCGTAGAGCAGTTCGAAGAAGAGCGGACCAAAGATCGCCACGCCGACGACGATAAAGCTCGATGCGCCGAGCAGCACCGCTCGGCTCTTATGGAACGCTCCGCGGAAGTCGCCCCCGGACTTTCGCGCCTTCTCGGAGATCGCCGGGAACAGCACCGAGGTCGCAAACCGGAACGCGAGTTCCTTGGGCTGCGTCGAGAGCACGAACGCGATCGAGTAGAAGCCGATCATCTCGAGGCTCACCAAACGCCCGAGCATCACGCTGTCGATCTGATTCGCGCCGAACGTCAGCATGGTGCTCAGGAAGATCCACGTGCCGAGCCCCATCTGCTCGCGGACCGCGGCGCCCTCGAGCTCGAACCGATGCGTCACACCCTTGAGCAGCAGAAACTCGATTCCGACCCCGATCACCGCGTTCGCGAGGTTCCCCCACACAAGCGCGAGCACGCCCATCCCCGCCGCCGCGAGCCCCACCGTGATCACCAGACTCGCGATCGCGGTGAACGTGTGAATGATCGTCAGGCGCCCGATCTTCAGATCGCGGTTCGACGCGATGTGGTTCGCCGAGCGGAACCCGCCGATCGCCAGCACGAATGAGGCGAGCGGGAGCAATCCGGCGAGCTGCTGCGCCTTCGCCGGCCCGGCGATCGCGTACGCCAGCGGTTCCGCGAAGATCGCGCACAACGCCGTCAGAAGCAGCCCGCGGAGCACCTGGAGCGTCCAAGCCGTCCGCATGAACGCCTGGTCGGTCCGCTCCGAGCGGATCACCGATGCGTTGATGCCCACGTCCGTGAGCATCTGCATGCCCTGCATCACGACCGCCACCAGCGCCATGAGGCCGAACGCCTCCGGGAACAGCAGGCGTGTGAGGACGATGTTCCGTCCGAGCTGGACGATCATCATCGCCGGTCGACGGATCGCGATCCAGCCGGACGCCGCCATCGCGCGTTTCCGGATGCTCTCCTCGGGGGGCGTCTCGTCGCTGAGTGTCGGGGTCTTCATGACGCGAACAGCTCCGGCGCACCACGTCGCGCCACCTCGCCAACACGATCACGAAAAACCAAGTAGCTGAAGTGCTCACGCACCGCGACCCGCCCCGCCTGGGCGAGTGACGTCCTCATCGCGTCATCCCGCAGCGCCTCAACGCACGCCGACGCGAGCCCCTCGTCCGACCCACCGACCAGAATTGACGACCGGTCCTCGAGGTGCGGCGCGTACCCGCGCTGCGCGAACGGCGTCACGATCGCCAGTCGCCCGTAGTAGAAGCTCTCGGCCACCTTGATGTTCGTCCCGCTCCCGTCGTGGATCGGCACCACCGACGCCGCCACGCCCGCGTACGCCTCCGCCATGTCCTCGACCAACCCGCGGAACTCGACCCCCGCCGGGCTGCCCGTCCGCCGGCGCACCGCCTCGATGTTGCCGCTTCCGACGATCACCAGTCTCGCGTCCGGGACCGCCTCACGGACGAGCGGCCAGGAGCGAGCGATGAACCGCTCGAGCCCGTCAACGTTGGGGTTGTGACTCATGCTCCCGACGAACAGCAGCGACCGGTTCCCCGCCTCGCTCGGCGCTGGGTCGAGGTCGGGCCGCTCGTAGCTCGCGAACGGGACGTTCGGCAGCACCGTCGCGTCCTCGAGCCCCGGGAACTTCAGGTGCTCACTGTTCGCGACCCATCGGCCTGCGTATTGCCCGAAGCGGAGCGGCAGGCAACGCCGGAGCCGCGCGAGCCGGCGCTTCTGGAGCATGTGCGGAAGCCCGCTCGTCCGATGGTTCTCGATCGATCGCTGGATCATCTCCGTCTGGAGGTCGTCGACATCCAACAGCGTCGGCGCGAGTTCGACCGCCCCCGTCTTCCCCAGCACGTTCGCGTACCGCCCCGCGACGAGGTCGATCCCCTCGCTCCGGATGATCTCCGCGAACCGCTTGCGAAGTCTCGGCTGGGCTCGATACTCCCGGTCGGGATCGCCGACGCCACGGGCGATGTACTCGACCCGCCGCGGCCCGAATCGGTGCACCAGCCCGAAGGCGCCCGTCTCACCCATCTCGAGCGGCTGCTCGATCGAAATCAGGTTGTGGCTCTGCCGAAGCGCCTTCGTCGCCTCATCGCTCGGCGCCTTCCGCTGTTCAACCATCATCACCGTCGCGACGTCGCCGAGCGCGCACAGCGACGCGTACAGCAGGTGGTTCCGCTGCGCCGCCCCCTTGTAGGGCGGATATGGGAGGCCGTGGCTCACGAAAAGGATGCGAGGCTTAGCCATCGCCCGACCCACCGCGATCGACCGTCACCGCGCCGATCCTCGCGAGGCAAGACGCCACCACCTCCGCGCCGCGCGTCGCGTAGTAGTGGTTCACGCACCGATCCCGCCCCGCCGCGCTCATCCGACGCGCCAATGCCGCGTCTCGCGCCACACGCTCCACCGCGTCCGCCGCCTCGACGGGCGAACCTGGCGGGAGCAGGATCCCCTGCACGTCGGCCTCGACCGATTCCAGGATCCCCCCGACGCCCGACGCCACGATCGGTGTCCCCATCGCCATCGCCTCGAGCACCGCGTTCCCCAGCCCCTCCTCGAGCGCCAGGTGAAGGAACACGTGGGCCCGCTCGTGCTCCCGTCGAACCTCCGCGGGATCGATGATCCCGAGAAGTTCCACGCGATCACGCACGCCCAGTTCCTCGGCGAGGTCGAGCACGCACTTCACGTACCGCGTGTCGGTCGCGTCGCCCGCGATCCGCAGTTCGACGTCGATCCCGCGATCGCGCAGCGTCGCTAGACACCGCATGCCGTCGAGATGCCCCTTGGTCCCCGTCAACCGACTCGCCCCGAACAGCCGCAAACGCCCGACGCCGTCCCAGGGCTCGTACGGCGACGTCCGCTTGAACTCCTCCGCGTCGACGCCGCGCGGCGCGATCTCGATGAAGGGCGGCATGTTGGCGTCGCCGATCAGCCCCCGCGCCTCGTCCACCAGGAACTGCGAGATCGACGACGCGAACGCCGCGTTCCGCCACTTCGCGGGCTGATTCGGACCAGACCTGAACAGGTAGTGCCCGGGCGTGAAGCTGTACCGCAATCCGCCGAGCCGAGAAGCGAGCAGCGCCACCTGCGAAGCGTTCTCAGAGAAACCCACATGAACGTGGGAGAACCCCCGATCCCGCGCAATGCCCACCAGCGCGGCCGCGTGCGCGAGCCACGCCACCGATTGCGCCCGATACTTCGGCGGCCCTTCCGACGTCAACGCCGCGAGAATTGCCTTCGGCAGGCCCTTCGAGCAAAACGTGCGCACGATCCGCCCCCACCGCTCCCGAACTTCCCGGTCCAGATAGACCGTTTCGGCAAAGGCATCCGCGCGCCAGCCACCCGCCGCCTCCGCGCCCTCCGGCGCCCGCGTCGAGATCGCGACGACATCGATCCCCAAACGCCTGAGCTGACAGACCTCGCGGTAGAAGAACGTGTGCGACGACTGCGGAAAATGCCCGATCAGGTAGCCCACCGTCCCGCGGTAGCGCGGCGCGGACGATCGCTCCACCCCGCCCATCGGCGCGTGCTCTACGACGGGTTCGGCGCTCGTCTCTGGCATCACACTCCCAACCCTCGCTCGGGAAACCCCGAACCGCTCCGTACCCATCGCCGATACAGGGAGGCAACTCTAGTGTCAGAGCGATTGGCCGGCCCGGAACCCCGACGCCGATGGAACGCTCTGGACGTTACTGGACGTCGGCCATTCTCGCTCATCGAAGCGGTCACGGGTCGAGATCGGAGCTCTCGCGTCGCGCCATGAACCCCTTCGTGATGGTCATCCTGATCGCGTACACGCTCGGCGCCGCTGCCGCGCTCGTGTCCGCGCGCAAGCCGATGACCTTCTGCCTCATCGCGACCGCAGGCTGGCTCTTCCTCCCCCACGGCACGATCGATCTCCCGGGCCTCCCAGGCCTGAATCGCGCCACGGGACTGGGAATCGCGCTTCTGATCGGCGCCCTCTTCGGCCGCCGGCCCCGTTCGATGCGCGGATTCTGCTGGATCGACGCCGCCGCCGCGCTCCTTGCTCTCTCGCCCTTCGCCGCCAGCGTCACCTCCGGACTCGGCGCCTACGACGGCGTCTCCGCCGTGCTCGTCCAGGCCCTCATCTGGCTCGCCCCGTACGTCGCGGGCCGAGTCGTCCTCTCCTCGCCCCGCGGCCTGCTCGCGCTGCTCTCTGCCATCGCGCTCGGCGCCGTCATCTACGCGCCGCTCTGCATCCTCGAACTGCTCATCAGCCCCCAGCTCCACCGCATCCTCTACGGCTTCCACCAGCACAGCTTCGTCCAGACGATGCGGGGCAGCGGGTTCCGCCCGATGGTCTTCCTCCAGCACCCGCTCGCAACGGCGCTCTGGATGGCCTCGGGCGTCATCGCCCTCCTCGGCCTCCGCCGAGCGATCACCCGCCAGGCATCCCGATCGATGGTCACCCTCGCGGCGGTTGGCGTGTTCGTCGTCGCCATCGCCTGCAAGTCCGCCGGCTCAACCGTCCTCCTCATCGGCGGCGTCGGTGTGTTCTTCGCCGCCACCACGTTCGGCATGATCTGGCCGCTGCTCGCGATGGCCGCCGTCCTCCCCGCGTTCGCCACGCTCCGGCTGATGGGCGTCTCCATCGGTGACTACGTCGTCCAGCTCGCTTCGGGCATCGCCCCGGGCCGCGCCCTCTCGCTCCAGGCGAGGCTCGACAACGAGGCCAAGCTCCTTGAAAAGGCGACGCAACGCCTCCTGTTCGGGCACGGCAGCCAGTTCCACCTCACCGACGTCTTTGGAGGCAAGCAGACCACGGCCGACAGCATGTGGATCATCACGCTCGGCCGGCAGGGCCTCCTCGGACTGTTATCCTTGTGCGGGCTCCTCGCAGGACCGGCCACCGCCTGCTACCGGGCCGCCGTTCGCCTGCGGAAGGCCCGGCTCAAGCGAGAGGCCGCCGTCCTCGTCGCGACGCTCATCATCGTCCTCCTGTTCGCCATCGACTGCGTCTTCAACGCCATGATCAACCCCATCTTCGTCATGGCCGCCGGCGCCTGTGTCTCCAACCGCCGCCTCGGCAAGACGCTCAAGGCGAGGCCCCGCCCCCGCCCCATCCAGCTCGCCGCCCCAACGACCCCCGCGAGCAGGTAAGCCCGATGCAGGTCGCCGTCGTCATCGTCAACTACCGCGTCGCCACGCTCACGATCGAGGCCATCGACTCGCTCCTCGCCGATCCGAGCTTCGAGGGCGACATCGTCGTCGTCGACAACGTCTCGCCCGACGACTCGGCCGCCGTCCTCTCGGCCGCGTTCGCCGACCCACGGCGCAACGAGCGATGCACGCTGGTTCCCTCGGACCGGAACGGCGGCTTCGCGTACGGCAACAACGTCGGCATCCGCCACCTTCTCGAGCGTCCCAGCCCGCCCGACGCCTTCCACCTCCTCAACCCCGACACCATCGCCCACCCGCGAGCGACAAGCGCTCTCGCCGAGGCCGCGAGCGCCGATCCGCGCGTCGGCGTGGTCGGCAGCCATCTCGAGGGCGCCGACGGCGAGCGTCAGGCCGCGGCGTTCCGATTCCCCTCCTGCCCGGGTGAGTTCGAACGCGGCGCCATGACCGGCCCCATCTCGAAACTCCTCCGATCCCACGTCGTCTCGCTCGACGCGCTCGATCACGCCACCGATGTCGACTGGGTCTCGGGCGCCAGCTTCCTCGTGACGAGGAAGCTCATCGAGGATGTCGGACTGATGGACGACGGCTTCTTCCTCTACTACGAGGAGGTCGAGATGTGCTGGCGCGCCAAGCACGCCGGCTACCGCGTCCGCTACGAGCCCGCCTCCCGCGTCGTCCACCTCGAAGGCCAATCCACCACCGATCCGAACGCGTCCACGCAGCCCAAGCGGTCCCCGCACTGGTACAACTCCCGCCGCCGCTACTTCGAACGCACCGTCAACGAGGCGCACGCCGATCTCTGCGACGCGACGCTCCTCGCGGGCGCCGCAGTCCGCGCCGCCCGCGATGCTCGCCGCGGCGGCTTCGACGCGTGGCGCGAACTCCGCCGCTCCCTCGCCGCGGCGAAGAAGCACACGGCCGAACGCCGGGAGCCGACGCCGTGACCGGCTCCGCCGATATCGGATTCGTCGTCATCGGACGCAACGAGGGCGAACGCCTCGTCCGCTGTCTCGACGCCATCACCGAACTCGCGCCGGGCCTCCCGCTCGTCTACGTCGACTCCGGATCGACCGACGGCAGCACCGCCGCCGCGACCGAGCGCGGCGCGACCGTCGTCGAACTCGACACGTCCATCCCGCTCAGCGCCGCCCGGGCAAGGAACGAGGGCTTCGCCGCTCTCCGCGAATCACACCCCGACGCGGGCTTCGTGCAGTTCATGGACGGCGACTGCGAACTCGCCCCCGGCTGGATCGACCGCGCTCGCGAGGCGTTCGCAGCGAGCGACGATCTCGGCGTCGTCTGCGGCCTTCTCCGCGAACGTCATCCCGAGGCGTCGGTCTACAACCGTCTCTGCGACATCGAATGGAACGCCGCTCTCGGCGAGGTCCGCTCGGTGGGAGGAAACGCCGCCTACCGCGTCGAGCCGTTCGGCGCTGTCGGCGGCTTCGACAGCGACGTCGTCGCGGGCGAGGAGCCCGAGCTCTGCTACCGCCTCCGCCACAAGGGCTGGCGTGTGCTTCGTCTCGACGCGCCGATGGCGACCCACGACGCCGCGATGACACGCTTCGGCCAGTGGTGGAAGCGATCGGAACGAGCCGGCCTCGCCGCCGCGCAGGGCGCCTGGCTCCACGGCCGCGGCCCCGAACGCTTCAACGTCCGCCGCGTCGCCTCGAACGTCGCCTGGGGGCTCATCCTCCCCTTCCTCGCGATCCTCCTCGCCGTCCCGACCCGCGGCCTCTCGATCGTCGCCGTGGCCGCGCTGTTCGCGCTCATGGCCGCGCGCGTCTGGATCGGGGCGCGCCGCTCGCACGGCGCGAAGCCAGGCCTCGCGCTCTACGGGCTCTTCACCGCCATCGGCAAGATCCCGCAAGCCCTCGGCGCCGTCCGATTCGCGTGGCGCAGGCTCATCGGCGCTGCGCCGCGCGTCGTCGAGTACAAGGACGCAGCCAACAGCGGCGCCCGATCCGTCGTCTACGTCGCGTCCTATCTCCCCCGCCGCTCCGAGACGTTCGTCTACCGTGAGATCCTCGGCCTCCGCGACGCCGGCTGGCGCATCACCCCCGTCAGCCTCCACGAACCCGACCGCGACCTCGGCGACCCGACCGTTGACGAACTCGCCGATCAGGCCATGCCGATCTACGCCGCCGGCGCCGCGTCCCTCGCCCGCGCCGTCCTCGCCGAACTCGTGACACACCCGATCCGATCGCTTTCCACGCTCTTCACCGCCGCCGCAGACGCTCTCGGCCCCGAGCCGCGAACGCCCACCGAGCGAGCCAAGATCTGCCTTCAGGGCGCCGCGTCGCTCCGCCTCGCCCGCGTCGCTCGAGAAGCCGGCGCGACCCACATCCACGCACACTTCGCCCACGTCCCCGCCACCTTCGCGATGTACGCCGCGCGCCAACTCCACATTCCCTTCAGCTTCACGGGTCACGCCAACGACCTCTTCGCCAACCGCTCCCTGCTCGTCGCCAAACTCCGACGCGCCGCGTTCGTCGCCTGCATCAGCGAGTGGCACCGCGAGCACTACCGCTCCGTCCTCCCGACCATCTCGGACGACCGCCTCGTCGTCATCCGCTGCGGCGTCGACACCGACAAGTTCACCCCGCGCGACGATGAAGCAAACAGCCTCCCCGCCCGCGTCGTCGCCGTCGCTCGATGCGTCCGAAAGAAGGGCCTCGACATCCTGATCGAGGCCGTCGCGAACCTCCGAGCCCACGACGCCAACGTCACCGCGGTCATCGTCGGCGACGGCCCGGAGCTCGAGAACCTCAGACGCCTGGCGGTCGAACGAGGCGTCGCCGACCACGTCCGCTTCACCGCCGCCCTCCCCAACCACATGGTCCGCGCCGAGCTCGCCGAGGCCGACGTCTTCTGCCTCCCCTGCCGCGTCGACGAAGCGGGCGACCGCGACGGCATCCCCGTCGTCCTCATGGAAGCGATGGCTTGCGGCGTCCCCGTCGTCGCGGGCGATCTACCCGCGATCCGCGAACTCGTCGAGGACACGGTCACGGGCCGACTGGTCCCCGCGGACGACCCCGCTACACTCGCCGAAGTGCTCGCATCGTTCCTCGAAGACCGCCCATCCGCGACCGCGCTCGGCCGCGCTGGCCGCCGTCGCGTCGTCGAGGAATTCGGGCTCCGACCCAACGTTGACCGCCTGATCGCCGCCTTCGAAAGCGCGAGCGGGGCCGCGATCAGCGGCACACCGCCGCGCAACACGACAGGGGAACGTGCGTGACCGAAGCGCCCACCATCCTCCTCGTCTCCCCCTGCCGCGATGAGATCGACCACGTCGAAACCACCATCAAGAGCATCCTCGCGCAGACCCTCCGGCCCACGAAGTGGATCATCGTCGACGATGGCTCCACCGACGGCACCCAGGACGTCCTCGCTCGGTACGCGAACGAGGTCGACTTCATCGAAGTCGTCTCAAAGCCCGATACGGGCGAACGCCGCGTCGGCCCGGGCGTGATCGAGAGCTTCTACGTCGGCCTCGAGTCCGTCGACTGGCGAAGCTACGAGTTCATCTGCAAGCTCGACGTCGACCTCGATCTTCCCCCCACCTATCTCCAGGGCCTCGTCGACAAACTCCGCGCCGACCCCAGCCTCGGCACATGCTCGGGCAAGCCGTGGTTCCGCAGACCAGGAACCGACGAGCGCCTCCCGGAGCCCTGCGGCGACGAGATGTCCGTCGGCATGACCAAGTTCTACCGCTCGACCTGCTTCGACCAGATCGGCGGCTTCGAACGCGCCGTCATGTGGGACGGCATCGACTGCCACCGCTGCCGCATGCTCGGCTGGCGTGCCCGCGCCTTCAACGACGCTGACCTCGCCTTTGAACACCTCCGCCCCATGGGCTCCAGCCACAAGAGCATCTGGACCGGTCGCCAACGCCACGGCCGCGGCCAGTGGTACATGGGTACCAGCCCGTGGTACCTCTTCGCCAGCGCCGCCAGCCGCCTCTTCAAGTTCCCCGTTGTCATCGGCTCGGCCGCGATGGTCTACGGGTATCTCGCCGCCGCGTTCACGGGCAAGCCCCGCCTCGCCGACCCCGCGACCCGCAAGGCCATCCGTCGCTACCAGTGGCTCGCCCTGACCAAGGGCAAGCCCTGGCTCGCGGACTTCGCCGAGCCTCGATCGCCAAACGCGACCACCGCCGCGGGACCGACGACATGACTGAGACCGCGACCGATCAGAGCTCCGCCTCGACCATCGACGTCCACCGCCCGATCGTCGTCGTCGGCGCCCTCCGCTCCGGCACGACCATGTTCGGCCTGATGCTCGCGGGCCACGCCGACATCGCCTTCGTCGGTGAGTTCGAAGAGTCCGTCCGCTTCATCAACGACGGCCGCCTCCCCGACCCCGCCGACTTCGCCGAGCGACTCCGCAACGACCGCATGTCTCAGGACCGCGGAACCGAACCGCCCCCCACAGACCTCGGCGTGATCGGCATGATCCACGAACTCTCGAGGCGATACGCCGCTTCCGAACGCGGCTCGCGTGTCGGCTTCACGATCCACTCCAAGCCCGACATGGTCCCCCTCGTCTGGCCCGACGCCAGGGTCATCCAGCTCATGCGCGACCCGCGCGACGTCGCCCGCTCCTGCATCCGGATGGGATGGGTCGGCAACGCCTACCGCGGCTGCGAGGCCTGGCTCGATACCGAGCCCCGCTGCGCCCGCCTCATCGAAGCCCTCCCACATGAGAACTCGACCACCGTCCGCTACGAAGACCTCGTCGCCCGTCCTGAAGAAGAACTCCGCCGCGTCTGCGAATTCCTCGGCCTCCCCTGGGACCCCGCCATCCTCGACTACCCCTCCCGCTCCACCTACGGGCCCGTCGACGAGAAGCTCAGCTACCAGTGGAAGCGCAAGGCCGACCCGCGCGAGATCGAACTCGTCGAATCGCGCTGCGCCGAGCCGATGAAGAAGTACGGCTACGAGCTCTCCACGCCCGCGAAAGCTCCCGGCCCCATCCGCCGCGCCGCGCTCAACCTCGACAACCGCCTCCGCGTGCTCGACTTCAACCGCCGCCGCTTCGGGCTCGGCCTCCTTCTCGCCCGCGCCGCCACCCGCCGGCTCCCGCTCCCCGCCGCCACCAGACGCCGCGTCACCGACCGCTGGCACGAAGTCCAGCGCGCCCACTACAAGTGAACCCACGCCCCGAGTGAACGCACAGTGACTGACGCCGACGCCACCAACCCTCGCCAGCGCATCGAGCTCATGGGCATGAGCCTCGACGCGATCACCGAGACCGACGCTATCCGCCACGTCATCCGCGAGATCGCCGCGGGCCGGGGTGGCTTCATCGTCACCGCCAACCTCGACCATCTTCGGCGCTACCAGATCGATCGCACCTACCGACGCCTCGCCGACGAGGCCGATCTCGTCGTCGCCGACGGCGCCCCGCTCATCTGGGCCTCCCGCGTCGCCGGAACACCCCTCCCCGAACGCGTCGCCGGCTCCGATCTCATCTGGTCGCTCTCCGAAGCCGCCGCGATGGCCGAGCGCAGCGTCTACTTCATGGGCGGCAGCCCCGGCGCCGCCGAGCAGGCGAGCGAGGTCCTCTTGAACCGCTACCAGGGCTTCCGCGTCGCGGGCCACGAGTGCCCACCGATGGGCTTCGAGCACGACGACGTCGCCATGACCGAGCTCCGCGCCCGTCTCACCGCCGCAAAGCCCGACATCATCTACGTCGCCCTCGGCTCGCCCAAGCAGGAACTCGTCATCGACGCCCTCCGCTCACATCTCCACGCCGAGCTGCCCGCGACCTGGTGGATCGGCGTCGGCATCAGCTTCAGCTTCGTCACGGGCGACGTGCAGCGCGCACCCGCTGTCTTCCAGAAGCTCGGCCTCGAGTGGGTCCACCGCCTCATGCAGGAGCCACGCCGCCTCGCCCGCCGCTACCTCGTCGACGGCGTCCCCTTCGCCCTGCGCCTCCTCGCCCACGCGGCGCGCCAAAGACTGGCGAACCGCGCCGATTCGGCCGATCAGCCCGTACCAAACGACCCCGATCCGCGCGGAGGACAACCGACCACCCGAAGGAACCCCTGATGTACGGCGGGAAGTACGAATCCACGAAGACACTCCTCCCCGCGCGCCTCAAGCGCCTCCCGATGGAGTGGTCGCTCCGAAGCCTCGTCGCCTGGTCGCCGATGCGCGACCCCGAGCCCGGCTACACCGTCATCATCGGAGGCCTCTGGCGGCTCCGTCAACTCGCCGCCGCCAACCTCCGTTTCATCGCCCACCAGAACGCCCCGCGCATGAAGGAGGTGATCCTCGCCTTCGATGTCACGCGAGCCGACGCGTCACGCGAAGAGCTCGACAAGCTCCACGCCCTCGCGGGCGACACGCCTCTCCGCATCCTCACGTACTCGACCACGCAGCACAAGGTCGCGAAGTTCTTCGAGTGGGGCTGGATCTACGCCTGGATGAACTGGTCCAAGGGCATCTCCGCCTGCTCCACCCGCCACGTCCTCCTCCACGACCTCGACGCCATCCCCCTCGACCCCGCGTTCTTCGAACGCCGCTACGACATGGCCAACGAGAACGGCGCCGACTTCTTCGGCGTCTCCTGGTACGAGGGCAACGGCGTCGAGCCACGCGACCGCGTCACACGCACCTACGAGATGGTCATGAACGCCGAGACCGTCCGCCGCGTCTTCCGCCCCATCGACGGCTTCAACAAGGTCGCCCGCTTCGGCCCCCGCACCTTTGACTTCGACACCTTCTGCTATATGCAGATGCTCCATCGCTCCTCCGATCACGCCCCGATGAACCCGGGCGAGGTCGTCCACCCCTCGCAGATGATCACCAACACCGTCGACCTCCTCGCGGGCCGTCTTCGCGGCATCAACCCGCAGCGAACGAACCTCCCTCTCATCCCCATCTACACCCTCCTCGGCGGCGACCCCACCGAGGCCACCAACGTCCTGAACACCGTCCCAGATGGCGGCCCCGCCCGCATCCCCCTGCTCGGCAAGCAACTCGACCTTTCGCGATACAGCCGTGAGCACTGGGCCTGGCTCCGCGAGAGCGCCGAGCGCCTCGCCGCGCGCCTCCCGGACGACGAACGCGCCACCGCGATCGCCTACCTCGACCGCGTTGAGTCGATTCTCCCAAACGGCGCCACCGCCGAACGGACCCCCGCGTGACCCTCCCCAACTTCCTCGTCATCGGCAGCCCGAAGTGCGCAACCACCGCGATCTGCTCGCACCTCGACGCCCACCCGCAGATCTGCTTCTCCAAGCCCAAGGAGACGTTCTACTTCTGCTGGGAGAAGTTCCACGACCGCGGCCTCGACTGGTACCGCTCCTGCTTCGCGCATCACGCAAGCGAGCCCGCGATCGGCGAGGGAACCACGCTCTACTCGTGCATCGAGACCTTCCCGCTCATGCTCGGACGCATCACCGAGACGCTCGACAACCCGAAGATCGTCTTCTGTGTCCGACAGCCCTTCGAGCGCATGCAGTCCTATTTCATCGAGATGCGCAGCCAGGGCCAGACCATGAAGACCTTCGCCGAAGACCTCCACGCCAACACCGAATACGTCGACGGCTCGATGTACGGAAGGACCTACGACGCCTACGCCAGCGCCTTCGGCGCCGATCGTATCCATTGCGTCTTCTACGACGACTTCAAGGCCGACGCCGCGGCGTCGATGTCACGCCTCTTCGCCTTCCTCGATGTCGACCCGGGCTTCGTCCCCGACGCCATCGGCGGCCGCATCTACGGCAGCGCCGGCAAGCGCGAGGACCGCCCCCTCGTCAACCTCTTCCGCCGCTACCTCCCGGGCTTCGACGCAATCCGCAACGCCGCGCCCGGCTCACTCCGCTCCGCGGCCAAGAAGTACCTCAAGACCCCCATCGAAGGCCCGCCCGAGTGGGACGACGCCTCCTACGCCTGGGCCGCCGAGCAGGTCTCCGCCGACGTCCGCCGCTTCCTCGAACAACACAACCGCCACGACCTCATCACCCCGTGGCTCGAATCACCCTCAGCGTCAAACTGACGCCCCGGATCACCAAGCCCCAATTCCCGAGCGCCCGATACCCAGCGCCTGACGCCCGGTACCTGTTGCCTGATGCCGGTGCCCGGTGCCCGGTGCCTGATGCCGGTGCCTGTTGCCGGATGCCGGATGCCGGATGCCGTTTCTCCCCCCCCTACTTCCTCCCCAGCACCCCCCGCTGATACTCCGGATACCACCGCCGCAACTCCTCCTCCGGCATCCGAAACACCCTGTCAATCAGCCGCCAAGCGTCCCACGCGGCCTTCGCCTCCGACATCTGCGGGTTCCCACGCCGTACGTCCTTGATCGCCGCGATCAGCAAACGCCGGAAGATCATCTTGCGGAACCGGGGGCGCGACCACGCAGGATCCACGCAGTGCAGCCGGTGCGCCACCGCGGCGCCGAGCATCCCGAGGTGGAACCGTGAGTACAGCCCGAAACGACCCGCAGGCGAGACAAGGTGGCACACCCGCGCATCCAACGCCGTCGCCAGAGCGCCGTGACGCGT
This sequence comes from Phycisphaerae bacterium, assembly GCA_002706885.1. Taxonomy (GTDB): domain Bacteria; phylum Planctomycetota; class Phycisphaerae; order Phycisphaerales; family UBA1924. The sequence goes on from PAKY01000064.1 coordinate 33,700, forward strand.
GTATCGGTGGCTCGCGTCCGAATCCTCCGGCCCGCGATCCATCAGGATCTCCTCAAACGGCTCCGCCAGCCCGACCTCGCGCCGAACCGTCATCGTGAACCCCGCCATCGTGTCGCGAAGCCCGACATTCGGAACGCCGAGATCTTCCGGCAGCTGAGGGAGTACGTACGCCGGGTCATACGGCACGAACGTCCGGCTCGCGCCGAGCAGGTTTCGAGCGAACCTCGACGCGCCCGACCGCTTCGCGTCCACCTGCCCGAACCCGCTCGCTGCGATCCGGTTCACGCCGTCGCCCTCAGCGTCGCCCCCAGTCTCGTCGGGCGGGTCGTTCGCCAGCACCGCCGCCACGCCCGCGATGCGCCCCGTCCGATCCGCGTCGTAGATGGCCATGATCCGCTCGGCGCAATCGGGGTACATCAATGAGTCGTCGTCGAAAAGGAACACCACGTCCCCCGACGCCGCCCGCAGACACTGGTTCCGCTGCGCCGCCGCCGACCGCTTCACGGCCTCGTCGTAGATCACGCGCAGCCCCGGCGCCGCTTCCGCAAGCTCCGCGAGCGCCTTCTCGCGTGTCTCCGCCCAGTCGTCGCTGCCGTCGACCACGACGATCTCCACCGGCGGCCGTGTCTGCTTCGCAGCGAGCAGCAGGCACCGGCGCAGAACGTCCGCGCGGTTATAGGTAGCGATACCGAGCGTCCAGGTCAGGCCGGTCAAGGCGAGCCTCCCGACGGCCTGTCAAACACAAGGCCGGCTTCGAGTGTCGAGCGTGGCGGGCGGGTCAACGAACAGAACCCACCATCATTGGCGTCCCACACCCGCTATCGGCCGTCCGCCGCCCGGGCATCATCCCCGGGCCCCGCCGCGTCCGACACGCACCGAAACCCCGCATGGCTCATCCCGGAGTCCGGCGTCGTCGCCATCCGAGCGCTCGGGCGGTAGCTCTCGCAGTAGGTCACATGGCAGAGAAACGACCCGCCCTTCTGCACCCGCGAGTCGGCCGAGTAGGGGTTCCGCGGATCCTTCGTGGTGACGGGCCCCGTCGGGTTCGAGCAACACCCGCCCGGCTCGATCTCATCGGCCCGCTCCACGTATGCGTCGTCGCGGTACAGGTCCGCCGTCCATTCCCAGACGTTCCCCGCCATGTCATACAGCCCCGCCGCGCTCGGCGGGAACGAACGAACCGGCGCCACGCCCGCGAAACCGTCCGCCTCGGTGTTCTCCTGCGGGAACGTGCCCTGCCAGATGTTCGCCATGTGGCGCCCGTCCGGCTCGAGCTCATCACCCCACATGAACCGCTCGGACCCAACGTCGATCTTCGCCGCACGCTCCCACTCCGCCTCCGTCGGCAAGCGCTTGCCCGCCCATTCCGCGTAGGCCTTCGCGTCGTGCCACGACACTTGCGTCACCGGGAGATCGTCTTGGCCTTCGATCGACGACCCGGGCCCCGTCGGCGCCCGCCAACTCGCCCCGTGCACCCACGACCACCAGAGCTGGTGCGCGTTCAGCGGCACGCCGTGATCGGGCGGCGTGAACACCATCGAGCCCGGCACGAGCATCTCGTCAGGCGGCCTCGGCGTCCCGGGCGGCAACTGCGTCTTCAGGACCTCCCAGTCCACGGGCCGCTCCGCCGTCGTGACGTATCCCGTGGCCTCGACGAACGCGCGGAACTGCGCGTTCGTCACCTCCGTCTCGTCCATCCAGAATCCGTCGACACGCACCGAGTGCGCAGGCCGCTCATCGGCGCGCCCGCCCTCCCCTTCCCAACCCATCGTGAACGTCCCGCCCTCGACCCAGACCATCCCATCGGGACCGCCAAAGCAGGCAATCGATGCAAACGACACCGCGAGCACGGCGACACATGTGCGAAGAGGAGCCATGACGGACGGTACGCCCCGAGTCAGTGGCCCGGCTCAACGGCCTGCGAGTGCCCGCGCGATCGCGTCCGATACCGCGTCGGCGATCACGCCGCTCCCCGCCGGGAGCATGTGAACGCCGTCCGACGTCGTCACGCCCTTCTCGAGCCCGTCCGGATTGTGCTCCGCGAGATACGCGAAGAACGGCCCGCGCAGATCGCAGACCGTCACCCCGTAACGCTCCGCCACGCGTCGACCGATCGCGGCGTACTTGTCGAGTTCACCATCCAACTCGTTCGCCCCGCGCGACTTCTCGCCGATCACGCTCGGCGACGCGAGCGCCACCCGCGTTCCGCTCTCGAGCAACGTCGAGATGAGCTCATCGAGCCCCGACTCGAACGCCTCGGGCGTCGTCCCGCTCGGCGTCGGCTTCTTCCAGTGCCACACGTCGTTAATCCCGACGTACACGACAACAAGCGTCGGATCGAGCTCGACCACGTCCTTCTGCACTCGACCGAGCAGGTCCGAGATCTTGTTCCCGCCGATGCCACGGTTGACAAGCTCGACCTCGAGCCCGGGCCGATCCGAGGCGAGGCGTTCGCGTATCAGATCGATGTACTGACCGCCCTGCGTGATCGAATCGCCGAAGAAGACGATCCGATCGCCATCCCGAAGCGGCGTCGTTGGGCGATAGAGGGCGTCCGGATCGGCCGTCAGCATCGTCGTGCTCCACTCCGCGTTCGCGTCCGCCGGCCAGATCCGAAGCAGTGACACACCGTGCGGTCGCACGCGCGAGCGTACCGCGCCCGACGCATCCGCCAGGTCTGACTGGCGCCACAAGTCACGGACCCGCGCGGTCCCCGTGATGCCGAGCGTCGAGAAGTCCGCGACCACCTCGGCGCTCTCGTCCGAACGGTTGAACAGGCCGACCGCGATCGACCCGTCGCTCATCGGCTTCGCGATCACGCGCGTGTCACCCTCGCTCGCGACCGTCCGGGCCATCAGGCCGAGCGAATCCCGATTCACCGCGAGGACCTCGTCGTTGGTGAGCAGGCTCAGCGTAAAACGATCGATCCGCTCGACCGGGCATCCGATCAGCAGCGGCGATGACCAGAGGCACCACAGCGAGATGTGCGTGTACTGCTCGTCGGGCGTCAGCCCCGACGCCGCCGGCTCGCCCGACCAGCTCACGTCGCCGACGACCAGCATGTCCGCGTCCGGGAAGAACCCCGGGCGCGTGTACGGTCGCCAACGCTCGTGGCGGTCCCAGATCTCCACGAGCCCCCACGCCCAGTCCTCGTACGGCCAGTCCGCCGCCTTCGTCCAACGGTCGCGGATGTCGCCCGTTGTGCGCGCCACGTTGCTCAGCGCCGAGAGTTCCGAAGCGTGCTCGAAGGGCGCCGAGTTGGAGAGCGAAAGCGTGATGTCCCGCCCGGTGGCGTTCAACGCCTCGCGGATCCGCCTGGTCGTCGGCGGATCGTTGGGATGCCAGTCGTACTTGAGGTAGTCGAACCCCCAGTCCGCGAACTGCGCCGCGTCGTTCTCGACAAAGCTGTACGCACCGATGCGCTTCTCGTCGCGCAGCGATTCGTCCCACGAGCCGTCCTCGCGGTCGCTCGAGCCACCGATGTACCGCGCGTAGGAGGAAATCCACGGCGTCGAATAGATCCCCGCCTTCAGGCCCGCGTCGTGGACCTTCTCGACGAACCCCGCCATATCGGGGAACCGCTCGTTCGGCACGATCGCGTGGTGCTCACCGCCCCGCGCGTTGCCCTGCCACGTGTCGTCGATGTTGATGAACGTCCAGCCGTGGTCGATCAGCCCCGACCGCACGAACGCGTCTGCCGACGCCTCGACGTTCGCCTGCGTGACCTTCCAGCTCCAGCAGTTCCACGAGTTCCACCCGAGCGGCGGCGTGAGCCCCGTCGTCTCGCCGATCCGAAACACGATCTCCGCCTCAGCCGTCCCGAGATCGTTCGCGGCGCGGACCGTCACCGGATAGTCGCCGGCCTCGTCGATCGCGCCGAGGATCACGCCGCTGTCGGGATCGATGCGCAGTCCCCTCGGCAGATCAGCTTCGTAGCGGATCGGCGCTGCGCCGCTCGCGGGGACCTTGAAACGCACGGGCGACCCGGGGCGGACGCCGAAGACGCGCGCGCCATTGATCCGCGGCTCGCGCGGCGGGCGCGGCGTGAGGATGTGCCGATCGTTCGCGTTCGACTCGACCCACTCGGGCCATGGCATGCGTTCCGGTTCCCGCGCATTTGCCGAGCCGCTCCCCATCACCACGAGACACATGAACACCATCGCGATCGTCTTCATCGTGATTCGTTCTCCCTGGGAATGTCTGGGCGTTTACTGGCAGCCCGCGAGCAGTTCAGCCATGAACGCGTTGACGTCGTCGCCATCGAGCACGCCGATCGGCGCCGCGACATCCGCCGCGCCGCACTGGGCGGGCTCGGTGAGCGGGCTGATCCGGAGCGTCGCGTTCTGAAACGCGTTCGCGCCGTAGAGCTGGACGCCCCACCCGCGGACATCGCTTGGGTGTGCGAGCGTCTGCGGATCGATCGAGAGTGCGTTCTCGACCGCGGTCGCAACCCCCGCGACGGGCCCCTCGTGCCAGACCCACCCGGGTCCAGTCTGGGCAAAGAGAACGCCGCTGCTGAATGACTGACTGACCGGCTCGACGAAGAGTCCGAGGGCCGCGAAGCCCGAGGCGCTCACAGCGCGGGTGGACTGGATCGCGACGAACCCCTCGGACGAGGCGGTCACTGAGACGAGCACCGCGTCGTTGCCGTCGGGCGAGACGCTGTTCACCGACCCGAGCCACGCGGTCTGAAAGCCGAGTAGGTCGCTCTGATCGATCGGCGAGTCCGTGCCGCCGTCGCACCCGGCCCCGAACCGGCGGGCGTACTCGATGGCGTCGAACGCGTCGGCGACGCCTATCGGTTCGGCGATATCGGAGGACGAGCATCGCGCCACCGTCGCGTAGATGTCGCCGAACTCGGCGCGCATCTCGGCGAAGTGGTTGATCTCATCGGTCGCGAGGAAGGCGTTGAAGTCGGCTCGGGCCGCAGCGGGCGCGTTCGGGGGCGGGATGTAGAACTGGTCGGCGCCCCAGTTCGCCCACGTCAGGGCGTAGGCGACATCGCTCGCCGAGGGCGCGAGCTCGGCGTAGACGCGACCGTGCCACCAGTCGTTGCCCGCGCCGCCCGCCTGCGCGAGGCCCTGGGCGCCCATCTCGGTGTAGGCGACGATCTTGCCGTCGGCCTGACCACGCGTTATCGCGTAGCTGAGGGGCGTCGAGAACTCGGGGTTCTGATCGAACGGGCTCCGGTACTGATCGCCGCCGCAGATGTCGACGTAGTCGGCCTGGTACCAGCGGTCGTAGTAGTTCTGGCTGCTTGGCCAGTTCGGGCTGTAAGCCCAAAGCAGGTTGTGGAGGTTCCTGGTATCGCGGAAATACTCGACGGTCATGCGCCAGAGCGCCATGTACTCCTCGGGCGATGACCAGTTCCACCAGAAGCCCGCGGTGGCCTGGCCGCTGCCGTTGACCTGGAGGAAGCCAGGCTCGTGGTACGGACGCATGATGATCGGGATGGGCGTGCCGTCAGCGTGGAGTTGCTCGAGCATGTCGGCGAAGGGGTCGAGGTAGTTGTCGACGTAATGGTCGTGCAGGTCGCCTCCGGGGAGGAGCCTCGGAACCGCGGGCTCGTCGTCGTGGCGGTCGTAGTTGTTGCCAGGCTGTCCTTCGAGCGCGGGGTTGGGAAGGTGCCAGCAGAAGCCGATGAACGCGCCCTCCTCGTACTGCTGGCGGATGCGGTTCACGGCGGCGAAGTTCGTCGTGTAGTTCCCTGCGGATCCGTTGAGGGCGACGATCCAGTCCCACTCATGAAACGCGGGGCGGGAGCCCGCGGTGGCTTCCCAGTCTGAGATGACGACCTGGCCCGTGTTCTGCACGGCGCTGGCCCAGTCGGCGAGGTGCTGGCCGAACTGGATGGTCGGCGCGGCGGTCATCGCCTGGAGCGCCGCGTGGAGCGAGCGGGTCTCGGCGGTGAGATCGGGGTCGATCGGCTCAGCGCTCGGCGTTGGCCCCGCGTACGCGTGTACGGCGGCGAGCGTGATGGCGAGGGCGGCGGCGTCGCGGATGCGGTTCATGCGCAGCTTCTCCCGTGCTGATGATCGTTTGGCGATGACAAGGGGCCACCGCGAAGCCCGCTCCCACCCGGCGTCGATGGGAGCGAGGATACCATACATGAATACGTCGATGAAAATATTTTCTCATCGGGGTTTCGGCCACTTCTGGGGTTCTGTATAGTCATTCGGTTCCCCGTTCAGGCGCCTGTTCCGTGGCGCGACGCTACGAGCGAGAGACAGCGGGTGGTGTGGTAGCACGATTTCCAGTTCGAGGCCTTCACGCCGCCATGCTTGCGAACCTCTCCAGACGCGTCGGTCGCCCACCACCAGCCGCCGCGCACGTAGTCAACGAGATGTCCATTTGCGAATCGCTGGACGCCTTCGAGGGCATTGGTGAGGCGTTTGCGGTCGGCATCGAGAAGCGGGTCAACGTCATCGGGTCGTGCACTGACAAGCAGATCGAGCGTGTTCATCGCTTCGGCCTGCGCCCACCAGATCTTGTCGCGGACGAGCGCGGGCCTGGACGCGGGGCCTTCGCTGAACAGACCGCCGTGTTCGGCGTCGAAACCGAAGGTCGTCGCGTGGCGCGCGATGCGGTCGGCCACGCGCCACGACGCGCGTCGCTCATCGAGATCGCCGAGTGTCTCGGCGGCGTCGATGAGCAGGAACGCGAGTTCGAGGTCGTGGCCGTACGAGCTGAGCGAAGGCATGGGAGTCCAGTCCGGCGCGTAGATGGCGTGGACGGAGCCGTCGTGGCCGACGAGGCGATCCCTGAGCAGGTGGAGCAGCACACGGAGGCGATCGCGGACGCGGTCGGGTCCGCCGGCGCGGATGAGTTCGGCGCAGGCTTCGAGGGCGTGGAGATGGCCGTTGAGCGATCGCATGCCGAAGGGCGTCGAGATCGCGTCAAGGGCTCCGACGAAGGGCGGATTGGGGACGAGGCCATCGACATCAAGCGGTTCGGCGTAGCCATCGCTCTGCCACGCGACGGCTTCGAGCCAGTCGAAGCTCTCCACCGCCGCGGTGAGCCATCGATCGGCGTGCTCGAGGCCGGTCCTCGAGGCGTTGGCGAGGGAGAAGATCGCAAATGCCTGTCCGTAGAGGTGCTTGCCCTCGTTTTCGAGGCGGGCGCCGTCGGCGGTGACGAGCCAGTGGAAGCCGCCGCGGGCGGGGTCGCGGAAGACGTCGAGAAGGGCGGCGGCGGCGCGTTCGGCGTGGGCGGCGAGCCAGGCGGCGCGGTCGCCGCGTGTGCGCACGAGTTCAGAAGCGGCCCAGAGCATGCGGGCGTGGAAGACAAGGGACTTGTCGCCTCCGGGCGACGGGCGCCAGTCGGCGTCGAGGTCGGGGACGTAGCCGAAACGCTCGGTGTCGATCGCCGCATCGAAGAGCGGTTCGATCTCTGCCCACAGCACGCGTTCGGTCCAATTGGGGTCCAAGGCTGCGGTCCTCCGTTCGCGGGCTGCCAACCGTGGGCGGCGGTTCGCGGGGTCGTTCATCGAAGGTAACGCGCCGTGTTCCCGGCGGATGCCCGTTGATTTGGCATGTTCACGAGAAAGGCGCACAACGTGCGAGATGCAGTCGAAAAGTTTGCCGCGAGGGAGCGGCTGGACCTGTGCGGGGGGTGGAAGCTTCGCGCGGTCGATGTCGCCGAGGGGGCGCCGGCTTCGATCGGCGGGGCCGAGTTCGACGCGACCGTGCCGGGTTGCGCGCACACCGACGTGCTCGCGGCGGGGGTGATCGAGGATCCGTTCGTTGACCGCAACGAGGGCGCCGCGGCTTGGGTTTCGGAGACGACGTGGTCGTATGTGCGCACTTTCAACGTTGTACGCGCGTTTGACAGCGATCGGGTGGACCTCGTGTGCGACGGGCTCGACACGCTCGCGGTCATCCGCGTGAACGGGGTGGAGGTCGGGCGGTCTGAAAACATGCACGTCGCGTATCGGTTCGATGTCCGCGACGCGTTGCGCGCCGGCGAGAACGAGATCGAGATCGTGTTCGAGGCGGCGCTGCCCGCGGCGCGGCGGCTTGCGGCCGAACATGGCGATCTGCCGATCGGACCGCTCGGGACGAACCCGATGCAGCCTCACAACGCGATCCGGAAGATGGCGTGCTCGTACGGGTGGGACTGGGGGCCCGCGCTTCCGTCGGTGGGTGTGTGGCGTCCGATCGCGATCGAGGCGTGGTCGGGCGCACGGATCGCTTCGGTGCGTCCATTGGTGCGTGTGGCCGAGCCCGAGACGGCGCTGATCGAGGCGTTCGTGGATCTCGAGCGGTTCGGCGACGACGGTGTGGTCGTCGAGCTTGCGCTGCGGGACTCGGACGGCGCAGTTGCGGCGCGGGCGTCGGTCGACGCGGGAGTCGGGACGACGACTGTGTCGGCTGACCTGAGCATCTCGCGACCGAGGCTGTGGTGGCCCGCGGGGTACGGGGACCAGCACTTGTACACGCTGGACGCGACGGTTCGGCGGGGCAGCGAGACGCTCGACGCGTGGTCAAAGTCGGTGGGCGTGCGGACAGTCGATCTGGTCAATGAACCGGAGCCCAACGCGGAGGACCCGAAGAGCGAGTTGATGTATCTGCGGGTGAACGGGCGGCGGGTGTTCTGCAAGGGGGCGAACTGGATCCCGGACGACTGTTTCCCGACGCGGATCACTCCGGAGCGGTACCGCGAGCGTGTGCGTCAGGCGGCGGACGCGAACATGAACATGCTGCGCGTGTGGGGCGGTGGGATCTACGAGTCGGAGGTGTTCTACGACGCGTGTGATCGGGCGGGTGTGATGGTGTGGCAGGACTTCCTGTGCGCGTGCGCCGCGTACCACGAGAAGGAGCCGTACTGGTCGTGGTTCGAGGAGGAGGCGCGGCAGAACGTCGCGCGGCTGAGCCGCCACGCGAGTTTGGTGCTGTGGTGCGGGAACAACGAGTGCGTCGAAGCGGTCGAGGGGTGGGGCGAATTCGAATCGCTGCGCGAGGATCCGTCGATTCCTTGGGGGAAGCGGCTCTACAACGAGTTGTTCCCCACGGTCGTTCGCGAGGTTGATCCGTCGCGGCCGTACTGGCCCGGCAGCGGTCACTCGACGGCGGAGGGTGATCGGGCGGTGAACGAGCGGACGGGAGACGTACACATCTGGGATGTGTGGAACGGGGGGAAGAGCGGGTTCGGGTACCTGCGGCATCGCCCGAAGTTCGCGTCGGAGTTCGGGTTTCACGGGCCGCCGACGTGGGTCGCGATTGAGGAGGCGATCCCCGAGGGCCAGCGGCGGTTCGATTCGCCAGCGATGGTGCACCACAACCGACACGCGGGCGGGCAGGCGCTCGCGAACACGCGTATGGCAGACTTCTTCGACCCGCCCGCGGACTTTGACGACTGGCTGTACGCGGCGCAGGTCGTGCAGGCGCGGGCGCTCGAGATGGGGTGCGAGTGGTTCCGCGCCTTGTCGCCCGTGTGCTCGGGTTCGCTGTACTGGCAGCTCAACGACTGCTGGCCTGTCGCGAGTTGGGCGGCGATCGATGGGATGGGTCGGCCGAAGCCGCTGTGGTTCGCGACGCGCCGGTTCTATCGGCCGCGGCTCGCGACGATCCGCCCGACGCGACCGACCGAGCTCGGGGCGGCGTGCGACGAGCTGTCGCTCTACCTGCACAACGACTCGAATGGGGGTTGGGGCGGGGAGTTCTCCGTTGAAGCTCGCTCGGTGCTGGGCGATCAGAAGCGGGCGCTCGCGGAGGGCGTGTTCGAGGTTGAAGCGCGGGGAGGGCGTCGGTTCGACATGCCGCGGGTGGCGCTCGAGCGGGACGAGTTCCTTGTCGCTCGGGCGGGGCATGAGCGGGCGTACTGGTTCCCGCACCCGGATCGGGAGATGCCGTACACGGCGGCGGGGATCGAGTGGTCGCTCGCGAGGACGAAGCGCGGGCTGCGGCTGATCGGATCGTGCGAGACGCTGGTGCGCGATCTGTGCGTGTTCGCGGACCGGCTCGATCCGGAGGCGATGGTGAGCGATCAGCTCATCACGGCGCTCCCGGGGGACACGATCGAGGTCTCGATCCGGACGGATCGGGACCTGACGCTCGGGGACCTGACGTCGGCGCCCGTGTGTCAGTCGGCGGACCGGTTCGGCGCCGGGCAGGCGGCGAGGTCGGTACGTTAGAGCCATGGCGATCGGCGGCATCGATATCGGTGGAACGAAGATCGGGGTTTGCCTCGGCGACACGGACGGTTCGGTGCTCGCGGGCGAGACGATCGCAACGGCGGACCATCCTGATCCAGCGGCGTTGCTCGGGGTGTGCCTCGAGCGGCTCGACGCGCTCCGGGGCAAGCACGATGTTTCGATCGAGAGCATCGGGGTGGCCGTTCCCGGGCCGTATGACCGGATGGAGCGGCGGTTCCTCGATCCGCCGAACATGCCTGCATGGCACGGGTTCGGGATCGGGGCTTGGCTCGACGAACGTGCGCCGGCGGCGTGTCGGGTGATGAACGACGCGAACGCGGCGGCGTACGCGGAGTGGCTGTGGGGTCATGAGCGCGGGGCGCACACGCTCGTGTTCCTGACGATGTCGACGGGGCTCGGGGCGGGGATCGTGATCGAGGGGCGCGTGCTCGAGGGGGAGCGCGGGCTTGGGGGCGAGATCGGGCGTGTGCGGTTGAGCGAGGACGGGCCGGTCGGGTTCGGCGCGTACGGGACCGCGGAGGCGTGGGCGAGCGGGTCGGGGATTCGGCAGATGGCGGAGACCGAAGCGCTGCGCTGCATGCAGGCGGGCGAGGCGACGGCGTTGCACGATGTCGATGTGCTCGACGCCCGAGCGGTGTGCGAGGCGGCGTCTCGGGGCGATCGGGCGGCCCTTCGCGTTGTCGCACAGTCCGCGGTTCGGCTCGGGCAATTGATCGGGCTGTTGGCGAACGTGCTGGAGCCGCAGGCGGTGGTGCTCGGGACGATCGGGGTGGCGTTCCCGGACCTGTTCGTGGGGCCTGCGTTCGAGGAGGCGAAGCGTCACGCGGTGTCAGCGACGATGGAGCGGCTGCGGGTGTCGGCGAGTTCGCTCGAGCATCGGTGGGAGCGGCAAGCGTTGGCGGCGGGGTTGTACGGGCGGGAAGTCCGGGCTTGAGCGGGCGGCGCCGATAACGCGTGATCGGACGATGCCCGAATTGCGTCGAACACGGCGTGCTCATCAGGTAAAATGTTTGCAGCGAGCGCCGGGTTCGGGCGCGCTGGAGGCACACCGTTGCGGATCCGTTCGACGATCGCGGAGGGGGACGACCCCGGCTCGGCGCGTGTGACGCGTTGGTCGGCCCCGGCTTCGCGCGGAGAGGACGGCTTCCGTGGGTGAACAGCCGTCGCTGAAGCGTGTCGCGCAGTTGTCAGGGGTGAGCGTCTCGACGGTGAGCCGGGTGCTCAACGACCCGGAAGCGCGGCTGCCCGTGAAGGCGGAGACGCGGAAGCGGGTGCTCGAGGTCGCGGACAGCCTGGACTACCGCCCGAACCCGATGGTGCGGACGATCCGGGCGAAGCTGACGAACCTGATCGCGATCGTGGGGTTCCGCGACTTCGGCGCCGCGTTTCGTGGGCCGAGCGAGGAGGCGATCAACTCGTTTACGGAGTTCGCGTACGAGCACGGCTACGAGTTGTGCACGAACCTGCTGAGCCCCTCTACGGATCCGTACGAGCTGCCTCGGTGGCGTGTGGACGGAGCGGTGGTCGTGGACTGTCCGGACGCGGCGTTGCTGTCGAGCATCGAGAACTCGGGGACGCCGTACGTCTCGATCAACGGGGTCGCGGGGAAGACGGGATCTTCGGTCCGCGTGGACGATCGTCACGGGGCGGCGGACCTGACGGCGCACCTGCTGCGGCTCGGGCATGAGCGGATCGCGTATGTGGCGCAGGACCCGGCGTGTCGGGCGAAGTCGCTCGAGAAGCAGCCGCATCACACGAGCTTCTTCAACCGTCACTCGGGGTATCTCGAAACGCTTCAGGCGGCGGGGGTCGAGCCGTTGACGCCCGAGCCGCCTGAACCGACGTCGGCGCGTGAGGCGGTCGAGGCGTGCGTGCGGCGTCGGGGCGCGACCGCGCTGATCGTGTACGACCACATGACGGCGGTGAAGGCGCTCAACGCCATCGCGGGGCTCGGGCTTCGCGTGCCGGAGGACGTAAGCGTCGGATGCTTCAACGACCTGTTCCCGCTGTCGGACCTGACGCCGAGCGTGACCGCGGTCGGGCTGCCTGCGGAGGAGATGGGGCGGCTCGCGGCGGAGATGCTGATCGCGAAGATGCGGAGCAGCGACGACAAGCCGCAGACGGTCGTGTGCCCGGAGGAACTGGTGATCCGGAACTCGACGGCGGCGCCGCGGAGTTGACGGCTAGCGGACGCGGGTGATCTTCGCGGCGAGCGAGGCCTCGAGCGTTGGCATGGCGAAGACGAGTTCGCCCTCGTCGCGGCGTGCCGGCGCCCGATCGATGACGGCGCCGGTCTGGGTGTCGATCCACTCGACCTCGTAATCGCCACGATCAAATCCGGGAAGCGTCAGCGTGACGCCCGAGATCGGACCGGGATCGATGCCGGCCCGCTTGGCGCCCCAATGGAAGTCGCGGTGGCGTGCCCAGACGAGGGCGGCGGTGGTTCCCTTTGGAGCGTCGGCGTCGCCGATGGCGGTGAGCCAGACGGGGGTCATGCCCGGACCGATGACGCCTTCGAAGCGGTAGGACGTGTACGCCCAGTCCTTGCCCGTGTCGATGATCTCGATGGAGCGGGCGCCGGCGGGGATGGTCGCGGTGTAGTCGCCGTTGAATTGGGACATCTCGGACTTGTCGGCCTCGTCGTCGTCGTCGAACGACCACGAGGTAAGCGGTTCGTCGTCGACGCGGACCTCGATGCGCGAGCCGCCCCACCCCGAGACGCCGCGGACGGAGACGACGAGGGCGCCGGGGTGCGTGGGCTCGTCGAACTCGAAACGGATGGGGTTGCCGCGGTCGAGGGCCGTGGGATGGATCAGGCCCGGGACGCGCTCGGGGTGATCGAGTTGGCCGAAGCGATCGACGCGGACGGTGTTGGGCTGGTTCCAGGGGGCGGGGCGCCAGGAGTTGGCGGCGCCGGGGATGCGGAGGGCGTCGGATTCTGAGGCCGCTCCTCCCCGCGACGCGACACGGCAATCGATCGGCGAGAGTTCGAGCTTGTTGAGCGGAACATCGGCGACGAGGTCGGCGAGGGGCGTGAAGTAGCGGTTCCAGTGATCGCGTTCGCCGTGGGACCAGTACCAGTAGAGGGCGCCGCCCGCGGAACCGCTCGTGAGGCCGGCCCAGAGCGCGTTGTGCACGGCGATGCGTTCGGGGCCGTAGGCGGCGTCGGCGTTGGAGCTGTCGAACTCCTGGTTGCCGAACTCGCCGACGAGGTGAGGCTTGCGGTGGCGGTCCCACTTGTCGCGCGCGGCGGCGTAGTGGGCGAGGCTGTGGTCCATTGCGTTGTATTCGTGCGTGAACGTGAAGTCGAGTTCGTCGAGACCGTCGAGCGTTCGGTCGCCCTCGGTCCACCAGGTGCTGGTGGCGACGAGATGCTCATGCGGGTCGATGGACTTGAGATAGCCCGCCATCTCGGCGTGCCAGGCGGCGCAGGCCCCGGAGTCGTAGTCGTCGACGCCGCTGACCTCGTTCCAGAGTTCCCAGCACATGACGGCGGGGCTCGCCCCCCAGCGGGCGACGATGTACCGCAAGCGGCGCTTGTTGAGTTCGCGAACGAAGGGATCGGTGAAGACGTCGCCCGCGTTCTCGATCGGGCCGCCGTTGACGGCGTTGTAGGGCGACTCGTGCCAGTTGCGGGGGAAGGCGACACCTCGCCAGCCGCTGAAGCTGAAGGCGACGGGGATGACCTTCACGCCGAGGACCTCGGCGGTTTCGACGATGCGGTCGACGCGCGCGGCGGCGGACTGGTTCATCCACCCGAGGCCGCCGGCGTGGCCGAACTCGTCGAACTTCTCGGAGGTCTCGAGGCTGAGGTGGTGGAAGCACGGGCCGAGCCAGAATCGGAGGGTGTTTCCGTCGTTGGCGGCGAGGTTGATGAGGGTGCGGTCGACGTTAAAAACGCCGAGGTCGCTGCCTGGCCATGCGTGGTTGAGGCCGATTGGGAAGAAGAGCGAGCCGTCGTCGTGCTCGAAGTAGCGCGAGTTGTTCTCACTGACGCGGACGAAGCCGGGAGCGGGCGTCGCGGGCGTGACGCAGTCGATTGTGACCCAGTCGGAATTCACGCGGCGGTCGTCGTCGGTGACGACGATGCGGACGCGGTGGGCGCCGGGCTCGGTGAGCGTGAGGCGAAGGCGCCAGCCTCGTTCGCCGGTCGGCGTCAGGGCCTCGGCGTCGTTGACGACGGCGGCATGGTGGTCAACCGCGTAGAAGGCGGGCATGGAGTGTGTACGGCCGCTGGGGGTCCTGATCTCGGCGTCGACGGCGATGTCGGTCGGGTCGAAGGGGTTGGACCACGTTCCGCTGACGTCGATGGGGAGTTCGAATCGCTCGTAGAGCTCCGCTACCCGGATGCGTGAGGCATCGATGCTGGCGGCGGGATCGCCCTTGCTCGCAAACGCGGCGCGCTGATCGTTGGTGGCGGCCCAGTGAGCGTCGCGGTCGCGGAGGGCGCTTCGCGTGCCGACGGATGGCGCGGCGTGAGCGATCGAGGTGAGCGTGATGGCGGCGAGGGGAGCAATAGCTCGGAGGAGGATGAGCATGTGAAGGGGTGTCCTCGGTGGCGGTGCGATCGGGCTGGAAAAACGCCCCCGTCGTTTCCGGCGGGGGCGTTTGGTTGAAGAGGTTCGTTACCGCGTCACACGTGTCGCGGGCCGAGGTGATTGAGGATTAGGGGCAGCCGGCGTTGAACGCGCGGACGTGCTCGAGGATGTCGAAGGCGTCGTACACGCCGATGGGCTCGACGAGATCGGTCGGGCCGCACGGGAGGCCCTCGCCGACGGGGCGGACGCGGAGCTCGAAGTTGGTCGAGCTGAGCTCGGAGCCGTCCGGACCGAAGACCTGGATGTCGATCTCGCGGATGTCTTCGGGCGTGGCCAGGACGGAGGTGTCGAGGAAGATGGTCATCGGCTCGCCCGAGGTGAGGTCGACGCTGTCGCCCGCGACGAAGAAGAAGGTCGGGCCTTCCTTGACGACGAGACGAGCCTGACTCGCTTCGCCGCTCAGGAGTTGGACCTCGAGCTCGATGGTGTCGTTGGCGGAGGCGTCCACGACGGGATTGGTGGTGAGGAAGCCGAAGGTATTCTCGCTGAAGCCGTCGTTGTCGAGCAGTTCCGCGTCGACGACGACGCCGTTGCCGGAGGCTGCGACGCCGTTGAAATCGCCGGTGATCTCGCTGAAGCCGAGGAGCGCGTCCTGGAAGAAGGTCAGCGGGTTCATGCCGATCACGTTCGCGGGCTCGCACGGCATGGTGGACTCGGCGAGCGCGGCCATGGTGTCGGCGGCGTCGAGGACGCCGAAGGGTTCGGCGACGTCGGCCGCGTTGCAGGGCGGGGGCGTGGAGGGCTCGACGCGGAAGACGATCGGCGTCTCACTCGGGAACAGGGCGCCCGGCCCGAAGGCCTGGAAGCCGACGCGGGCGACCTGGTCGGCGCCGACGATACCTGTGAGGGGAACGGTGAGTTCGACGGGCTCGAGGAGGGTCCACTCGGCAGAGACCGACCCCTCGATGAATGTAAAGCCACCCATGCCGTCGGCGGTCTGGATGAACATCACGGCGTTCAGGAACGGCGTGTTGACCTCGATGGGATCGATGGTGAGGGTGAAGACATCGGCGCCGGAGGCGTCGATCGGCGCGCCGAAGAAATCCCATGAGATGACGATTCGGGAGAAGTCGTCCTTGTCGCCCAGGTCGCCGTCGATCAGCACACCGAACTCATCGGGCGTGAACGAGTCAACCGTGCCGGCGCCGAAGGGGACGATCGGGTTCGCGAGCTGCGCGGGCGTGAGCGTGATCTCCTGGGCCGACGCGGCGCCGATGAGGAGGGTGAGAGCCATGGCTTGAGTCAGAACGTTGGTCCGCATCGTCGATCTCCCCTTCGCACGCGAGCGTGCTTCGTGTATCTCTCGTGAACTGTCGCCGACGCCCGCGTCGTCGCGAGAACGCCGATCGGTTGTCTCTCTCCGTGTCGGACTTCAGTACGCGGTCTTCCAACGCCTGAAGAACGGGTTGCCCAGGTCCCAGAGCCAGGGTCCGATCTCGTCGTCCCGGAAGGTGAGTTCTTCCTGGTCGAAGACCTGGACGTGACCGTCGGCCATCACCATGTTGGCCTCGGACCAGAGCTCGGTGGCGAGTTCGATGTTGTCGCGGTCGCCGCGCGCCCAGGTGTACGGGACGACGCCCGTCGGCAGCATGTTGTTCGAGTCCTTCGCGCCGTGGCGGAAGCCCGGGAGCATGACGGCGAAGTTCTGGTCGCTGGTGTGATCGACGGCGACCATCGTCTGGAGGTGACGCTCGGTGGATTCACCGATCACGATGCAGTTGGACGGGACGGGCGGGGCGGTCCTCGCGTAGTCCCACTTGCCGCCGAACGGGCGGCCGTAGGTCTGCCCGTTGATATCGTCGGGGATCGTCATGTAGTGGTTGAGGGCGTAGCTGTAGACGTCGCCCGCCCAGTACTGGTCATCGACGCCGACGCCCGAGCCGCGGTTCTGAAGGGTGAGGTTGTCGGAGTTGTCGCTGCGTGACGGGCAGTTGAGAACCCAGCCCTTCTTGAAAGCGAGAACGCCGACTTGCGGTCCGTCCTGGCGTGCTTCCTGCGGGGCATCGAGGTAACTGATGATGTTGCCCTGCCAGATCTCATCCCAGCCGTACCACGGGTCGGGGTCGCCGAGCTGCTGACGCTCAAGCGCTGCGTAGCGATCGCGGTTCTCGTTGGCGTACATCTCGTTGGCGATGCCGACGGTGCGGAGGTTGCTCTGGCAGACGACGGCCTTGCCCGAGCGTCTTGCCTGCCCAAGCGCTGGCAGGAGGATGCCGATCAGCAGCGCGATGATGGCGATGACGACGAGGAGCTCGATGAGCGTGAACCCGTTGCGTCGTCGTGCCGCGTTATGGGAACCGTTCTTCAGCGTCATGGGATCCTGGCCTCCGTTCCGATCGCCGATTCGAGGTGAGAACCACCGCTCCGACGCCCGGCGCGAGCGGCGCGCCGGACCACCGCGAAAAGGGTTCGCACGGGGCAGATGGCCCCAAAACGCCTTCCGCAATTAATTTCATTGTATCGGAAAGCGCCTCTATTGCAACCGCTTTCGTCGCCGTTCCTGGCATGTAACGACTGAAACTGGTCGCCCGATACCGCTCAAAACGCAAACATGCATCGCCCCACTTGAGGAGGGCGGTTGTTCTCGAGGTGATTGGGTGACGAATCGCTGATCGAGCCACTCGCCAGACCGGCTGTGGGTCAGGTCGAACGCTCGGTCCAGATGGTCGCGAAACGGGCGAGTTCGCTGGCCGAGTTGAGTTCGAGCTTGCGCTTGATGTTCTCGCGGTGGGTCTCGACGGTCTTGACGCTGATGCCGAGTTCAGCGCCGACGGACTTGAGCGATCGGCCGCGACCGATGTGCTCGAAGATCTCGAGCTCTCGATCGGAGAGGGATTCGACCGCGTCCTCACCGCCGCCTCTGCCGAGGGCGCGCTGAACGAGACGGTCGTTGAGCTGTTCGCTGATGGCGGTCTTGCCGTCCGCGACGTCGCGGAGCGCTGCGAGGAGGTCATCGGCGCTCGCGGACTTGTTGAGGAAACCGCTGGCGCCCGAACGGACGGCGCGTTCGGCGTAGAGGGCCTCGTCATGCATCGTGAACACGAGCATTCGAACGGCCGGCAATTGTGCATGAAGGAGCTTGATGACACCGAGACCGCTGCCCCGGCTGAGGGCCATGTCCACGATCGCGAGATCGGGTTTGGACTCGGCCGCCACGCGGACGGCCTCGGATTCGGTCGCCACGGCTCCGACCACCTCGAACTCGGTTGAACCCGCGAGGGCGTCGCGGAGCCCTGTCACGACGAGCGGATGGTCGTCCACGATCAGGACACGGTGAAGACGTCGCGTGGCGCTGGTCACAGCGTGGCCTCTTCGTCGTCGTCGGATGGTTCGGGTTCATCGGCCTGCAGCGGGATGGAGCAGCGGACGGTCGTCCCGCCGCCCTCGCGATGGCTGACCTCGAGCGAGCCGTCGATGACGCTCGCGCGGTGCCGCATGATGGAGAGGCCGCGGCCGAGTTGGTACCCCGGTCCGTCCGGGACGCCGTTGCCGTCGTCGTTGATCTCGAGCGTCAGGAAACGCTCGCCGCCTCGCTCGGATGGGATCCAACGGATCTCGACAAAGGACCCCTCGGCGTGCGCGACGGCGTTGCGCACCGCCTCGTTGGTGATCAGGAAGAGCTCGCGAGCGATGGTGGACGGCACGCGGGGCGTGTTGCCGCGCACCCAGATCCGGATTTCGGACTGCTCGTTGACGGCCTTGGCCATGCGCGCGATGGCGTACGCGAGGCCGCCCTGATCGAGATTGATCGGGAGGAGCCCCTCGTTGATCTGGCGGATCGACCCGAGGGCGTGGCGGATGTTCGCCGACATCTGACGCACGCCTTCGGCCTCCGCCGACCCGGCGGCGATAAGGCGTTTGGCGATCGAGTCCCCGACGAGCGCGACGCCCGTGAGTTCCTGACTCACCGAATCGTGGAGGTCGCGGCCGAGGCGTTGCTGTTCCTCCCCGATCGCTTCGGCGAGGGCGCGGTCGAGCGTGCGACGTTCGATGACGCCGGCAAAGTGCGTCGCCACCGTCTCAACGGCCCATCGGACCTCATCGCGCGGGGGTGGGCGCGATTCCGAGAGCAGCGTGAGGGCGCCGAGGACCGTTCCGTTGGTGCGAACGGGCGCACAAACCGCGGTGACGGCCCCGCCGCCGCGCTCGGGGAACGCGGTTCGCTGCCAGATCGTCTCGCCCGAGGTCGCGACCTCGTCGAGCAGCGCAGCCTCGATCTCGTTGAGTGAAGTTGCGGCGCCCGGAGGAGCGTCGTTCGTCGTCTCCGCGGCTTCAACGCGAAGAACGCCTAGGTCGTCGACGACGTGGAGCCTGCCGGCAAACCAACCATTGAACGCGCAGACGCGTTTGAGCGTCGAACGCCCGATTGAGGGCAGTCCAGCGGGCTCGTTGCAGATCCGCGCTACGTCGCAAAGCATCCGCAACGCGGCGAGGGAATGCTCTTTGACGCTCTCGGCGCTGTTGGATTGCTCGGCCTCTGTCATCACAAACATGGTACGAGGGTTGAGACAACCGCCCAACAACGATCTCGTAGGTGAATCCCCTAATTGCGGATCAGCTTTCGGCCGTGAACACCTTTGGCGCGGCTGACGGAAGGGCGAAACAAGGGCTGCGGCAGATAGTTGTCCTATTGGGATGGCCCGATTCCGGGCGACACATGACGCGGAAGGAACTGGACATGAAGACCATCAGCGCAATCGAACTGAAGAACCGCCTGAGCGATGACGGCACGCTCGTTCTCGACGTGCTCCCGCCCGACCACTTCGCCTCGGAGCACATCCCGGGCGCGAAGAACGTTCCGCTGAGCCTCGAAAGCTTCATCGGATCGGTCGAGGTCGTCGCTTCCGACAAGGAGCAGCCGATCATCGTGTACTGCGCGAACGCGGACTGCGACCTGTCGCCGAAGGCCGTGCAGCAGCTCGAGCGGGCGGGGTTCAAGAACGTTGCCGACTTCGAGGGCGGCATCGAGGCGTGGAAGGAAGCGGGCTTCAAGCTCGCGCGGGACTGAAGTCAGCCGCCGACGCGGTAGACGCCGGTCGCTCGGATGGTCAGAACGTCCGCCGTCGGACGTGGCCCGACGGCGCCGACGATGATGACCTCGTCGAGCGGATGGACGCCCCCGGCCATCGGGCTGGTCGTCGAGGCCGTTCCGTCTGCGTTGACGACCTGCACGGTCGCGGCGTTTGCCTTGATCGATTCGGGCGTCTCGCAGCAGTAGTCCCACGGCGTGGCGCAGTGATCCTCTTCCATGTCGGCGCAGCTCGGGACGGCGAGGTCCATAACGGTGAAGACCGGACTTCCCTCGCTCATGGGCTCCGCGCGTCCGCCGACGCGAGCGCGGATGATCACGACGTCGCCTTCCTTCGCTGAGGCCTTGGCCTCGGTGACGCTCTGTGCCTCGTCTGCAGGCTCGGCGGTGAGCAGCCACGGGACCTCGGTCGGCGAGGTTGCGGCCGACACGGACGACGCGGGGACGCCGGAATCGGACTCGCCGCATGACGCCATCAGCGACGCGGCGATGAGCACGGCGGGGATCGTGAACAGGCTTGAGATCAGACGCATGTGATACTCCTTCGTTATCAAAGCACACTTCAGTGAGACTTCAGGGCCTCGGTGATGGGAAGACGGAGGCAGCGGACCGCGGGCGGGATCGCGCCGATGAAGCCGACGACGAGACCGCCGAGGATGCCCGCGAGGAGCACCGGCGCGTCGATGGCGAGCGCGAACGCGCCCATTGAGAATCGAACCGCGACGCCGTCGAGCAGCACGAGACCGAGCGTCGCGCCGATCAACGCCCCGCACGCGGCGGCGAAGACCGACTCTTCGGTGAGGTTCATGACGATCGCGAGACGGGTGAAGCCGAGGGCCTGGAGCATGCCGACCTCGCGGACGCGCGCGGCGAACGCCGCGTACATGGTGTTGAGACCGCCGAGCACACCGCCCGAGGCGATGAGCACCGCGGTGACGATGATCATGATCCGGATGGGGCCGTAGAACGCGGCGATCGAGGCGTAATAGTCACTCTCGCGGATCGCGGTGAGCTCGAGATCGAGGCGGCTCTTCGCGAACAGGTCGGCGTCGGCGAACGTCGCTCGGTCGAGCGTCACGATGACGCACGAGAGCGAGGCCTCGCGGTTGGTCGCGATCTGGAGGTCGGTCAGCGGGAGCCAGATCTCGGCGTTCATGACCGTGTTGGGCGCGCTGAATCGCCCGACGATCGTCCAGTCGCGGTCGTCGAAGTAGAGCGTCTGGCCGATCGCGACGCGGTCCTCGGGGAGCCCGAGACGTGTCGCGGCGAGCTCACCGAGCATCAGCTCGTCTCGCCCCGCGCGGGGGAGATGTCCTTCGACGATCTCCACCTCGGGGTGAACGAGCAGGGCCACCTCGCGAACGCCGCGCATGACCGACGACAGATCCTCGTCGCTCTCCGCGCTCTCGCGGACCGGCAGCGCTGCGTGGATCTCGGGCGAAGCGTAGATCACGCCCGCCCGCTCCTTGAGACCCGGGATGCTCGCGGCGGCGATGCCGTCGACCGAGGCGTCGATCTGCGAGCGTTCGACGCCCTCCTCGCTCCCCGCGCCGAGGATCATGACGTTGTCCTGCATGCCCGCGTCCTGCGTGAGGGTGAGCTGCATGCCGCGGACGAAGCCGCCCGAGGCGAGGATGAGCAGCACGACGAGCGACGAGCCGACGAGCGACGCGGCGAGTCGGACGCCGCTGCGGCCGAGGTTGCGGAAGGCGTAGTTGAACGGCAGTTGTCGTACTCGCATGGGTCACGCCATCCTGAAACAGGCCGCGATCTCGCGGCGAGACGCCTGCCACGCGGGCACGAGCCCCGCGAGCACGCCGATCAGCCCGCAGACGAGAAGTCCGGATACGAGCAGCCCACCGTCCGCGACGATCGGGATCGATGTGCCCTCGACGGACATGGCGAACGAGCCCCACCGTGCGACGGCGAGGGCCGCGGCGCCGCCGACGAGTCCGCCGATCACCGACAGGATCACGCCCTCGGCAACGATCAGCCCCGCGACGAGGCGCCCGGAGAACCCGAGTGTCTGGAGGACGGCGTGCTCCGACACCCGGCTCTGCACGCCCAGGACGATCGAGTTCGCCACGAGCGCAAGCACCGCGGCGAGGCAGCCGAGCCCGAGCCACCGAGCGAAACCGACGAGCTCGATGATGTCGTCCGCGACGCGGCCGATGAACGCCTTCTCGCTGAACGTCGCGGTCGGCTCCTGTGCCGTCCGGAAGACCTCGTCGATGTCCTTCGAGACGCGATCCAGCATCGAGGCGTCGGCGACACGGACGTTGAACTGCGTCACGATGCCGAGTTGGTCTCGACCCGCGAGTTGCACGAACTCGAGAGCGGTGTACGCGACGTTCTGGTCCTGGGCATCGTCCGACCGAACGATGCCCGCGACGTACGCTGTGATGCCCGCGGCGTCGAATCGCTGACCCGGTCGGAGGCCCCGCCGGTTCGCGAGCGTTTCACCGAGGAGCGCCGCGTCGGTCCGCGACATCCATTCCTCGATCGAGCCGTCCAACAGCGCGAGGTCGCTCCCGAGGCCGTCGATGAATTCCGCCTTGGGAACGCCCCTGAACGTCACGACATCGAGGCTGGTCCGGCAGTTCGAGACGACCACCTTCATCGGCGTCACACTGACGACGCCCTCGACGTCCTCGATGCGACGCTGGTAGTCCTGCGGCAGGAGGCTCGTCGCGGGGCAGTAGCGATCCTCGCGATAGACCACGAGCGTCGTGTCGTTCGCGGTCTCCGTCGTCGCGACCGTGACGCCGTGATTCATCGCCTGAACGGCGGTGAAGAGGAACATCGCGATCGCGATGCCGAGGACGGTGAGCAGCGAACGCACGCGGTGGCGCGTGACCTGCTTGATGACGTACGGGATGCAGCGGAGAGGATTCATGCGAGAGCCTCCTGTTCATGCGTAAGCGACGCGCCGGTCTCGGCGAGTCGCCCCTTGTCGAGGTGGAGCGTGCGGGTCGCCCAGTCGGTCGTCTTCGGATCGTGGGTCACCATGATGATCGTCTTGCCAAGCTCCTCGTTGAGCTCCTTGAGCAGCGACATCACCGCGTGGGCCGACGGCTTGTCGAGGTCGCCCGTCGGCTCGTCGGCCACGAGGATCGCGGGATCGGTCACGATCGCCCTCGCGATCGCGACGCGCTGCTCCTGACCGCCCGAGAGCTGCCTCGGAAAGTGGTCGGACCGATCGGAGATACCGACGCGTTCCAGCGCGGTCCTCACGCGCTCGTGCCGCTGGCGGCGGTCGAGCGGGTGCAGGAGCAGTGGCAGCTCGACGTTCTCGTAGGCGGTGAGCACCGGGACGAGGTTGTAGAGCTGGAACACGTAGCCCACGTTCTCGGAACGCCACGCCGCGAGCTTGTTGCGGCTGAGGTTCGCGAGGTTCGTGCCGTCGATCACAAGCGACCCACGGGTCGGCGAGTCGATGCCCGCGATCAGGTTGAGCAGCGTCGTCTTGCCGCTGCCACTCGGTCCCATCAGCGCGAGGAAGTCACCCCGCGGCACGTCGAGATCGAGGTCATCGAGAGGGCGGATGATGTTGTCGCCCTTGCGGTACTCGCGCGTCAGGCCTCGGCATTCGATGAGTGTCACGATCCACCTCCCGTCTCGGCGCGCCGGATCGATACCCGCTCGCCGTCCCGGACGCCCTCGGCGCCGATCGCGACCAGCGCCCCGGGCTGCACCTCGCCCTCGATCGTCACCCAGCCGTCCGATCGCTCGATCGCCTCGACAGCACGGGCGCGAATCACGCCCTTCCCGCTGCGCCGATCGGTCACCGTCCAAACGCGGGACCGCCCGCTCGACTCGTCGATCGCTGACTCGGGAAGCAACACGCGCGAGCGGAGAACGGCATCGCGGCTCGACCCCACCTCGGTCGCTCGCCCAGGCGGGAGGAACTTCACGCGCGTAAGCATCTCGGGCCTCAGGATCGGCGCTGGGTCGATCACCTTGACCTTGATCTCGAGCGTGTTCTTCTGAAGATCCGCCAGGTGGGTCGTCCGCAGAACCTCCCCCGCGAACACACGATCGGGCAGGACCTCCACCACGACCTCGCACCGCTGCCCGACGTACACGTGCGCCGCGTCGGCGAGCGGAACGTCGACGCGGACCTGGAGCCGCTCCGGGTCATACAGATGGACGAGGTGCGCCGAGTGCTGCGAGTCCATCATCCGGACCACCTTGTCGCCCGGGAGCTTGAGCCGCGCCTGCACGTAGCCGCCGATCGGCGCTCGGATCACCATGCGTTCGAGTTCGAGCGCGGCCTCGTCTCGACGCGCCTCGGCCCGAGCGACCGCCGCGTCGGCGCTCGCGACCGCCGCGCGCGTCGCGTCGACACGACGACGGTCTTCGATCCGAAGGTCCAGGTCACGCTCGGCAGCGCGGAGCTCAGCCCGAAGCCGCTCGACACGCGACGCCAGGAGCGGCTCGCGGGCCTCGATCGCGGTGACGTCCGCGCGTTGCGCAGCGACGCGTTGCTTCGCGATGATGACCGCGAGCTCCGTCGCCGCGCCGCTGCTACGCGATTCCTCAGCCCGCGACAGCTCCTCATCGAGCCTCACAAGCGTCGCGCGAGCAGACTCGATGAGCGACGGGAGCTGCGCATGCTCCGCTTCGGCTTCCGCGACCGCGGCCCGACCGGCCTCGACGGCCCGCTCGAGCTCGACGGGATCGTCCCAGGCTCGCTCCGCGGCCTCGAGTTCAGCCTGCATGCGTGATCGCTCGGCGCGGGCGTTCGCGAGATCGGCCTCGGCGACCCGAAGCCTGATCTCGGAGTCCTCCGCGACCAGGCGGGCGACGACCTGGCCTTTCTCGACCCGATCACCCTCGAGCACGTCCATGCTCTCGACGACGCCGTCGGCGAGAGCGGCCGCGGCGACATAGAACGGCTCGGCCTCGAGCCAGCCGGCGGCCTGAACGGTCGGGATCTCCCGCTTGTCCGAGTCTGTATGTTCGATCTGATCGGGCGCCGCCGCGGCACGGTCGAACACCGCCTGGGTCACCTCGACCTCGCGAGCGGGGCGAACCACCGGCCACGCGCTCCAGGCGAGCAGACCGAGCGTGGCGAGAGCCACCGCCGAGGGCACGATCAGCGCGAGCCGACCGTGTCTCGGGGCGGACGGCGCGCGGGCCGCCACCGTTGATTCATGATGTCGCATCGAAACCACCTCCGAAGACACTTCCTTGACCGAGCGCGCTGAGCGCGCACCGTGGGCGCTACGCCGTGGTCAGGTGTCTCGGAGGTCGGGTCAGGCTCATCAGGTGAGGGGGGCTGGCGTCGCCCACGCCGCCGGTGGCGATACGCGAGCGGAACGTCGCTGAAGGCATCGGCGGCTGCTGGCTGAGCGTCGCGGTCGGCGCCTTGGTCGCGCCGAAGCAGCAACGGAACTGGCAGTCGCAATCGCCGCCGCGACAGGGGCGGTGGTCGTTCTCGGGCGCTGGCTCGGGTTCAGCCTTTTCGCTGCAACAGGAATGAGCGTTCTCATCCGTCGCCACCGCGTCCCGATCGGTCTGCCGATCGGCGCCGTCGACCATCGCAAACCGGTCAGCGCAGCAGCACGCGCCACCCGCGAAGAGCCCCGCGGGCGCCGCGACGGCCACGGCGATCAGGATGGCGAGAAGACGCCCCATCAATGAAGTGTACCTGCCGCCCCGCGGGATTGTTCCGGCGGATCGACCAATTCGCCGCGATCCAGACCGCTCAACCGGTCGGAGCGGCCTCGTTCCGCCCCGGCGGCTGCCTGAGCGTCGGCGCCGCGATCGAGCCCACCGCGACCGCGGGCGAGCCGTCGTCCGGGGGCGCGGAGTAGCCGGTCGGCGTCCCGTCGGCCGCCGTCACGATGCGGAACGCCGCGGCAAGCGGGTCCGGCCCCTGAAGAAGGCGTGACGCGGCGAGGCTGCCGGTCCGGCGCACGTGCTCACGGAGCAGACGTTCAAGGAACGGCGCGTCGTGCGGCCCCACTGGAGCGACAACGACGGAAGGCGCACAGTGGCGATCGAGGTAGCCGTCGAGCTCGAGAACGAACGCCAGGCCACCCGTCATCCCCGCGCCGAAGTTGCGACCGACCGGGCCGACCATCGCGACGACGCCGCCCGTCATGTACTCGCACCCGTGGTCGCCGCAGCCCTCCGCCACCGCGATCGCGCCGCTGTTCCGCACGCCGAAGCGTTCACCGACCAGCCCGCCGAAGAACGCCCGACCCCCGGTGGCGCCGTACAGGGCCGAGTTCCCCGCGACGACGTGACCTCCCGGCGTCGTCGGACGCCCACCCGGGAGGCGGATGACGATCTCGCCACCACTCATGCCTTTGCCCACGCCATCCTGAGCGACGCCCGCGAGCTTGATCCGCATCGGGTCCGTGCAGAACGCCCCGAAGCTCTGACCGGCAACGCCCGTGAACGTCAGATCGATCGCGCGGGGCGTCGGCGACGCCAGGAGCCGCCTCCGCCCGATCTCGCCCGCGATCGCCGCGCCGACCGAGAGCGTGTTGTTGTCGATCGCCCGCCGAGCCGTCACCGCCTGTTCGCCCTCGATCGCGGGCAATACCTCACGAAGCAGGGTCTCATCGCGGCTCAGCCCCGAGGCGCCCCCGCCCGACCAGCGGATCTTGTTTCGCAATCCGCCCCATGCGCGGTCGCCCGACGGAGGCGTGAGGAGACCATCGAGATCGACGGATTGTCGTCCATCGGTGATCGCCTCGAGCAGATCGACCCGCCCCGTAAGATCGCCGAGCGTGCGGGCGCCGAGCGCGGAGAGATGCCCACGGATCTCCTCGGCGAGGAACGCGAAGAACGCGACGACGTGCTCGGGTTTGCCCGGGAGCTTCGCGCGGAGCTTGGGGTCCTGCGTCGCGACGCCGACGGGGCACGAGTTGTCGTGACAGCGACGCGCCATGATGCAGCCCGCGGCGATGAGCGCTGAAGTGCCGACGCCGACCTCGTCCGCTCCGAGAACCGTCGCGAGAACGACGTCTCGGCCTGTGGCGATGCCGCCGTCGGCGCGGAGGCGGACGTGACGACGCAGCCCCGCGTCGGACAACGCCCGCTGCGCGAGCGCCAAGCCGAACTCCCAGGGCAAGCCCGCGTGCTTGATCGAGGACAGCGCAGCCGCGCCCGTGCCGCCGTCGGCGCCCGAGACGCCGATGATGTCGGCGCCAGCCTTCGCCACCCCGCACGCAACCGTTCCAACGCCCATCGTCGCAACGAGCTTCACCGCGATCGCGGCGTCGGGGTTCACGCACTTGAGATCGTGGATGAGTTGGGCGAGATCCTCGATCGAGTAGATGTCGTGGTGCGGCGGCGGGCTGATGAGCGTCGTGCCCTCGGACGTGCGACGGATCGCCGCGATCTCCGCCGAGACCTTGAAGCCCGGGATCTGCCCGCCCTCACCGGGCTTGGCGCCCTGCGCCATCTTGATCTCGATCTCGTGCGCCGACGCCAGATACGTCGCGTCGACGCCGAAACGCCCGCTCGCGACCTGCTTCACGCGGCTCGACGCGTCGTCGCCCGCCTCCGGCGTCCACGCGCCGCCGAACCGCGGCGGGCGTCTCCCGCTGATCGTGTACGGCGTGTACCGCTCCGCGGCCTCGCCGCCCTCGCCCGAGTTCGATCGCAGGCCGATGCGGTTGGCCGAAACGGCAAGCAACTCGTGCACTTCGCGCGAGAGAGCGCCGTGGCTCATCGCCTGCACGCTCAGGCGACGAACGATCGAAGTATTGCCCTCGACCGCCGAAAGCGATAGCGGGTCGCCCGCCGGCCTGACGCGCAACAGATCACGCGGCTGGCTGGGCGGCTGCGCTTCTCGCGTCTCGACGTATGCGCGATACGCCTCATCGTCACCCGTGCGCACGGCCTTGTGAAGCGCCTTGAAGACGTCCGGTTCGCGTCGATGCAGTTCTCCGTTCTTGCGGTAGCGGTACGTGCCGTCCTCCGCGAGCTTCATCTCCTCATCGGCCCTCAGCGCCCCCGAGCGGGCGACCTGGTAGCCCCCGATCTCCGCGTACCCCACCCGCCCGGGCCAGAGCGGGGCGGACGGGAAGTGCGCCCCCGCGAGCTCGGCGTCGAGGCCGACGATCTCGAACAGCCCCGCCCCCCGATAGCTCTGGATGACCGTGACGCCCATCTTCGCCATGATCTTGAGCAGCCCCGATTCGATCGCCTCGCGGTACGCCGCGACGGCGGCCTCCGCCTCGCCCTCGCACGACTCGGCGGCGGTCCGGAACGCGAGATACGGCAGCACGAGCGTCGCGCCGAAGCCGATCAGGCAAGCGAAGTGATGATCCTCGCGCGGCTCGCCCGTGTCGGCGACGATCGAGCACCGCAGCCGCAGGCCGTCCCGTACCAGACGCTCGTGCACGGCGCCGACCGCGAGGAGCATCGGGATCGGCGGGCGATCGGCCGACGCCCGACGATCGCTGAGGATCAGCACGCCCACGCCAGACCGGACCGCGTCCACGGCCGCGTCGAGCATCCTCTCCATCCTCGATCGCAGCGAACGCCCCGCGTCCTCGTCCGCTTCGAACGTGCAATCAATCGTCGCGACATGCTCGCCGTCCCCCGCCTCCCGCGCGAGCGCGCACAGCCAGAGCAGATCGCGTTCGCCGATGATCGGCGACGACAGCCGTGTACACGCGACCGCCTTCGCCGAATCGACGAGGAAGTTGTCCTGCCGCCCCAGTGACGTCTCGAGCGACATATTCAGACGCTCGCGGATCGAGTCGATCGCGGGGTTCGTCACCTGAGCGAACCGCTGCTTGAAGAACCTGTAGAGCGACTGCGGCCTCGAAGACAACGCGGCAAGCGGCGTGTCGTCGCCCATCGACCCCACGGGCGGACGCGACTCGACCACCATCGGACCGATGATCCGTTCCAGATCCTCCCGCGCATAGCCAAAGAGAAGCTGCTGACGGACGAGATCGGTCTCAGCGCAGTCCGGCCCCGGGTGCGCGACGTCGTCGATCCCGACCTCTCGCTCGGCGAGCCCCGTCTCGACCCACTCGCGGTACGGCTCGTTCGTCGCGAGCGCTTCCTTGATCTCGCTGTTCCGACGCAGACGCCCCGAAGCGAGATCGATGCTCACGATCTGCCCCGGCCCGAGCCGCCCGTGCTCGATGACGCTCGCGTCCGCGCCGCCCAGCCCCGCCTCGGACCCGCCGAAGACCCACCCGTCATCGGTGATCTCGTAGCGGAGCGGACGCAGCCCGTTGCGATCGAGCCCCGCTCCAACGACACCCGATCCGAAGAACACGATCGCCGCGGGGCCGTCCCACGGCTCGAGCAGCTCGCTGTGGTACCGCGACATCGCCCGCACCTCGGGCGACATGTCGGGCATGTGCGCATACGGCTCCGGACAGAGCATCGTCATCGCCGCCTCGGGCGACCGCCCCGCGCGGATGAGCAACTCGAACAACCGGTCGAACGTCACCGAGTCGGAGTCGCTGTCGCTCGCGAGAGCGGAGAGGTCGTCCGCGGTCGCGTCGAACCCCTCGGCCCGGAGCATGCCCTTCCGCGCCCGCATCCACGACACGTTGCCCTGGAGCGTGTTGAACTCACCGTTGTGCGCCGTCGCGCGAAGCGGCTGCACAAGACGCCACGCCGGCGCCGTGTTCGTCGAGAACCGACGGTGAAACACCGCGCCCGCGACCTCAAACCGCTCATCGGTCAGGTCCGTGTACAACTCCCCGAGCTGCCCCGCGGTCGCGAGCGCCTTGTAGACGATCGTCTCCGACCCGAGCGAGCAGAAGTACGCCCGCCGCTCGAACGGCATCCCAAGAAAGACCTGCTCGCACCGCCGCCGCGCGATGTGCAGCCGAAGATCGACCGACGCCCCCGCCCCTCCCGCCGTGTCCGTCACGAACACCTGGCGGATCGCGGGGCATCCCGACGGCGCCCCGCTCGGCAACGCGTCGAGGTTCAACGGCACGTCCCGCCACCGATCGATCCGGAAGTCGACCCGCTCGAGCTCCCGCTCGATGATCCCCTCGTCCTCCGCCCGCAGCTCATCGTCACGCGGCAGGAACACCATGCCCGCCGCAGTCGAGCTCTCCTGCAGCCATTCCGGAATCTGCGTCGCGACGCCCGCCCCGTCCGATCGCCCGTTCACCGACACCCCGCCGCGGTGCTCAACGAGCCGAAGCGCGCTCAGCGCCCGCCGAAGCGTCTCGTGCGATCGCTCGCCCTTGAGCGACGCGACGAAGCCGAGCCCGCAAGCGTCGGTGTGCCTTTGCTGCGCGTGAACATCAAAGAAGCGTGTATCCAACGTCGTTCTTTCCAAGAAGGCCGAGACCGAGCCCGACGAAGAGTCGTCACAATGCGAGCAAACCCGCGCCGCGTCAGTCCAGCGACCGCGCCGGCTCGGAAACCGACGCCTCCGACTGGAAGCCGTAGATCGAGCCCAGATCAAGCAGCCGCGAGAGCTCATCGAGCGCCGTCCGCGATTCATCGAGCAACGCCGGGTCGGCGAGATCCGCGAACGAGAGCTCGTCGCGGTAATGCCGCTCCACCCAGCCGACCAGATCGACGTACAGACCGTCGTCCAGCCTCGTCCGACCGCCGAGCGCCGCCCGCTCGTCCGCGGTCATCACCACCCGAAGGCGGAGGCACGCCGGCCCCCCGCCGTTCTTCATTGACTCCCGCACGTCGACGTACATCACGCCGCCCACAGGGCCGACCTCTTCGATGAACCGCTCGACGCAGGCGCTCGCGCGGGCCGAGCGCTCAACGTCGGACGGCGCGATGAGGAGCATGGATCGCCCGCCGTCCGCCGCCTCGACGGTGACGAGCTGCGAATTGAACAGGTAAGTCTGCGCGACCTCGTCGAGGTCGAGCTCGTCAGCCCGCACCGTGAAGACGTGAAGTTCGTCGCCCGGATACGCCGCGCGGATCGCATCGATCGCCTTGTCGTGATGCGCGTACGCGAGCTCGTGGAGCAGCAGGACGTTCTCGTTGCCAACCGAGATCACGTCGTTGTGGAAGATGCCCCCGTCGATCGCCTCGGGGTTCTGCTGAACGAAGACCGCGCGATCGACATCCACCCCGTGACGCCTCGCGATCGCCCGCGACGCCTTCTCGTTCTGTCGCGCCGGGAACCGCGTCGTGCCGACCTGGAGGTCGCTCCTCGCGCTCGCCGGCCGACCGTAGCAATACACCTGCAACCCCGGATCCCCGTGGCTCGGCGCAAGACGCGTGTGGTTCGCCGCCCCCTCGTCGAAGTAGATAGGCGTCGCGGGCAGCGGATCGTGCACCGCGAACCGCGACGCGTCGGCGAACACACGCCGCAGCGCCCGCGTCACGAACCCCGCCTCGAACCCACGGTGCGCGTTGAACGCGAGATTCGCCGGACTCAGGTGCAGCCGCCCGTCCGAGCTGTCCACGCTCGGCGACACCGTCGCCGCGTTCGCCGCCCACATCGCGCTCGCGCTGCTCGCGATGGCCAGCAGATCCGGCGCCTCCCGCGCCGCCGCTCCGAGCACCGCCGCGTCGTCGCCCGAAAACCCGAGCGATCGAAGGATCTCCACGTTCGGTCGCTCGTGCGGCGGGAGCACGTGCTGCTCGAGACCCAGGTCCGCGAGCCGCTTCGCCTTCGCAAGCCCCTGGAGCGCCGCCTGTCGGGGGCTCGACCGCTGACCGCCGTGACGCTCACTGGCGATGTTGCCGGGGCTGAGACCGGCGAAGTTGTGTGTCAGCCCAACGATGCCGTCGAAGTTGACCTCGCGTGCGTGCATTCGCGCCTCAAGCTACGAGAAGTGGCGGATCGTGTGTAGACGCATCGCTCGTGTGAAGCGTTTACATCCAAAGAAAGTGGGCCGAACTGTTGTGATACAGCGGATTCCGGACCAAATGACCTTCGAATTCTCGCGTAAACGTGGGAAACCGGGTTGTATCTATTCCGAGGCGTCAGTACCTTCCCAACGACCGGGCGAGCGAAGCCCGGAAGGCAATTGTTTCGGAGTCCAGATGTCGATCGTCGCCCTCCCCATTCTTCTTGTTGTTCGACTTTCGCTCCCCAGCGGAACAGGGCGCGGGACGACGTTGTAATAGAGCAAACAGGCTCGATTTCCTACGGCGGCCCGCACGAGAGTGTGGGCCGTTTTTCGTTTGGCGAGACGGCGAATCACCCGATGCAAGGGCTCCCGCCTCACCACCCGCCTGAAGAAAGGCCAGATCCGTGCGAAGCGACAGGATGAAAGCCGGACCGTCGAGAGCCCCCGCGCGATCCATGCTGCGCGCCACCGGGCTTACCGACGCCGACCTCACCAAGCCCCTGATCGCCATCGCCAACACCTGGTCCGAGGTCACCCCCTGCAACATCCACCTCCGCGAACTCGCCGAGCGCGTCAAAGCAGGCGTCCGCGCCGCCGGTGGAACCCCCATCGAATTCAACACCATCGTCGTGTCCGACGGCATCTCGATGGGCACCCCGGGCATGCGGGCCTCGCTCGTCAGCCGTGAGGCCATCGCCGACACGATCGAACTCGTCGTCGAGGGCCACAGCTTCGACGGCGTCGTCGCCATCTGCGGCTGCGACAAGACCGTCGCCGGCACCGCCCAGGCCCTCGCCCGCCTCGATCTACCGAGCGTGGCCTTCTACGGAGGCTCGATCCGGCCGGGCGAATACCGGGGCGTCGACATCACCATTCAGGATGTCTTCGAGGCCGTCGGCGCCCACGCCAAGGGCAAGATCGATGACGAAGAGCTCCGCGCGACCGAGTGCGCCGCCTGCCCCGGCGCGGGCGCCTGCGGCGGACAGTTCACCGCCAACACCATGAGCGTCGCCGTCGCCACCATGGGCCTCGCCCCCGTCACCAACGGTGTCCTCGCGACGAGCGACGCCAAGCTCGACGCCGCCGAGGCCGCGGGCCGCATGGTCATGGACCTCTTCGAGCGAGGCGTCACAGCCCGCCAGATCGTCACCGCCGACGCCCTCGAGAACGCCGCCGCCTCGGTGGTCCTGACAGGTGGCTCCACGAACGCGTTGCTCCACCTCGTCGCCATCGCCCGCGAAGCGGCCGTTGATTTCACCATCGAGGACTTCGACCGGATCAGCGCCTCGCTCCCCGTCCTCGCCGACATGAAGCCCGGCGGCCGCTACGTCGCGGGCGACATGGAAGAGGCGGGCGGCATCCCGCTCATCCTCTCCCGCCTCGCCGAACTCGGCGCGCTCAACGACACGCCGACCGTCGATGGCCGCTCGACCCACGCCATCGCCCGCGACGCCATCGAGACCCCGGACCAGCCCGTCATCCGGCCCATTAGCGATCCGATCAGGCCGACCGGCCACCTCGCCGTCCTCACCGGCTCGCTCTCGCCCGAGGGCTGCGTCATGAAGGTGCCCGCGAAGGCCGCGGACATCATCGAAGGACCCGCCCGCGTCTTCGAAAGCGAAGAGGAAGCCTTCGCCGCCGTCGAGAATGGAGCGATCAGCGAGGGCGACGTCGTCATCATCAGAGGCGAAGGCCCCGTCGGAGGCCCCGGTATGCGCGAGATGCTCGGCGTCACCGCCGCCCTCGTCGGCGCGGGTCTCGGCGGCTCGGTCACGCTGATCACCGACGGACGCTTCAGCGGCGCCACGCATGGCCTGATGATCGGCCACGTCTCGCCGGAGGCCGCGGTCGGCGGCCCGATCGGCCTGATCCGTGACGGCGACACCATCCGCGTCGACGTGACCGCCCGCCGCCTCGACGTGACGACCTCGCTCGAAGGCCGACCGCCCTACGAGCGGGCGCCGAAGGCGACGACCGGCGTCCTGGCGAAGTACGCAATGACCGTTTCGAGCGCATCCGAGGGGGCGACGACCTCCCCCCTCCCGCCCGTGA
>PAKY01000065.1 GCA_002706885.1 Phycisphaerae bacterium
GTTGGACGAGGACCGAATCTCGATGCTCGTAGAACCGTTTGACGATGCCCTGCTGGTAGCCGCTGAGGTACTGACCCTTTGCCACGCCGATGCCTCCGTGAGTGGCCGAGCCACTCATCGCTTTGAAGTTCAAAAAACATCTGAACTGGGAAATAGCTTTCAACGCTACGCGGTTCAGGCCGGTCGGAACGTGTTGCCGCGCGATTCCGCGGATCACAGGAGCGTGCTCCCGTTGATCTGTTCTCCTTGCCGTGGGGCGGTCGAGCAGTGGGCTCGACCGTTTCACTTTTTGGAGATGGCGATCCCGATTGGCGCGCTGACAGCGAGCCGCCGAGGCGCCAAACGGACCGCGACGGACGCTCAACTGTCGCCGAGCGACCCCAGATTCAGGTCAGGAAGCTGCTCGACGCCCGCCGCGGCGGACGGGAATGCGACCTCGGATGGCAGTTCCATCGCGATGCCGCGGTCGCCGATGCGTTCCATGATCTGTTCGACGGTCTCACGGACGTTCTGGCGGCGGGCGAAGGCCACGACGGCGACGTCGAGCCGCGTCGCGGTGGGCTCACCGATCATCCGGCGGACGCGCTGCGTCTCCACAAAATAGGCGTCCGGGAGGAGGGCCTTGCCCGTGAGGGATCGCTGGCGGTGGGAGATTTCCTGCATCAGGCCGTGGACGAGATAGGCGTCGTCCACCAACCCCGCGAGCCCCAACGAATCGGGGATGAAATCAACTCCCTCGGCGACGTAGGACAGCGCGGTCTGGAAGATCGGGCGCATCTGCTCAACGACGCCTTCGCGTTCGGCGGCGGCGAGTGAGACCTCGATCACGGTCGGCATGGCCTCGACATACGCCCTGAGCACGCCGACGACGTGGGCGATGCGTGCCTTGCGCGCGTCATCGTCCAGTTCCGGGCTCTCCTTGGCGATCGTCCGTTCGACGATCTGGGCGAGCGTCCGGTGCTCTTCTTCGTGCCGCACAGCCTTCGCGACGTCCTCGCGCAACCCGCTGAGATCCACGACGACCCCCTGTTTTCGTATGACCGTCGTCTTCTGACGGCCAACGCCCCACTTCAAGCGTTCATCCTGCCGGTGATTCTTCCGGTCGTACTTCCTGTCATTCCGCGGCCCCGCCCGCGAAACACCGGCTGAAAGCGGCAGTCTACCGGCCGCGCCGGTACGATGCCGGGCCAACCCTGATTCTCCCACATACACAGCGCACGGGGCGAAGTTCCATCATGAAGATTCACGAGTACCAGGCCCGCGACCTCCTCGCTTCCTTCGGCATCCCCGTTCCCGCCGCCCGTGTGGTGACGACCGCCCATGAGGCCGACGACGCGTACCACACCGTGACGAAGGACGCGGGGACCGATCTGGCGGTCGTGAAGGCCCAGGTCCACGCGGGTGGTCGTGGCAAGGCGGGGTTCGTCAAGCTCGTGCGCAGCGCCCAGGAGGCCCGCGACGCGGCGGAGTTCATGCTGACCAACAAGATGGTGAGCGTGCAGACGGGGCCCGAGGGGCTCGACGTCACGCGCGTGCTCGTCGCGGCGGGCGTGGACATCGCCCACGAGTTCTACCTCGCGATCACGACCGACCGCGAGACGCGTCGGAACGTGATGATCGCGAGCGCCGAGGGCGGCGTGGAGATCGAGCAGGTCGCGGAATCGAACCCGAAGGCGATCATCAAGGAGCCGATCCACCCGCTGATCGGGCTCCAGCAGCACCAGGCGCGGCGCCTCGCGTTCCAGCTCGGCTTCAAGGGCAAGGCGGTCGGTCAGGCGACCAAGCTCATGATCAAGCTCGACCAGCTCTTCCGAGCGAAGGACTGCGCCCTCGCCGAGATCAACCCGCTGATCCTGACGCCGCCGAGCGATGCGCACCCGGACGGGGAGGTCCTCGCGATCGACGCGAAGTTCCAGTTCGACGACAACGGCCTGTTCCGCCACAAGGACGTGCAGGCGTTCCGCGACCCCGCGGACGAGGATCCCTCGGAGCTGCGCGCGGAGCACGCGGGCCTGAGCTTCATCAAGCTCGACGGCAACATCGGGTGCCTCGTCAACGGCGCGGGCCTCGCGATGGCGACGATGGACACGATCAAGCACCACGGCGGCGAGCCCGCGAACTTCCTCGACGTCGGCGGCGGCGCGAGCCAGGAGGCGGTGACCGAGGCGTTCCGCATCATCCTGAGCGACCCGAACGTCAACGGGATCATGGTGAACATCTTCGGCGGCATCATGGACTGCGCCCGCATCGCGGGCGGCATCGTGGCGGCGGCGAAGGAAGTGGGCTTCAAGGTCCCGCTGGTGGTCCGCCTCGAGGGTAACAACGCGGAGAACGGTCGCAAGGCGCTGGAGGCGGCGGCGGGCGAACTGCCGACGCTTCAGGCGGCGACGGATCTGACGGACGCGGCGCAGAAGGTGGTGGCGGCGGTGGGTTGAGGAACACGCACCATGAGCGACGGTCCGGACTTTGATACCAGCGAATCGAGACGCGAAAGCTACGACAGCTATCTCGCCCAGATTGGCACTCTTTATGATCAAGTCCGAAATATCTATGAAAACCTAGACAGATGGGCACTCACGCTTTCGGGGAGCGGTCTCGGAATCATAGTAGCCGGCGCTTCACTTAGTCCCGGTATCGCGCGGTCGCATCCGTTGACATTCAGAACAGTCGTCGTAACGTTTGCCGCAGCGCTTTGCATTGCCCTGGTCGGAAAGGTTTGTTCTTATTTGTCCGCGTGGTCCGACCTTCGCCAAGTACATCTAGTCTACAAGCGGCGACCAGACGACTTCGTGCGGTACTACCATCGCGTGAAGAGTAAGCAGATCGATCGTCGAAATTGTCGATACCTTATATTGTCAATTTCGACCTACTCTCTAATCCTTGTCGGAATGGTTTCAATTGTCATTGCTGCGCTGGGGCCAATCCCAGTCGCTTGCACGCCCCCCTTCGTTGGAGAACGCAATGCAGCAGCCAAATCGTCCACCCAGACCAGTCCCGCGACCCGGGCCGCAACCGGAACCGAAAGCTCCGCCCCACCGGCCTCCTCCACCTCCGCCGTCACGGCCATCGACTAAGAAGTAGGCAGAATATGCGGCTTTGATATCGGCGCGGCACGCTTGTGCATAGTGGTGTTAGAGGGGAAGTGGTGCCCGACCACCGCTGCTATGAAGACTGACGGCGCCACCCACACGAAGGCGATCACGCCGAGGTACACCACCCCGAAGAGCAACGCCGGGCCGCTGTCGATCCGGCCGCGGATCTCGAGCGGTCTGATCCAGCGTTCGCCCGAGGTCGGCTCGGTCCCCGAGTCATAGACGCTCACCCAATCGCTGCCCATGCGGACGAACATGTGGAGGGTGTGGCGGCGGTGGTCGCCGCGCGTCTTGGCGTTGGGTTGAGGCGACGCGGGCTTTGGCTCGGCGGCCTTCGCCGGTCGGCTCGGAGAGCCGACGTACCCAAGGAGCGGCGTTTCGGAGACGCTCCCTCGGTCGGCTTTGCCGACTGCTCCCCCGTCGGCGACGGGGGAGCAGGGGGGAGAGGATTGGGCCTAGTTGCGGCACAAAGTTGGGGAATCGCGGGAATTGCGCTTGGAGCGGCCGCGGGAGGCGGGTAGATTCTCTGGAGAAATTTCCGGAGGATATTGAGCCATGCGCCAGAGCATCAAGCAGATTGCGAACAAGTGCCTCTTCGTCGCGGCGGCCGCTTCGATCGCCCCCACCGCTTTCGCGGGCGGGGCGGCGACGCGGGTGTTTGAGTTTCCGATGCCGCCGCTGAACACCGAGTTCTTCTTCGACTCGGGGTTCATCCCTGGGGCGATGGAGTTTGCGGGCGGGACGATCGTCGAGGCGAGCGTGATGGTCTCCATCGACGTCGCCGAGGCGCCCGCGGGCGAGGAGCGGTCGAACGGGGCGGAGTACTTCTACACCGAGATCGTCTTCCCTGTGGACCTCGACGCGGAGACGCCGGGCGTGCAGGCGTTCGC
Organism: Phycisphaerae bacterium; assembly: GCA_002706885.1. GTDB lineage: Bacteria > Planctomycetota > Phycisphaerae > Phycisphaerales > UBA1924. Next base: position 3,983 of record PAKY01000065.1, read on the forward strand.
GACGGCGATCGACGGGGCGGAAGAGGGCTGGTCGGGGCTCGGCTCGTTCTCGCTCGAGCGAGAGGTGCCGGAGCTGATCGGCTCGACGTTTGTCGTGCCGCTGTTCTTCAGCGCGACGACGTTCGGCGGCGACGGCAAGGACTCGACGGTGGTGCTCGCCGAGCCGCTGAACTCGAACATCAAGACGCTGATGCTCGACGACGTGTGGCGGATCACGGTCGAGCTTCCCGGCGCGCCGTGCGGCGACGCGGACCTCGCCGAACCGTTCGGCGAGCTCGATATCGCGGACGTGGTCGCGTTCCTCAACGCGTTCGGTGACGGCGCGGTGGAAGCGGACCTGTCGGCGCCGTTCGGGATGTTCGACGTCGCGGACGTCGTGGCGTTCCTGCAGACCTTCGGCGCGGGCTGCCCGTAACGCGGATCGATCGGACCAAGGGGCCGCGCCGGCTCAGGCGGCGCGGGTCTCGGGTTCGGCTTCGGGCTTTCCTTCCGCGTTCGCGTCGCCCTCGGCCTTTTCGCCGTCTTCGGCGGTGGGCCTGATGACGTTGACCGAGCCTTCGGCCATGAGCTCGGCCTTCTCGAAGGCGCGGATGCGTTCGATGATGAGCGGGGTGAGTTCCTCGCCGCTCTGCACGAGCGTGAGGCCGTTTCGGGTCGTGAGCGGTTCGCACATGATGTCGCCGGCGTGGAGCCGCTTGATGGGGACCGAGATCGCCTCGGTGGGGATGTCGGCGCGACAGACGCCGCTCTCGACGATCTCCTTCGCGGCCTCGAGCAGGCGCTTGTCGTAGTCGCTGGCGTCGGACTCGAGGCGTTCGAGCCCCTTGGCGCGGTCGTTGCCCCAGTTGATCGTCTCGCGGCGCCAGTCGACGGCGAAGCGGAGGAGCCTTGCGCCGACGAGGACCATGTCGGGCTCTTCCAGATCGGCGATCTTTTCGGGGAGGTAGCCGCGTTCACGCTGGGCGGCGATGATCGCGGCGACGCTCTGAAGGCGGGGGATGTGCTTGAGGAGGCGGGAGCCGATGTCGGCGGTGAGGTCGAGGTTCTTGTCCTCGAGACGGGTGGCGATGGACGCCGGTGGCTGCGCGACGGCGCCGAGCAACGCGAGCGACGCGGCGAGCGGGAGCTGCCAGTGTGACGAGACACCGACCGCCTCGCCGAGGCGGCGGACGTCGGCGCGGATCTGCTTGGAGGCCTCGGCGAGGTCGGGGTCGGAGAGGGTCATGATCTCGGCGAAGAGCTTCACCGAGCCCATGAGCGTCTCGCGGAGGAGCGTCTTCTCGGCGTGGATCAGCTCGTACTGACGCAGCGCGGAGCGGATGGTCTGGTCGAGCTCCTCGGGCGGGCAGGGCTTGTTGAGGAACCGGAAGACGCGTCCCTGGTTGATCGCGTCGATCGCGGTCTGCTGGTCCGCGTTGCCCGTCAGCATGACGTACACGCTGTCGGGGCGGATCTTGCGCGCGGCCTGCACGAACTCGACACCCGACATCTCGGGCATGCGCATGTCCGTGACGACGACAGCGGCGTCCACACCGGCGCGGAAGGCCTCGATGGCCTTGGGTCCGCCCTCGTAGGTCTGGAGATCGTACTTGCGACCGATCGAACGCCGATAGGCCGAGAGGATGTTCGGTTCGTCGTCGACCATGACGACGCGGGGCTTGTCGCTCACGCCGCCTCCTTCCGCTGCTGGAGCTGTGCGATCCATTCATCGTCACGCGGGAGAGGGTCGGCCAGGGCGTCGCCGTAGCCGCGGCTCCGCGCCTCGTGGACGTAGCGGAGCGGGTGGTCCGGCCCCGCGAGCACGCTCGAGGATGGCGCGGCCTGACGCGCGATGGCCTCGACGATCGCGTCGTCGAACGCCCAGAGCCCGAGGGCGTAGGCGCCGATCGTGTGTTGCGCGACGCCGAACTCGGCCCGTTCGGTGTCGCTGAGTTCGAGGTCGGAGAGCGAGGCGTGTTCGAGGGCGTTCCGGAACCGATCGGGCATCATCCGAGCGAGCAGCGCCCGCCCGACGAGCGAGAGCGTGCCCGCGAGACGCGCGGACTCCCGTTCGGCCTCCGACCCGCCGTTGTCCGCGGCGGCCTTCGCGGCGGCGGCGCCGATGTCGGTGCTCAGGCTCCAGAGGCGCGAGATGGTCTCGCCGACCTCGTCGGTCGCGGCGAGCGCGTCAAAGACCTGGGAGGTGATCGCGATCACGCGGAGGCGGTCGATGCCGATGAGGACGATCGCGTCCTTCACGCTCGTGACGCGTCGCGGGAGGCCGAAGAACGCGGAGTTGATCATCTGGAGGAGCTTGGTGCTCAGCCCCACGTCGCCCATCACGACGGCGGCGACGCTCTCGGCGTCGGCGTCCTCATCCTCGATCGCCTGGACGAGCTTCTGGTAGGTCGTCGAGAGAACCGGGAGCGACTCGACGCCCCCGACGATGCGCCGGAGATCGGTCCGTTCGATCAGCGCGGCGAGCGAGTGCGCTCGGGAGATCGAGTGGATGATGGTCTCTGGCTCGCACGGCTTCTGGAGGAACTGGTGGATCGCGCCGACGGAGGCGAGCAGTTCTTCCTGATCGGTCTGGCCCGAGAGGATGAAGCGGACGGTGCTCGGCCAGCGCTTCCGGATCTCCGTGAGGAGCGTGGCGCCGTCCATGCCGGGCATCCTCATGTCGCTGACCACGACGGTCGCGGGCGTCTCCTCGAGCATCTTCAGCGCCTCGGCGCCCGAGAGCGCAAAGCGCATCGACCACTGCTCGCGGTGCGGTCGAAATCGCCTGCGCAGCCCGTCGAGCAACCGTTCCTCGTCGTCGACGAACAGGATCTCGAGCTTCTTTTCCTCGCTCATGCCGCCACCCTTTCCCCCTGCTTCGCCAGCGGGAGACGTATCACGAACGTCGTACCGACGCCTTCCTCGACGAGGAGATCGAGCGTCCCGCCGTGCTTCTCGACGATCACGCTCCGGCTGATCGCGAGGCCCTGGCCCGTGCCCTTGCCGACTTCCTTGGTCGTGAAGAACGGATCGAAGACCCGCTCGCGGATCGACTCGGGGATGCCGCCGCCGTCGTCGGCCACGCGGACCTCGACGAATTCGCCGTCGAGCCTCGTCGAGACGACGATGCGCCCCTTCTTCTCCTGGCCCTGGTTCTTGGTCTCGATCGCGTCGGCCGCGTTGACGACCAGATTGAGGATGACCTGGTTGAACTCACCGAGCAGGCAGGGCGTGTCCGGGATCGCGTCCGCGAGGTCGAACTCGAGATCGGCCGCGTACTTCCAGCGGTTGCTGCACACCGTGACGGTGGAGCGGATCGCCTTGTTGAGGTCAGCGGCCTCTTTCGTCGATGAGCCCGGGTGCGAGAAATCCTTCATCGCGATGACGATGTGGCTGATGCGCTCGATGCCCTCGAGCGACTGCTCGAGCGCGCTCGGGATCTCCGAGCGGAGGAAGTCGTAGTCGACCTCGCCGAGCTTGGCCTCGATCGCGCTGCGGCGCTCGTCCCAGCTCATGGCAGGACCGTTCTCGTCGAGCTGCGTCGCGTAGGCGTCCACGATCGAGAGCAGGCCGACGAACTCGTCGCGTACGAAGCGGACGTTGTCCCCCACGTACTGAGCGGGGGTGTTGATCTCGTGGGCGATGCCCGCCGCGAGTTGGCCGATCGACTCGAGCTTCTGGGCTTGTACGAGTTGGCTCTCGATTCGACGACGGTCCTCGATCTCATTCTCGAGGGATATGAGCGCATCGGCAAGGTGCTCGGTCCGCTGGTCGACCTGCCGTTCGATCTCGGCGTTCTTGCTCTCGAGCTCGGCCTCGTGCTCGGCGATCGCGCGTGCGCTCCGGGAGGAGACGACGCAGCTGTACCCGAGGAACACGTCCTCGAAGATCACCCAGCCCGCGTGCTCGAGCGCTCGCCACGGCGCCGCGGCGATGACGCCGAAGACCGATTCGGGCCAGAAGATGCCGCGCGCGAAGTGATCGATGGCGATCACGAGCGTTGGCGCGACGAGCGTGCGCCAGTCGCGGTAGAACGCGATGAACGCGAGCGATCCGAAGAGGTGGAAGTGGGCCTCGATCCGACCGCCGGTGATGTGGATGAAGAGCGAGCCGAAGAGCACCTGGGCGACGCCCACGACGTGCTGCGTTCCGTACCAGCCCGGGGCGATGAACGTCAGCGTGATCGGCAACGCGGCGAGAGCGCCGCCGATCGTGATCGCCGCGATGACGTGAACATGGATCGAGGACTCCGCGCCCGCCCAGGTGTTTGGCGCGATGATGAGGGCGCCGATGACCGTGGCGGCGAATTGAAACGCCATCAGGATGGCGAAGAGCCGGTTCGTACGCACGCGGACCGCGAGGTCCCGAGCATGCTCGATCTCGCGGGCTCTCGGGCTGCTCGCCTGGCTCATCGCTCACCCCCGCCCGCCGTCGCGAACTCGGTCCTTCCGATGATCTCGCACCCGTAGACGGTGGTGGTCATCGTCTCGCTCTCGTCGCCCCTGACGATCGCACGGATGGCGTCAGATCCCAGGTTGTCGCCCGCGTGCCCGCGCGACCGGGTGATACCGCCCCAGAACCGCGGCTCGCCGTCGGGGTCGAAGAGCGCAACTGAACCCGATGTGAGCATGCCCATCGATGAGGCGAGTTCGCCGCGAGGATCGTCGATCACCGCTCCGGGAACGCCGGTGGTCGCGATGTCGCGATGCGCACCGATGATCCAGTCGTCGCCTGCGTCGGAAGGGACGTAGACGAGGAAGCGGAACGCGACCCGGTCGTGGAGGTCGCGCGCAAGTCGCTGGAGCTCGTAGAGCGACGCGTCCGTGCAGGAACACTTCGGGTGGATCGCCATCACGAGCGTGAACGCGTCGCTTTCGAGTTCGATCGGAACCCGCTCCGCGGTCGGCGGCGGGCTGACCTGGCCGCCCGTGTGGGTGTACAGGGCCAGAGCGGCAAAGCCGCCGACGACGATCACCGCCCAGGCGACGACCGCGAGAATCGTCTGAGGGCCGGGTCGCTCGCTCGTCGGCGCTGGTTGCTCGGTCGTCATGCCGCGACCTCCTGGATACTCGGTCCCTCGTCCTCCTCGCACGCCATCAGATCGCGGAGCTGCGGTCCGAGACGCGAGAAGGCCTCAACGATCTCCGGATCGAAGTGCTTCCCTGCCTCCTCGCGGATGATCTCGCTCGCGCGATCGAAGGTGAACGCGGGCTTGTAGGGCCTCGCGTGCGTGAGGGCATCGAGCACGTCCGCGATCGCGACGATCCGCCCGGACAGCGGTATGTCGTCGCCTGCGCGACGCAGCGGATAGCCGCCTCCGTCCCACCTCTCGTGGTGGGTGTAGGCGATCTCCGCGGCGACATCGAGCAGGTCGTTGGCGACGTGCTTGGATGTGTGTGTCGCGATCGACTGCCCGAGAATCTCTCGTCCGATCTCGCAGTGCGTCTCGATGATCGCCCGCTCCTGCGGCGTAAGCGGCCCGGTCTTGCGAAGGATCGAGTCGGGCACGCCGATCTTCCCGGCGTCGTGGAGGGTGCTCGCGTAATAGATCGTGTTCGCGTGGTTGGCGTCGAGCCCGATCTCCTTCGCGAGGAGGTGGCAGCAGCTCGCGACTCGGTAGACGTGGGCGCCGGTGTCCTCGTCGCGGAGCTCGGTCGCGCGGGCGAGCCGCCAAACGATGTCGAGCTTCGAGCGCTCAAGCTCCTCGGTCCGTTCACGGACGCGCTGCTCAAGCTCGAGGTTGACGTCGCGGAGACGGCGCTCCGTCGCCCGCAGGCGAAGGGCGCTCGAGATTCGCGCGACGAGGTCATCGGCCGCGATCGGCTTGGCGAGCAGGTCGAGGGCGCCAAGCTCGAGCGCTTGACGCTTCAGGTGGGCGTCGGTGTCGCCCGTGAGCATGACGACGGGCACGCCTGCGAGCGAAGGGATATCGCGAAGCCGCTCAAGCAGATCGAGCCCCGTCAGGCCCGGCATCTTCATATCCGTCACGATCACATCCGCCCGAGCCTCCTCGGCGATCCGGAGGCCGTCGCCGACACCCTTCGCGAAGCGAGCATCCCAGTTCTGGTGACTGCGAGCGAGCGTCCGACGGATGGCGTCGAGCACGGCGCGTTCGTCATCGACAAAGACGACGATCGCGGGCGAGACACCCGTCTCGGTGGAACGCTCCAACGACGTTGGGTTCGCGTCTATTGGCGAGAGCTGCATCGGCGGATGCATCGGCGATTTGCGGTGTCGCCGACAGCCCGCGGCGGCACGCGAGATGCGCTTCTCGCGCAGCAGCGGCGAGCGATTGAAACGAGGCTCGCGGGGATACCCGTGTCAGGTGGTTTAGCGCACACCAACTCGATCGAAGCCCGCCGAATGAAGTGATTCGATCACGCGCACGATTGCCTCATACGGGGTGTCATCAGAAGAGGTGACGACCATGCGCACGTCATCGACCACACCGAGTCGCTCGGCGAGCAACGCGGCAGCGGCGTCGATGTCGGACAACGGGGCGTCGCTGGCGCCGAGGCCGGTGATCGTGACGGCGCCGTCGCGCACGCGCAACTCGACGGTGAAACTGGGCGCCTCGATCCGGTAGATGTCGGCGCCGGCCGGGTTGTCCGGCTCAACGGCTTCCGACGAGTCCGAGAGCGGCCGATCGATCTGCGAGCGGAGCAGCACCTCGGGCCCAAGGAGCGACGCGCTGGCCATGAAGAAGATCAGAATGACCATGACCACGTCGACCATCGGCGTCATGTTCGGCCCGTGGTGCAAGTCGTACATCAGCCGCGCCGAGCGGCCTCGGAAGGGCGATCGAGCGGCGCCGCGTGACGAGCCAAGCCCGCTCATCGAGCCCCGCCTGTCTGATCTCGCGCCGCCATCTGAACGGCGCCGATCCCCGCTTCGCGCAGCGAACCCAGGACAGGGCGGACACGTCCGAAGCCGACGGACCGATCCGCGCGAAGCTGGACGGTTCGCGTGGGGTCTTCCCGGTGGAGACGGGCGACCATCGGGCCGGCCTCGTCCGCGAGAATCGTTTCGGCGTCGATCTTCACGCTCCCGTTCTCATCAACGAGCACGACGATCGGGCGATCCGTGGACCCTTCGACCTCCCCCTCGGTCGCGAGCGGCAGATCGACGCCTCCCCGCCGTTCCAGGACCAGGCGCCCCACGATCAGATAGAAGATGATCAATACCATCACGACGTCGATCAGCGGCGTGACATTCACGCGATCGCCGACGGGTGACCCACCGAGCAGACCGAGCGCCGCGGACGCCCGTCGCCGACGCCGTCGATGCTCGCGACCGGATCGCGGCATCACGCGTTCCCGTCGGCTGGGGTCGGCGCCGCTGCCTTCGCTGGCAACCGCTCGACGATCCGCGCGCTCTCCGCGATGGCTCTTCCGCACAAGCGCTCGACGGCGGATCGGTAGACGCCCGCGACGAAGAGCGCCGGAATGGCAAGGACGAGACCGAGGAGGGTGTGAAACAGCGCCTTGCTGATGCCGATGCTGAGTTCGGCGGGGCCCGCCTGACCCTCGGTGGCGCCGAGGCTGGTGAACGCGAGGACCATGCCCCAGACGGTCCCCGCGAGGCCGACGAGCGGCGCGAGGTTCCCGATGAGCGTGAGCAGTTCGACCTTCCGCAGGTAACGGGTGGTCTGCACGCTCGCCTCGATCTCTCCCATGTCGACCATCGCGTCGTGACCGCGGGGCGCCTCGCGGAGGGCCGTGCGGACGACGGTCGACACGAAGTCACTCGCTCGCTCCGTCACGCTCTGAACCTCGCCGATCCGCCCCGCGTCGATCAGCGTGTCGATCTCGGCGATGACCTTCGGCGGCGCGATGCGAGACTCACGGACATCGAGCACACAACGCACGATGACCGCGACCGCGACAAGCGACCCGGCGATGATGGTGAACGTGAAGCCGTCGAGCGACTGGAGAAACAGCCCCCAGAGGTCACCCGGCGCCGCGACGTCCGCCTCCGCGGCGAGCCCCTCGTCCTGGGCGACCGCGACGCCGACGAACACAACGAGACCGGTGAGAGCGAGGTTGCGCATCCATGCCATAGGGGCAGGGTAACGACGAAGCTCGAACCGGCGCCACAGGGGGGGTGGTCATCTTCGGTCGATCGATCCCCAGCGACGGTCACACAAAGGGCCGGGAGCCCGGCGACGGACGAACGCCACCCGGGTCGCCGGCCTGTTTCCACTTCAGCCCCCGGCCGCCTCGCTCTCGGACTCGCTCGGCTCGGCGGGCTTGACGATGACCGTGAATTTCGCGCGATCGTCGTGGTACTTCGAGAACGTTTCCTTGACGTCGGCGGCGCTGAACGCGTTGTACGCCTCGATCGCGCCCATCAGGTTGTCGAGCTCGCGGTCACGGTAGTCGAGCTGCCCGAGCTGGCCAGCCCAGAAGCCGGGCTGTTCCATCGCTTCCTCGATCTGCTTGGCGAGCTGCTTCTTGACGGTCTCGATCTCCTCCTCGGACGGTCCCTCCTCGGCGAAGGTCTGGAAGACCTGGCCGATCGCCGACGCGAGCTCATCGGTCTTCGCGGGGTCGGTCGGGGCGCCAGAGAGGAGGAGGCCGTAGCCCGGATAGCTCTCGCCGGGCGTGAAGTTCGCGCGGATCGAGTACACGAGCCTCGCCTCTTCGCGGATCGCCTTGATGAGCCGCGTCGTCAGGGCTCGCGAGGCCATGTTCATCAGACGCGAGTCGCGCAGATCGGAGGCGTCGGCCGCGAAGAAGCCCGAGACCACCATCGCCTGCGGCGTACGCGTCTCGACGGTCTTCTCGACGCGGATGTCGTCCTCGCCCGGCTGCGGGACCTGACGCTGCCGCTCGTAGGTCTCGCCGCTGACGCGGTCGCGATCGGAGAGCGAGCCGAGGTACTTCGCGGCGAGCGCGAACGCGCGGTCGCGGTCGATGTCGCCGACGATCGACACCTCCATCGGCGCGCCTCGGACCTGGCGGTCGAGCCACTCCTGGGCGTTCTGGAGCTTCAGAGCCTTGACCTGCTCGATCGTGAGCGGACGCCCGCGCGGATCGCCCTCGGGGTAGATCGCGTCGGCGAGGGTGACGCCGAGCATCGCGATCGGGTTGGTCTCCTGCGCCTCGAGCGCCTGGACCTGCTGCGTGCGCCACTGCTCGAAGCCGACCGGCTCGATGAGCGGCTCGGTGAGCAGGACGTGGGCGAGCTGGAAGCCCGTCTCGAGATCGTCGGGGCTCGCGTTGATTCCCATGGTCAGGGCGTCATCGCCCGCGCCGCCCGAGACCGAGGCCTTCACACCCGCCATGTACCCGCGGATCTGCGAGCTCGTCAGCGTGCGGGTCGCGGCGCGGTCCCATGCGCGGACCGCCGCCTGCGAGAGGCCGCGTGTGTCGGGCGTTTCGAGCAGTTCGCCGCCCGCCATCGTGATCTGCACGGTGACGTCGTTCTCGCGCTCGTCCATGTAGCGATGGTGCACGCGGACGCCGTTGTCGAGCCACGCGGACCACACGCCGCTGCTCGCGTGCTGCGCGAGCTCGGTGATCTCGCCCGCCTCGGGCTCCTCATCCATCAACGCGTCGGCGACCTCGCTTTCGAGCTCGGGCTCGGGTCGCGTCGACGCGGCCGCCGCGCCGAGCTCGAGCACCTTGCTCTCCTCGGGCACGCTGTCGGTCGTCGGCAGCGTCACCAGGAACGTCGCGCGGTCGAGGTCGAACAGTTCGGTGAACCGCTCGTTGACCTCCGCCTTCGTGATCGTGGGGACGATCTTCCGCGCGTACTCGAGCGAGTCGGCGGGCGAGATGATCGCGTCGCCCGACTGCACGCGTCCCGCCATCGCTCCGAGGATCACCCGCGCGGGGTACGTCGCCTCACGCTCCGCGGTCTGCTCCAGGCTCGAGAGCAGGTCGGTCTGCGCTTCGCTCGTCTCGCGCTCGCCGAAGCCGTGGAGACTCGCGCGACGCACCTCGACGGTGATCTCCTCGAGCATCTTCGGCCAGTCGGCGGGCTGTCCGCTCACCGACGCCTGGGCGATGCGCATCGCGTTGAACAGGTTCTGCGCGAACGCCCCGCCGCCCTGGAACGAGACCGTTCCCTCTGAGACCTTGTTCATGATCCGCCGGTTGAACGCGGTCAGCGCCAGACGCGTCGTGAGCTCGCGGCGGAGCGAAGCGACATCGGTCACCGCGGAGTCCGGCCCATCGACCACGAGCAGCGAGGACTGCGCCGAGGTGAGCTCGGGATCGTGTGCGACGATCGAACGCTGCTCGGTGTAGGGCTTGACGTTCGGGTCGTTCGGCTCGTCCGCCTCGCGATTCTCGAGCTCGCCGAACGCCTTCTCGATCTCCTCGATGGCGAGCTTCGGCTCGAGGTCGCCAACGACGAGCACGGTCATGTTCTCGGGGACGTAGTAGCCCTCGTAGTACTCGACGAAGTCGTCTCGATCGACGCTCTTGATCGTCTCCTCGACGCCGATCGGCAGACGCTCGCCCACAAGCGAACCCGGGGCAAACCGCTTCAGCCACTGGTTCTGCACGCGTTCTTCCGGTCCGAGCCGCGTGCGCCGCTCCTCGAGGATCACGCCGCGCTCGTTCTCGATCTCCTCCGGCGCGAGCGTCAGACGCTCGGCGACGTCGGCGAAGAAGGTGAATCCCTTCTCGAGCGTTTCGCGGTCCGCGTCGGGGAGGTAGAGCTGGTACGCGGTCTGGTCGAAGCTTGTGAACGCGTTCTGGTCCTGTCCGAACGTCATGCCGAGCGACTGGAACAGGTCGACGACCTCGAACGGCTTGAAGTTCTCCGAACCGTTGAAGGCCATGTGCTCCAGGAAGTGTGCCAGGCCACGCTGCTCGTCGGACTCGTTCATCGACCCCGACTTGATGTGCAGCCAGACACCGACCTTGCCCGGCGGGTTCGAGTGCGAGCGGACGATGTACGAAAGGCCGTTGTCGAGCTCACCGGTCACGAGCCGATCGTCGATCGGGAGCTTCTCGTCGGGAGAGAGCCCGTCGGCCGGGTGCTGCGCCGCGCCCGCGGCCTGCGCGAGAACCGCGGAAGGCGTGGCAACCGCAAGCGACGCCGAGGCGACCGCCGCGACCCGCCCCGCGGACGCTCGGGCCGTCCGCTGCGAAACGCCACCGAACCAACCGACAAGACCCGTCAACCATCCCATGCTCGAACCCCTTCTGTGCCAGGCCGCTCGGCGACCGAAAGATCAATCAATGAGCCGCTCGCTCCACCGCTTCGACGACGCCAACGGCGCCGAAGCCCGCGTGAGCGCGCCCTCTCCCACCCGCCAGTCCCACCTGGCGGCTTCGGAGCGTACCGCGTGGGCTAACCCAGCGTTGCAAACCCTCTACCACGCGATCACCTGCGTCAACCGCGACGCGTCGCCCGAATCCCCGAGCATCGGCCCGCGCCGGAGCGTGTAGAGCGGGGCCTGCCGTGGACAACGAATCCGAAGCGGAAGCGCCGCTTCGCCCAACCCGCGCGAGACGCAGCAGAGCGTGTCGCCAAGTCGGAGGACCCCGCTGGCGACCTCCGGGGTCAGATCGCAGGCGGTGTGCGGCGCCCGAGACGGTCCAAGGCGGATCTGCCCGCCGTGCGTGTGACCCGCGAGCAAAACGTCGATTCCGAGCCTTGAGGCGGGATAGACCTCGGTCGGGTAGTGCACGATCCCGATGGTGAATCGCTCCGGATTCGGAGCGACGCCCGCGCCGAGCAGATTCTCGGGGTTCCCCGATCCGACGAGCCGGACGCCGCCGCCCCGCAGGTTGAGGCCGAGCGTCTCGTCGTGCAGCCAACGCACGCGACGCGCCTCGCCGAGGCGTTCCCGAAACCGGACCCCGTCGTGATTTCCAACGACGCCGAACGCCCCGTATGTCGCGCCCGCGGCGTCGATGAGGCGGTTGAGCGCTGTGAACGCCGCGTCCTCATCGCCCGTGTGGTGCATCGCGTCACCCGTGAAGAGGGTCAGATCGGGTCGATTCCCGTCCTGAGCCTGGCGTTCGAGTTCGAACGCGAGCCTCGCGAGGCTCCTCGGCCACGGCGCCGACGCCTTCACGTGCAGATCCGTCAGATGGAGCACGCGCAGGCCGACCAGTTCATCCGGCAGTCGGGGGTGCGGGAGATCGATCTGTTCGATGATCGGGCGGGGCATCGGCGTGACGGATCGGGCCGCCCGACCATATCGCCCCGCGATCCGCCGCGAGGAAGGATCCGATGGCTTATGATGCCCGAAGCGGTAGCTCGGTGGGGGCGCCGCCCGTCGCCCACGAACCGCCCCGGGCCCTCGCAGAGCCGAAGCCCGACCAGACGGCAACAGCAGACACGATCAGAGCGGAGCGTCAGACATGGCCAAGATGTTTTACACCCTCTCGGAAGCCGCCCAGCGGCTCGGCATTTCGGAGGAGGACGTCCGCGGGCTGATCGATTCCAACCAGCTTGAAGAGTTCCGCGACGGCGACGAAACCAAGCTGAAGGTTGAGCAGGTCGATCTCCTCGCGGGCGCCGACGCCGACGACAGCGTGATTCCGCTCGCCGATTCCGCTGAACTCGAGCCGATCGGGCTCTCCTCGTCCGGTTCGGGCTCCGTCTTCGGCATGGACGACGGCTCCGACCAGACCGGCATCAGCATCTTCGACCCAGAGGCCGAGGACGAGGTCGACCCCTCCGCCGCGACCCAGGTCGCCTCGACCGGCCCGTCGATGGACTTCAGCTCCGTGACGGCCTCCGGGTCGGGTCTCGCGAACATCGCCCTCGAAGCCGACGACACCAGCATCGGCGCCGACATTCTCGAAGACGTCTACGGCGGTGACCCCGCCGCGTCGGGCGCCCCGGCGTCGGACAGCGGCATTGGCGGCAGCGCGGCCCTCGATACGGGGGGCGATCTCTTCGAAACCCCCGCGGGCGAGTCCGACCTGACCCCCGTCGCCCCTGCCGGCGGCGCGGTCGCGATGGCCGA
>PAKY01000066.1 GCA_002706885.1 Phycisphaerae bacterium
GCGGGCTCGTTCATGTCGTTCCAGACGCCGTCGATGCCTTTGGCCATGAAGTCGTGGTAGAGCGTCGACCACCACTCGCGGACGCGCTGGTTGGTGAAGTCGGGGAAGACGCACTCGCCGGGCCAGACGTGGCCGTTGAACTCTTCGCCGCTCGCGGTCTGGACCCAGGCATCGATCTCGGTGCCCTGGTCGTGCGCAAAGTAGCCCTCTTCGTTCTTGAGGCCCGGGTCGATCATCCAGACGTTGCTGAAGCCCTTGGTGTCGAGCCAGTCGTTGAGGCCCTTGGGGTCCGGGAAGTGGTTCTCATCGAACGTGAAGCAGCGGAAGCCGTCCATGTAGTCGATGTCCATCCAGATCACGTCGGCGGGGATCTCGCGCTCGCGGAAGCCATTGGCGATCTCGCGGACGCGGGAATCGGGGTAGTAGCTGTAGCGGCACTGGTGGTAGCCGACGGCCCACTTGGGCGGCATCTCGATGGTGCCGGTGAGCTCGCCGAGCCCGAGCATCACGTCCTTGGGGTGGGCGCCCTCGACGACGATGACGGGGTGCGCCGGGCCGCTCGCTCGGAACACGATGTTCTCGGACAGATCGATCTCGACACGCCAAGTGGTATCGGCGAGGACGCCGAAGGCCGTGCCGTCCTCGCGGACGCCGACGACCCAAGGATGCGAGGTGTAGAGGTTCTCGGCGTCGTCCTGATAGCCGTACGCGTCGAGGTTCCAGCACTGGGTGACGCGGCCGTTGCGCCGGAGTGGGCCCGCGGCCTGGCCAGTGCCGTAGAGGGTGGTCCCGCCGCCGATTTCGATCGTGGTGACCTGGCGCCCCTCGTCGTCGGTCGAGAACGTCGGCTTGACGGTCGAGCCCTCGCCGGCCTTGCCGAGGACGCGGACAGGCTCGACGAGGGCGAGGGACGGGAGCCGCTCTGCCTTGGCCTGCTCGCTCGCGTGGTACTGGACCATGCCGTCGCCGACCCGCTCGGCGATGACCTGCGCGAGGCCGGCGGCGCTGACGAGCGCAAGGGCGGAACCCGCGGCGGCAAGACGGACGAACGAGAGCGTTTTCTGCATGATCAAGATCCTCGAACTATCAGCCCAGCTTGACCCGCGTGATCCATCGAACCCCCCGGGTCAGATGGGAATTGCCCCGTATTCGCGGCAAACGGAATATGAACGGGTTGACGTTGGTCTGGAACAGCTTCCAATGGGAAGCGTAGTGTCTGTGGGATCCGCGCGACGCCGCTCGAAATGCGGATTCTCGCCCCGCCGCACACCGCACGGTTCGCCTGGCAAGACCCGAAAGGCCTGATATGCGTCTGTTCGCCCGTTCCGTCCTGACGGCCCTCCCCCCCGCGTGTGTGTTCGCTGCCGCCGGGCTCGCGGTCACGGGTTCGGCCGTCGTCGCCGAGCCGCTCCAGCCGACGTATCTCCAACTCTTCGAGAACGAGTGGGAGGACATCGAGCGTCGGGCGCCGGACATCTTCATGGCGGGTTACAACGTCCTGTGGGTCCCGCCGCCGTCGATCGCGTCGGATCCGTACAGCGTCGGTTTCGACGTGTTCGACCGGTTCGATCTCGGAAAGCCGCCGCACTTCGACAACTCGTCGTCGCGTCGGCGGACCGCGTACGGCACCGAGGAGACCTTCCGCTCGATGATCGCCGCGATGCACCGCGCGGGCATCCAGATCCACATCGATACGGTTCTGAACCACAATTCGGGGCGTTCGACCTCGGACGCGTTCTTCGCTGATGGCGGATGGCCCGGCTTCCACGTGCCGCGTTCGCCTGACGGGAACGGCGGGTTCCGCGACAAGCAGCCGGGCGATGACTGGGGCGATTTCCACGGCGGCGCCAACGGCGCGTACCTGCAGTCGGAGAACCCGGGCGGGTTCAACTACGACACGCTCCGAGGCGATCTGGTCGCCCTGTGCGACATCGATCAGACGACCAATCTCCAGTTCATCCGTCAGCCCGTCGAGGCGGGCAACCCGGACAACATTCCCGCGGGCAACATCCGCGACCTGCCCGATCCCGCGAACGTGCGGTTCTACCAGGACCGGGACCAGGCGGGCTTCACCGTCGTGAATCCGCTCGGTCCGGACTTCGACGGCAACGGCCAGCCCGATCCGATGACGTTCTACCCCTACACCCAGGCGTCGCCCGACGAGGAGGCGCGGGGTGAGAGCGGCGTCGGCGTCGGCGACCCCGTGACCGAGAACGGCACGGGCTACCTGATGCGTTGGCTCCGCTGGATGCTCGAGGTCCAGGGCGTCGACGGGTTTCGCCTCGACGCCGCGAAGCACGTCTACCCGTTCTTCTGGGATCAGTTCTACGACTCGGCGGTGTACATGGGTCGGATCCTGCCCGACGGCTCGCGGGCCACGCCGTTCAGCTTCGGCGAGAACACCACGGGCGCGCAGGACATCCTGAACAACTACTTCCGTAAGGATGCCTTCGCCGATCGCGATTCTCTCGATCTCTCGGGCGCGGGCGATCTTCGGAACATCGTCGGCGCGGGCGGCTTCGGCTCGTGGCAGAACGTGTTCAACAGCATGCTGGACACCGCGGACGACGGGCTCCAGAACGGCACGGCGGGCGTGAACCACGTCTTCAGCCACGACAACGGCTCGGTCGGCGATGGCGGCTCGCGTCCGCCGCTGCCGACGGAGCGGCAGCAGGGCCTCGTCGCGAACGCGTTCGTGATGATGCACCCGGGGCCCGGCATCGTCTACCACAACGCCCGTGGCGTGACGCGCAACTTCGGGTTCTTCCCGCGCGAGGGCAACCCGACCGCGCTCGGCTTCGATCCCGCGACGCAGACGCCCGATGACGACCTCACGAAGCTCGTGCGAATCCGTAACCAGTACGGCAACGCGCAGATCGTCGCGTCGAACCCGACGGAGCAGACGTTCACGCAGCTCAACAGCGGCAACTCGGACATCCTGGTCGTCGAGCGAGGTCAGGGCGGAACGGCCGACCTGCTCGTCGGGCTCAACGACCGCTATGACGAAGGGTTCAACCTCGTCTTCACGACGACCAACTTCCCGGAGGGCACGAGGCTCATCGAGCTGACCGGCAACGCGAACGACCCCGCGATCGATCCGACCGATGAGATCCCGGAGCGGATCACGGTCGGGGCGAACGGGTTCGTTCTACTTCGGGTGCCTCGTAACGCATCGAGCGAGGGCGAGCACCACAAGGGCTATGTGATCTACGGCCCGCCCGTGCCGGGCGGTTCGCTCTCGATCATCGACCCGGACGACGTGATCCCGCCCGATCCGAACTTCCGTCCCGACTTCGTCCAGCGTGTGAACGACATCCCGGTCATCACGCGCGACGCGTTCGATATCCGCGTCGAGACGTTCGCGCAGGACACGTTCGACAACACGTCGGACGACAACGCGCTGTTCAAGATCGACGACGGGTACGGCGACTTCAACGGCAACGGCGGACCCGACTTCCCGCCGACGCAGACGATCGTCGGCGGATTCGAGCAGTTCACCGATCTTTCCGTCCCCGGCATGACCCAGCCCGACCGCCAGGGCGAGTACCAGCAGACCATCGACGCGACGACGCTCGTCGAAGGCTTCCACTACATCGAGGCGATCGCGTTCCGGCCGCGCGCCGCGGGGGCGACGCCGCTCTTTGCCGATTTCCGAGAGGTCGTCTGCATCGATCGCGAGCCGATCGAGTTCGATCTCGCGCAGGCGGGAATGGTCGTCGAGGACGATCAGCCCGACTTTGCGATCACCGTCGAGGACGGGACCGCCGAGTTCGTTCACGCCTTCCTGAACCTTCCCGCGGGCGCCGACCCGGTCGCGGAGATCGGCCTTGGCACGGAAGCGCGGAAGTATGACGCCCGCGAGTATCGCAAGACGCTCGATCCTCTCGACGAGGGGACGAACCGTGTGACGGTGGTCGTTCTTGAGACGAGCGGTCGCGCGGTGGCGCGTGACTTCGAGGTGTTCTTCGGCGACGTGAACCCGTGTCCGGCGGACCTCGGGGCGCCGATGGGCGTTCTCGACATCGCGGATGTCGTCGCGTTCCTCCAGCTCTTTGGCCAGGCGGACCCCGCGGCGGACCTCGGGGCGCCCGCGGGCGTGTTCGATGTCGCGGACGTCGTGGCGTTCCTCCAGGCGTTCGGCGCGGGCTGTCCCTGATCAAACGCCGGGGCGGTCCCGAGCGACACGACCGATCCGATCCTCAGAGCCCCGCATCGAGCGGGGCTTTTTTTGCGCGTCCCCGGGGGGCGAGCGATGACCGACGCGCGTTCGGTCGACCGTATAGCCTCAGGTATGTTCGTCATCAGACGGGCCAAGGTGGATGACTCGGACACGCTGCTGAAGCTGGCGCGGATGGTCCATTTCATCAACCTGCCGCCCGATAAAGAAATCATCGTTCAGAAGGTGATCCACTCGCGGAACAGCTTTCTGAAGGTCGCCAATCAGTCCGCTCGCCCGGAGCCTGAACCGACGCCGAAGGTCCTCTCGGGTCTGGGGCAGGGGCACTCGAGCATGGCGGGTCTCGGCGCCGCGACGGCGAAGAGCCCGTTGTTCCTGTTCGTCATGGAGGACACGGCCTCGGGCGGCGCGCTCGGCGCGAGCCAAGTCGTGAGCCACATGGGCGGGCCGGGGGCGCCGAACGCGAGCTTCAAGCTCGAAAAGCGAGAGTTCTTCAGTGCCGATCTCCAGACGGGGACGACGCAGATGGTCGCGAAGATGCATCTGGACGAGTCCGGGCCGTCCGAGATCGGCGGGCTGATTCTCCAGCCGAGCTACCGCGGCCACAAGAAGAAGCTCGGCCGGTTCCTGAGCTTCGTGCGGTTCCACTTCATCGGGCTCCACCGCGAACTGTTCGCGGAGAAGGTGCTCGCGGAGATGATGGCGCCGATCACGAGCGACGGGGACAACCTGCTCTGGGACTACCTCGGGCGACGCTTCGTGCCACTGAGCTACGACGAGGCCGATCGATTCTGCCAGTACAGCCGCGAGTTCATCACGAGCCTCCTGCCGAAGGAGGACATCTACCTGAGCCTCCTACCGCCCGCGGCGCGCGCCGTGGTGGGAGAGGTCGGCGTGGAGACGCGTCCGGCGCGCCGGATGCTGGAGAAGCTCGGGTTTGCCTACAAGGGCTTTGTGGATCCGTTCGACGGCGGCCCGCACCTCGAGTGCGCGACCGATGAGATCTCGCTGGTGAAGGACACGAGCCTGCGGGATCTCGGGAAGCCGGTCGATGAGTCGGAGTGCGACCGCGTCGGCATCCTGAGCTACCAGCAGTCGGACGGCGATTTCTTCGCGGTGTGCGAGCCGTTCACGATCGGTCGCGCGGGGGTGGTGCACACGACCGAGCACGTCATGACCGCGATCAACGCGAGCGCGGGCGACACGATCGGCCTGACGCCGACCGACGGGCAGTCAGAAGCCGCGAAGCGGCCCGCGGCGAAGAAGCGGGCGGCGTCGCGCAAGCCGGCGCTCTCGAAGAAGGCCGCGGCGGCGCCGAAGCCGCTCAAGAAGCCGCTCAAGAAGCAGGCGAGCAAGAAGGCGACGACGAAGAAGAAGCGGGTGACGAAGTGACTGATGTGCGCTACGACGAGCCGCCAGCGCCCGCCGACCTGATCGCTGGCGAGGATGTACCGCTGAAGGATGGTCGGGTGGTCTCGGTGAACCCCGCGAGACCGAGCGATGTGCTCTGGTCGGCGGCGCCCGAGCGGGCGAACGTCGATCGCGCGGTGGCGGCCGCTCGCGCAGCGGCGCCCGCGTGGGCGGCGTGGCCCCTCGAGAGACGGGCCGAGGCGATCCGAGTCTTTCGTCGCTCGTGTGAAGCGCACGCGGCCGAGCTCGCACAGGTCCTCTTGCGAGAGACGGGCAAGGCGTCGTGGGAATCAACGGGCGAGGCGGGCGCGCTCGCGGCCAAGATCGACATCACGCTCGATCCGCAGACGGACCAGAACTGGGGCCTCCGTCGGATCGCGGGCTATGAGCTCGAGCTGTCGGGGTCGAAAACCGCCGCGACATGGTTCCGCCCGCACGGGGTGATGGCGGTCTTCGGGCCGTTCAACTTCCCGCTGCATCTTCCGAACGGGCACATCATCCCGGCGCTGCTTGCGGGCAACACCGTGGTCTTCAAGCCGAGCGACAAGACGCCAGCGTGCGGTCAGCTCTACGCGCGGCTGCTGCACGACGCGATGACCGAGGCAGGGGCGCCCGCGGGCGTCGTGAACCTCGTTCACGGCGACGCGGAGAACAGCGCAGCGCTCGCGGCCCATCGCGATATCGACGGCGTGCTCTTCACCGGGTCGTGGCCCGTCGCGCGGAAGATCATGGAGCAGAACCTCGATCACCCTGGGCGGATCGTGGCGCTCGAGCTCGGCGGGAGCAACCCGGCGGTGGTCATGGGCGACGCCGACCTGAAGCAGGCCGCGATCGAGGTCGTTCGCTGTGCGTTCAACACGACGGGGCAGCGTTGCACATGCACCCGCCGCCTGATCGTGGAGAACTCCGTCGCCGATCGGTTCTTCGCGGCGATCGTTGAGGCTGCGAACGCGCTGAAGATCGGCAAGCCCGACGCGGATCCGCCGTCGTTCATGGGACCGATCATCACCGCGGGCGCGCGCGACGGCGCGATGGAGTTCCTGAACCGCCTCACCGGCGCGGGCGGCGAATCGCTGCTCGCAATGACCGCGCCCGAGGACGCGGACGGCGGGTACTACGTCACGCCGGGCATTGTCCGTGTGCCGCGTTTCACCGCCGAGGGACCGTCGGCTGGCGGGTCCGGGTACGACGCGGGTTGCGATGAGGAAGTCTTCGGGCCGCTCCTCCGGTGCACGACTGTCTCGACGCTCGATGAGGCGATCGAGCAGGCGAACGCGACGCGGTACGGGCTCGCGGCGTCGATCTTCACGCACAGCTCTGAGGCGATCGATCGGTTCCGTCACGAGGCCCGCGCGGGGTGCGTGAACATCAACTGCGGGACGGCGGGGGCGAGCAGCAAGCTGCCGTTCGGTGGGCTCGGTCACTCGGGCAACCAACGCCCGGCGGGGTCGTTCGCACTGGACTACTGCGCGTATCCGGTCGCGAGCATGTCGGAGACCTCGGACGCGGCCTCGCTCGCTCCGGGGATGACGTTCGAGGACGGCTGGATCTAGTCGGTTCGTTCTACGTCGTCGGCTCGGCGTTCGGGATTGGCTCGCCGCACTCCGGGCAGACGCCGACGATACCGACGATGGCGTAGCCACAGACGCTGCAAATGTCCTTCTGGGGCGTGGCGACGGGCCGTGTGATGAGGTGGTACGCCGAGGCGACCCCCGCCATCAGGAGCGGTAGTCCGAAGAAGAAGTATGGAAGCACCAGCAGGAGCCCCGACACGGCGGCGATGAGGCCGAGGACAGCGATCAAGCCGATCAGGCCATAGAAGTGCTCACCTGTTAGCTTCCAGGAAAGCTTGAAACAGTCGACGAATTCCGGGGTTCGCATCCGGGGATCGATCGCGATCAGCGTGACATACAACAGTCGGACGCCGATGCAGATCGCCCCAACGGCCGAAATCAGTCCGCCGATGATCGCGATGGCGATGCCCAGGTCGCTCATGTTTCCCTGGGCAACCACAACGCCGACGCCGACGATGATGAAGCCAGGGATCATGGCCGCGAACACGGATAGCGTGACAAGCACACCGAGCCCGACCACCGTCCAGTAGCGTCGAAAGCCGTAGAACAGTTCGCCGACCGACGTCTCCTCGCCCCGAACACATCGGAGGGCGACGAACGTCAGGCCGACGCCGAACGGGAAGTCGAAGAACGGCACACGCGCGAGCGAGGCGACGAGCGTGATCAGGTCGAGGATGCTCGTCACCATGCTGGCGGCGACGCCGATGACGAAGGCGAGGAGCGAGACCCCGAGCAGACGGGCGTACCGCCGGCCGAAGGTGTCGAAGGCGAGGCTCCAGGCGGCGCCGAACGTGAATGCGCGGTACGGATGCAAGGCGGACCCCCTTTGTTGGGCACTCTACCGGACTTGACCTCCACGCGCTGAGGCCCATCTCACGGGTCGAAAGTAGACTCCACAGCATGGCTGAGCCAAAGACCCGCCTCCCGGATTCACGCGTGACCCCGCGCTTCGCGGGACTTTGCTCGTTCGGGCGGTACCCGTTGCTAACGGACCTCCCGGACGTGTCGACGCTCGACTGGGCGATCTACGGCGTGCCGTACGACTCGGGCGTGACCTACCGGCCCGGCGCGCGGTTCGGGC
The DNA here is from genome assembly GCA_002706885.1 of Phycisphaerae bacterium. Classification (GTDB taxonomy): domain Bacteria; phylum Planctomycetota; class Phycisphaerae; order Phycisphaerales; family UBA1924. The sequence continues at coordinate 8,243 of PAKY01000066.1, forward strand.
CGCGGTCGATCCGAGAGCAAAGCCAGTATCTGAAGCGCTACCACCTCGAGCACGGGGTCGATGTCTGCGAGGTCCTGAGCCTCGCCGACGCGGGCGACGCGCCGGCCCCTCCGTACCACCCGAAGCAGGCGCTTGATGGCGTGATCGCGTTCGCGGACGCGCTGCCAACGAACGCACGGCTGCTGGCGCTCGGCGGAGATCACTCCATCGCGTATGCGAACATCATGGCGACGTGGCGACGCCTCGGCTCTCCCGATGAGGGGCTGGCGGTGTTGCATCTCGACAGCCATCTCGACACGGTCGACGAGGTCTGGGGCGAGAAGTACTCGCACGCGAGCCCGTTCGTTCGGCTCGTCGAGGCCGGGGCGATCGATCCGCGGTTCATGATGTCGATCGGCATCAAGGGCCCGCTCAACGCCGCGGCGGATCTTGACTACGGCCATGACGCGGGCATCAACGTCGTGACTTACGACGATTGGAAGCTCAAGGACGGCGACCGGCGGATCCGCGACTTTGTGCGGCGCCTCGAACGGCGTCCGACCTACATCACCTTCGACATCGACTGCATCGACCCCGCCTACGCGCCCGGGACGGGGACGCCGAGCGTGGGGGGGTTCACGTCGGCCGAGGCGCTGATTCTGCTGCGCAGCTTCGCGGGCGTCAACGTCGCGGGTGCGGACGTGGTCGAGGTTCTGCCGGACCGCGACGTCGCGGGGAACACGGCGCTGCTCGCGGCGCACGTCGCGTTCGAGATCCTCGCTCTCGACGCTATTTCCGATCGCTGACCGCTCGGCGGCTACGAAGACTCAGGTGAAGCTCGACCTCACCGACCGGCACGCCGAGTTCATCCGAGATCGCCTGCGCGTCGGCGCCGCTCGCGTGGAGCTTCGCGATCGCGTCTCCGGTCGAGCGGCGACCGTTGTCAGTCGGGTCGACGGCCCCCCCGCGGAGGCGTTCGAGTTCGGCGATGCGGCGGTCGGCGTCCTCGATGAGCGCCTCGAGGCGGGCGGCCCGGTTGTCGGCGGATGAGGCGAGCGTGCGGGTCAGTTCATTGGCGTCCGCCATCGCGGTTTCGAGGCGGTCGAGGCCAACGTCGCCGGTCAGCGTCTGGCGAGGGCGGACGGCGCGGAAGGAGTCCTTGTCGCGTTTGCGCATCTGGTTCCGCAGAAGCAGAATCACGAGCGCCAACACGCCGACGCCGATGAGCAGCCCGGAGATTGTGTCGCGCGTGCCGAAGACCGATCGCGGCTCGGCGGGCGGAGGCTCGGCCTCGAGGGCCTCGATCTCGCGGAAGATGCTCGGTACGTACACGTGCGCCATTGGCAGGGGTGGCCTCCGTCCCATATCTTCGGCTCGGAGCCAGCGCCGTGTCGATCATCCGACCAAAGAGATCCGATCCGTTCGTCCGTGAGGTCATCCGATCGTGGCGATCCCTGACCGGCGGTCGGGCTCGAAGCGACGCCGATCGCCCCACGCTGGTCGCCTGCTCGGGCGGGGCCGACTCCACCGCACTGGCTCTTGCGCTCGCGGCCACCTCCGCGCAGATCGATGTCGCGTACATCCGGCACGACATGCGCGACGCCGCCGAGGTGGAGCGAGATGAGGCGCATGTCCGAGCCGTCGCCAAGGCACTCGACCGTCCTTTTCATGTCGGCGAGGCTCGCAGCGGCCCGGGGAACCAGGAGGCGTCACTCCGGAGGGGGCGGTACAACTCGCTGGGTCGGATCGCCGAAGCGAACGGCTGTGCGTTCGTCGCGACCGGACATCACGCGGATGACCAGGTCGAGACAATCCTGATGCGCCTCGCCCGCGGCGCGGGACCGCTGGGGCTCCGGGGCGTATTGCCGATCCGACCGCTTTCCGCGCTCGTGGCCGTCGTCCGCCCGATGCTCGGCGTCCGTCACCACGACGCGATCGCGCTCTGCGACCGAAGCGGCGTGTCCTGGCTTGAGGACCCAACGAACGCCGACGCCGACCGGCGACGCTCGGACCTTCGACTGAACGTGCTGCCATCCCTGTTTCGGGTGTTTCCTGACGCGCCGGGCGCGATCGCGGCGAGCGCTCGTGCGCAGGCCGATGCCGCACGCGTCGTCGCGGACATCGCGGCATCTCTCGGGGAGTTAGCCGAAGAGACCGAGGACGGGTACCGATGGCCGAGAGAGGTGCTCGCCGAGGTTCGGCCGATCGTGCTCGGCGAGCTCGCGCGTGCCCTCGTTCCCATGCCGCTCCGTGGTCGGCGCTACCGCGACTTCGAAGCGCTCGCAGAGGCGCTCGCGGCGGACAGGTCCCGGGATCGGGTGGTAAACGCGGGCGGACTACGTTGGCGGGTCAGCGCCCGAAGCGTCTGGGCGACGCCGATCGATCGGACCGCGCGGCCTGGATGAAGCGGTCGGCGGTTCGTTCCGGCGACGTGATCAGTTCGAGGAGTTCCGCGGGCTCGAGCCCGTGCTGCTCGGCAATGGTCATCAGGGCCGCGGACCGTTCGATTGATGGCGCCTCGGCGTCACGCGCACACCCGTTCATCTCACGCAGTTCTCGGACGTAGGTCTCGTACCTCGTCCTTACCGTCTGATCGAGCCGGTGTTCGTTTGCGTGGGCTTCGGATCCTGGCCTGTAGGAGCTCTCAAAGTGGGGTTGCATCGATATGACAATCGGCCCGGAATTGGACCGATTCCATGTCAGGACGGGTATTTTGGGTTGTATGTGGAAGACGATGTGGATAAGGTGAGATTGTGGTGGAAATCTAGCCTACTTAGGGCATCTGTGGGATTCATAACCTGAGTGCGCAACGGCCGATGTCGTCCGGGGTGGTCTTTCCGGCGATTTCGGGAGAAGTCACGCCATGACGGTGTGGCTGTGGGGATAAGGGATGGAAACCAGAAACCGCGGGGAAATCGTCCTCGAGCTTTTTGACCGCTACTACGAGCGCGTGTTTCGGTTCGTTCGGCGGTCGCTCGACCAGTCGTCGGCCGAGGACATCGTTCAGGATGTGTTCGCACGCTTACTTTCTACCAGCGATCTTGAAAGTAAAGACATCTCAGCGAGTTATCTCATCAAGATAGCGGACAATCTCATGAAGCGCCGGTACCAGCAGGCCGTGCGTCGAACGAGACTCGCGCAACATCAGCGCGACGAAGTCAGCGCCAGGGGAGCGGGAAGCTCCTCGCCGACGGATCGCTTGGAGGCAGAAGAGCAGCGGGACTTCCTCAAGACCGCGTCCATGTCACTTGCACCGCATGAGCAGGACGCTCTGCGGATGATCGTCAGCGAAGGCGTCAGTTATCAGGCGGCGGCGGCGTCGCTCGGCGTGAGGGTGACCTCCGTCAACAACTGGAAGTACCGGGGCCTCCAGAGGCTCAAGGACCAACGGCTTTCCGCAGGACGGGTTGAGGATGGCGCGAACAAACGATCAGAAAGGGCAGGGGGGGTCGAAGCCCGCGTTCGTGCCAAGCACGTCCGCGTCGAAGACACCAACCCCGCCGACGCGGGCCGAGATCGACTCGGCCAGAGAGCGGGCTAGAGCGTTCCTCGAGAACGCCATCGCTTGCGAAGAAGATCGGACGCGCGAGCGTCAGGCCACGACGACACGCATGCGCCTGGCCGCCGCGATCAACCGCGAGCGTCGATCATCGCGCCTGCTCGCGGGCAAACTCGATCAGGCTGTTGACATCATGGTCGCGAGCAAATGACGCCATCGCGATGACGCGTCGATCGGGACCGACGAGGATCAGCCTCGACGGGTGATCGACGTTCGCCATCGTGCCCCCCTCGGGGAGAGGGATGGAGTTCGCCGCGTCTTCCTCGATCGACAATTGCAACGCATCGCAGATCGACCACACATCCGCCCTCTCGCCCGTCGCGAAGATCCACCGCTGTGGATCAGCGCCAACGGCGTTCGCGTAGCGGCCGATGACGTCGGGCGTGTCGCGGCCGCCGTCAACACTCACGCTCAGCAGCCGCACACGCGTGCCCTCGGTCGCGGCCTGAACGCGTCGCATCTCGGCGGTCATGCGCGGGCAGACGAGGGGGCAGTGCGTGAAGAAGAAGTCCATCACCGTGTACCCGCCGTCAAGGATTGACTGATCGATCGGCTCGCCGTTCGCGTCGATCAGTTCGAACGGCGGGACGCTCAGATCGACGCTGTCCGGCACTCGCACATTCTGGTACGGGTCAGGGCGCCCGTTCGCGGGCAGCCGCAGCGCGAGCACACCGCCGAGCCCGAGCCCGACGATGACGACCGCGATGACGGGGATCAGAGGGAACCGGACGGTTGGGGTCGGCTCGTCGGACATCGACGACCTCACAATCGGCTCATGCGCCGAGCAACGCTCGGACCGTGCTCTCCATGAGCATCACGACGAGCAGCAGCGGGAGGTGCGCGATCGATCCGAAGAAGACGCGGCGACCGGTCGCCTTCGTCGGCTCCTTCGCGAAGGCGATCACCATCCACAGGAACGCCGCCGACGTGGCGCCCGCGATCACGGCGTAGGGGGCGCCGAGCACGGGCGACGCGAACGCGGGAGCGATGGTCGCCGGGATGAGAAGCGTCGCCCACACAAGACTTGCGCGCCCGGCGCGGTGGCCGGTCGGATCGACGACAGTGAGCATCTTCATGCCCCCCTTCGCGTAGTCGTCGCGGTACATCCACGCCAACGCGAAGAAGTGGGGCATCTGCCAGACGAACAGCAACGCAAAGATCGCGAGTCCGAATGGCGCGAGAATCGGCGCGAGTCCGCTCTCCGGCGCGGCGGCGGCCGCTCCGATCAGCGTCGGCAAGGCGCCGGGAATCGCTCCGATGACGGTGCACCACGGCGTGATGGTCTTGAGCGGTGTGTAGACGAGCACATAGAGCGCAGCGCTCGCAAGCGCGAGCAACGCAGGGGCGGGTCCGGTCGAGACCAGGAGCGTCAGGACGCCGAGCGCCGTCAGCGACGAGCCCCAGAGCAGCACGGCTACGTCGCCGACGCGACCCGAGGGAATCGGGCGCGACGCGGTGCGGTGCATCACACGGTCTCGGCCACCCTCAAACCACATGTTCAGCGCGTTGGCGCCGCCCGCGGCGAGCACCGTGCCGACGGCGCAACCGATCGCGGTGACGATCAGTCCCGCGTCGATCGTCGAACGACCGAGCGCCGCGACGACAAAGCCGGCCAGTGAGGTGAAAGCGACGAGACGAGCGATGCCCGGCTTGGTGGTCTCGAGCAGGGCGCGGAAGAACGCCGCACCTCGGGCGTGCGCATGCGCGGTGGGCGTCGAGATGGCCGGGCTGATGGTCTTCATGGGACGGGCCGTGGCCCCAAGACTAGCGCCTACCCATGCTACTGGCGGGCACGACGAGATCTACCCAGACAGGAAAATGATCGCTCGGGAAGTCGCCGCTGCTCGGCGGAGTCCGCCAGACACCGCTGTTGAGCACCCGGAGGGTCTTGCTCGGCAGGACGTAATCCACGCGCAGCCTGAAACCGGAGGTGTCGTCGGGGTCGAGGCCCGGGACGTCGATGTTGGAGGTCGGGCGCGGGTCGGCGGCGAGGTGGCGCGAGTTCAGGAGGAGCCGCCCGATCGGGTCGTTGACCGACGTGCCCTCGTCCGGATCGGCGTTCAGATCGCCCACGATGACGAAGTGCGATCCGGGCGGCAGGCCTCCCGGACGGCGCTTGTCGTCGACGACGTAGGACGCGTTGTCGATGTAGTCGGCCCAGAACCGGATCTCGTCGTGGTTGCGTCGGGCGTTGCGCTTCTCATCGCCATCGAAAGCGGGTGGGGTCGGGTGGCTGCAGAGCACGTGAAGGCGTTCGCCGTTGGGCATCCGAACCGGGATGTCCCAGTGGCTCTTTGAGCTCAGCCTGAACTGGTTGCCGACCTCATCGGGGTAATACGCGACGGTCTCGCCCGCCTCGTTGGTGATCGTCGGCATCAGGTTGTTCGGCATGAACGACCACGGAAACAGGCGGAAGGTGCGGATGAACGCCTCGTCGATCTCGAGACGCTCATCGATGAGCAGCGTCATGCCGTACTGACCCGGGAAGGTTCCAAATCCCCACGCGTCGGCGCCGTACGCGCGGTCATCTGATGTCTGGCTGACGGGCGAGCCATCCGCGTTTGGAGTCGGCTGCGTCGGGATCTCGGTGACGGCCTCACCGCTCCGATCGAGGTCGTAACCGCTCGCGCGTCCGGTGTTCGGCGCGGCGGTCCAGGACCGGTACCTCATGCCCTCGAGGCCGTCGCGAACGGGTTCGGCGAGCACCCGGGCGAGGCGATCGGCGTTGGCGCCGGGCTCGCCCGAGGGGTCGTAGTCCGGTCCGCCCGGCATGTCGTAGGCGACCTCGTTGATCAGGATGATGTTGGGGCGGATGCGCTGGATGATCTCCGCGGCGTGGAGGACGCGATCGCTCGGTTCATCGATGAGTTCGGCGGTTCGGAGGTCTTCAATGTTGAAGGTCGCGACCCTGACCGCCACCGGCCCCTTGGCGTCCTGCGCAATCGCTTCGCGCGGGCTAAGCAGTGAGAGAAGACCGAGGGCGAGCCCGATCGATGCGAGATGGAGTGATTTCATGCCCCTACCTTATCGCGACACCGCGTGACGGGCCGGAAACGGTCGTCCGGGTATCCTCTCATCCGTTATCGCCCCGGTAGCTCAGTTGGATAGAGCATCGGACTTCTAATCCGGCGGTCGCAGGTTCGAATCCTGCCCGGGGCGCTTTCATCGGCACGGATCCGCCAGTACGGTGCAGCCTTCCGAGCGTTCGGCCCGAATAGGCCACCGAACCGTGGGGGTTGTGTGCTCCGCGGGTGTTTCAATCGAGTTTGAGAGAGGGAGTGTCCTTCACATGGCCAACCGTGTCTTCATCGCCGCGCTCGCATCCGCGCCCGTGTTCGGCGCCACCGTCGCGTCCGCCGCGGTCCGCATTGCCATTCCCCCGGAGCGGGGTCCGGTCATGGTTGTTGGAGCCGACGGCTCGTGCCGCGCAGCCGACGCCGAACAGACCGTCGTTTTCTACGACACGCTCGACGGGCGTCGTGGGGCGCCGAGCGAGCGCTATCTGATCTCTCAAAACCCGGCGGCGCGTGGTGTCAGCGGGTTCGACATTCAGTATCGGATCGATGAGGACGTGCAGAACGAGCCGGGGTTCGTGGAGGCGCTCGAGGTCGCCGCCCAGATCTGGGAGTCGGTGATCAGCGACTCCGCGGTTGTGGTCATGGACGTCGACTTCACGTTCAACGCGCCGTTCATCGCGGCGGCGTCGTCGATGAGTTCGTTCACCACGTACGAGAACGCTCGCTCGGCGCTCATCGCCGACGCGAGCGACGCGGACGCGCCGCTTGTGAACGCGCTGCCCGAGTTCTCCCCCTTGTTTGACTACGGCGATTTCACGCTTGTTCCGAGTGAGCCCGGCGCGGACAACCGGGTCGCGGTGACGACCGCGCAGCGCCTCGCGCTGGGCATGAGCGACGCGACGCCCTCGCCCGACGAAGCCGATTCGTTCATCGTGTTCAACGCGGACCTGACCTTCGACACCGATCCGACGAACGGTTCCCAGCCCGGAGCGATCGATGTCGTGTACGTCATGGTTCATGAACTCGGCCACGCGCTCGGATTCAGCTCGTCGACGGACTTTGTCGGCCCGCCGCGTGTGTGGGACTTCTTCCGGGTGCGACTGACCGGTCGGAGCGAGCCGGACACGCTTGAGGAGTTCGCGGAAGCGCCGCGGTCGCTCGTGCAGGGCAGTCCGGCTGGTTTCGATCCGGTCGGATCGTTCCCCGGGCTGGCGGCGCCCGTCTTTCCCAGCTTCCCCGTCGACGCGTTCCCGCTCTCGACCGGCACGACCGCGCTCGGCGACGGGCGGCAGGCCAGTCACTGGAAGGACGACTTCCTTCTGAACATCCCGCGTGTGCTGGGCGTGATGGATCCGACCTACAACGGCGGAGCCAGCATCGACGTGCTGAATCCGATCTCGCGGCTCGATCTCGTCGCCTTCAGCGTGATGGGGTGGGACATCGAGGTGCCGTGCGATCTTTCGGATCTCGAACGTCCGTTCGGGGTGCACGACATCGCCGATGTGGTCGCGTACCTCGACCTGTTCGGGGCAGGAGACGATCGAGCGGACATCGCCGAACCGTTCGACCGGCTCGAGATCGGCGATGTGATCACGTTCCTGCAGCGATTCGGCGCCGGCTGCCCGTAACGCGACTTAGTCGTCGATCATCGAGCGGCGGCGGATGGCGCGGGTGACCGCGGCGTCGAAGTCGGTGATCCGACGTCGGAGCGTGGAGACATCGAATCGAGGCGGTATCCCCACGGGGCCCTCGGGCGGGCCGAACCAGGCGGCGGCGACGGCGATCGCGGCCTCCATGGTCTCGCTCGGCGCGGCCGCGCCGCCCGAGATCAGGTCGTGGTCGGCCCAGGAGAGCGTCACCGTGACCTCACAGGCGGGGAGGTCGGGCCATCGGAGCTCGGCCGTGGTTCGCCACCCCGAGGCCGTTTCGACCTCCTCGCCCAGCTCGATGAGCGGGCGTGCGTGGTCGCGTGGGGTGATGTCCTTGTCGCCCTGCATGACATGATCATCGTACGGATCGCCTCCCGAAGCCAGCCTGCCCGGTAGCATCTGCCGTGAACTTCCTCCTCGAGACGATCCGCCTCGGACTGACCAACCTCCGCCTCCAGCTGCTCCGCTCTATCCTGACCACGCTCGGCATCATCTTCGGCGTCGCCGCGGTGATCACGATGGTCGGCATCGGCGAGGGCGCGACGCAGGAGGCCCTGGCCCAGATCGAGCGCCTCGGCGCCAAGAACATCATCATCCGAAGCCAGAAACCCCCCGAGGACGCGAACCAGCAGTCGGGCGGGTCGCGCGGGTGGGTGAGCCGGTTCGGCATCACCTACGCCGATTTCGAGGTCATCCGCGAGTCGTTCCCCGAGGCCTCGTCGATGGTTCCGCTCAAGGAGGTCGGGGGCCAGGTGCTCCGCGGCGCCACGCGGGTCGTGAGCCAGGCGTACGGCGTCACGCCCGACCTCGCCAAGGTCGCGAAGCTCAGCGTGGCCAGAGGCCGCTACTTGACGCAGGGCGATCTCGACAACGCGGCGATGGTCTGCGTCGTCGGCTCAGAGATCGCCGACAAGATGTTCGAGCTCGAGGACCCGCTCGGCTCGACGCTCCGCATCGATGACAAGGCGATGACCGTGGTCGGCGTGCTTCGGCCGGTCGGGCTCTCCGGTGGCGCCGGCGGCGCGCTTGTCGGACGCGACCTCAACCTCGACGTCCACATCCCGCTCACCACCGCCCGCGCCGCGTTCGGAGATGTTGTCGTTCGTCGCGAGAGCGGCTCGTTCAACGCCAACGAGGTGCAGGTCGCCGAGGTCTACGTCGAAGCCCCGACACGCGAGGCGGTGATCCCGATGTCCCGGAGGCTCAACCGCATCATCGACGTCCGCCACGACCGCGAGCGGGACATCAGCATGATCGTTCCCTACGAGCTGCTCGAGAGCGCACGTCGGCGGGCGCTGACAGGGCAATGGATCTCCGCGTCGATCGCCGCGATCAGCCTCCTCGTCGGCGGCATCGGCATCATGAACATCATGCTCGCGACGGTGACCGAGCGGACGCGCGAGATCGGCATCCGCCGTGCCCTCGGCGCGACGCAGAAGCACATCGTCTCGCAGTTCCTCGTCGAGACGGGCGTGCTGAGCACGCTCGGCGGCGTCGTCGGCGTCATCCTCGGCGTCGGCCTTGCGATCAGCCTCGACACCGTCGTCCCCATGCTCCCGGAGATGCCGGTCGTCGGCGCGTACGTCCCGCCCGATGTGACGCTCCCGACGGCGATCAGCCTGTGGAGCGTGGTGGTCGCCTTCCTCGTCGCCGCGGCGACCGGCCTGGTCTTCGGTCTCTACCCCGCCCGCAAGGCCGCGAGGCAGGACCCGATCGTGGCGCTCCGTCACGACTGATCACAGCAGCGCTCAAAGAAAAAGGCCCGCGATCGCGGGCCTTTGAAACAAACGGGGACGCGACGCGGCGCGCTCAGCCGAGCAGATCCGCGATCTCGTCGTCGACGGGGTTCCGGGCGCGATCGTCGGCCGGGCCCTTGCCCTTCTTGCCGCCGCGCTTTTCTCCCTGATCCTCCCCGGACTCGATGTCGTCATCGTCGTCATCGTCTTCGGATTCGTCGGCCTCGAGCGCTGCGAGGCGAGCCTTCTCAGCCTCCTCGAGTTCCTTCTCGGCCTGTTCGCGCTCGGCGCGGCTCATCTTCTGCTTGATGGCCTCGATCTTGTCGCGGGACGGCGCGAGGACGATGCTCGTCTGTCGACCCATCCAGCGCGGCGCAATCTCGATCTTCGCGATGTCCGACAGGTCGTCGCAGATCTGCTGGAGCCGCTCGAGACCAAGCTCCTTGTGCATCATCTCGCGACCGCGGAAACGCTGCGTGATCTGCACCTTGTGCCCGGCCATGAGGAACTTCCGAGCCTGTTCCACGCGGATCGCCACGTCGTGCTTGTCGATCTTGATCGAGCGGCCGAGGCGGATCTCCTTGAGTTCCTGCCCGGCGCTCTTGGTCGACTTCGAGCGCTTGCTGAGCTCGTAGCGGTACTTGCCGTAGTCCATGATCTTGCAGACCGGCGGACGCGAATCCGCGACGATCTCGACAAGATCGAGCCCGGCTTCCTGCGCCATGCGCAGGGCGTCGGGCGTCTCGGTAACACCGATCTGTTCGTTGTCGGGCCCGATCAGCCGCACGGGGCTGAAGCGGATCATGTGATTCACGCGGGTGCGTTGGACGGGGCCCTGAAGGCGGTAGAAAGCTCTGCGCGCGATGGCGATATCTCCAGTCTTGAATCGACCGTGCGAGCGAACCCGTCGTCCA
>PAKY01000067.1 GCA_002706885.1 Phycisphaerae bacterium
ATTTTTCCCATTGTCGAATCCTTCCAACGGCGGTCTGGAAGCCGTCGCTGAGCCGTCATGCAACCGCTGTGCCACTCTGCGATCGCGACTCACCGTCGAGAGAACGCCTCCGCCAGTGTCAGTTTGACAGGGAGCCGGGACCCCTGACGCCCCGAACGGGTTCCCGGTGTCGGTTCGGTCAGGCTTCGGGGTCATCGCCCGCGTCCGCGAGACCGGCACGCTCCTGCGGTGAGAGCCGATCCTCGTGGATGATCTGGATGATGCGCATCTTGCGACAGGTCGAGCATCGCCCGAGGGTGGCCTTCTCGGCGTTGCGATTAGCGCCTATGCGGACCCCGCCCGCGGAGGCGAGGCTCCGGAGCGTACCGCACCGCCCGCAGCGGAGGTACCAGCCGGGCGCGGGATCAAGGTTGGGATCGGTGGCAGCGCGACGTTTGATCGCGAAGATCAGCAGCACGATCGACGCGAGCGAGACCACGCCGGTCACGACCGGCATCCAGACCCACCACGGAACGCCTGCCATCGCGTGCCTCCTGCTGACAACCTACCCGTTTATCGGGAGACCGCCCCGCGCGTTCCAGATCCTTCAGTTTCTCAGGTTTCAGGAATCTTTGAAAGCAACGCGATCGACCGGTACCATCGGTCATGACCACGCTCGACGCTCGTCCGTCCAGGCCCCTCCCGACCTCTGACCGGCGGCTCTATTCGATCCGCGACAAGGTGGAAGCGGGCGAGCGGCTGAGCCTCGAGGACGGGATGACGCTGTACGAGACGCCCGACATCTGGGGCGTGATGGAACTCGCGCAGCTCGTCCGGGATCGGCTTCATCCGGGCGTGGCGTACTACAACGTCAACCGCCATCTCAATTACTCAAACATCTGTGCGCTGTCGTGCAAGTTCTGCGAGTTCCACCGCAAGAAGGGCGATGAAGGCGCGTACACGTATTCGCTCAACGAGATCGCGGCGGAGGCGAAGAAGTCGTGCGAGAACGGCGCGACGGAGATGCACATCGTCGGCGGGCTTCAGCCCTACCTCCCGTGGGAGTACTACGTCGACATGGTGCGCACGATCCGAGGGATCGCGGACGATCACGCCGCGGCGAGCGGGTCGAGCCCGCTGCACATCAAGGCGTTCACGGCGGTCGAAGTGGTCCACCTCGCGAAGATCGCGAAGCGTTACAAGCGTGACTCACGGCGCGAGAGCATCCGCGGCGTGCTGACCGAGCTCAAGGAAGCGGGCCTCGGATCGCTGCCGGGCGGCGGCGCGGAGGTCTTCGACGACCGCGTCCATGACACCGCGTTCAAGGGCAAGATCCGCAGCGACGAGTGGCTGGACGTTCACCTCGTGGCTCACGAACTCGGGCTCAACACCAACGCGACGATGCTGTATGGGCATGTGGACAACAGGCGCGAGCGGCTGGTGCATATGGAGATTCTGAGGCGGTCGCAGGATCAGGCGTTGGCGAGGTTGGGGTGGGAAGGCACGGAGGCACGGAGGCACGAAGGCACGGAGGGGGGGATTTCGCTGGCGCAGTTCGACGCGCCTGAGATCACGCTCACCCGACCGGGCGTCTCGCTTCCGACCGCTAACCCTTCGTCCCTTCGTGCCTCCGTGCCTTCGTCCCTGCCCGCTCAGGGCCACTACCAGGCCATCATCCCCCTCCCCTTCTTCCCCGACGGGAGCGATCTCGAGCATCTGGCAGGGCCGAGCGGGATCGAGAACTACCGCACGCAGGCGATCGCTCGGTTGATGCTCGACAACTTCCCGCACGTGAAGGCGTTCTGGATCATGCAGACGCTGCCGATGAGCCAACTCATGCTCCAGAGCGGGGCGGACGACATCGACGGCACGGTCGTCTGGTACGACATCACGCATGTGGGCGGCGCTTCGACGCACCAGGAGGTGACGGTGTCGTCGCTGCACAAGGCCATCCGCGAGGCGGGGTACGAGCCGGTGGAGCGGGACACGGTGTATCGGCGGGTGCAGCGGGACGGTGCGAAGTGGCGGGTGGAGAGCTGATCGGGCTCTCAGCGTTCGGTCGTCGGCGATGCGGCCCGGCCGTCCCGCATCGCGATCTGGAGTTCGATCCGCTTCAGCTCTCGCAGCGTGGCCTGGTGGTTCATCTGCATCCAGTTCCACATCTTGAGCATCGAGATGCCGAGCGTCGTCCACGCGATGCCGACGCCCCACTTCACCGCGCTGAGCGCGTCCTGAGCGTTGAGCATCTCGATCAGGAACCAGATCGTGACGCCGAGCAGGACGAACACCAGAGCGTACGTGGCGATGACGAAGAAACGCATCTTGCTCCGGAAGCTCGCGGCAACGAGTTCGAACAACCCCGGTTCATCGCCGAACTGGTCGAGCAGACGTCGATCTTCGTCGCTGAGCGCAGCGCGGATCTGGTCATCGATGCGGTTCATGGTTCACTCCTTTCGGTGTTCGATGCTGCGATCGCGGCGCGGAGACGTTCGCGCGCGGCGTGCAGCCTCGACTTGATCGTGCCTGAGGGGACGCCGAAGACCTCGGCGAGTTCCGTCACCCCGAGTTCATCGATGTGGCGGAGCGTGAGCAGTTCGCGGTCGTCCGGCGAGATTGCCGCGAGCGCTTCGTCGATCGGGTTCTCCGTCCGATGTTCGACCGTGGTCGGAGACGCTCGGTCGGTTCGGTCCCGCCTCGCTCGGCGACGGGCGCGGATGGAATCGGCCGCGCGTCGTCGAACGATGCTGTAGAGCCACGCGCGAAAGCGGGCGGGGTCGTCGAGGCGTGACAGCCCGCGAGCGACGCTGAGCCAGGTGTCCTGCGAGACGTCCTCCGCCATCGAGCGATCGGCGGACAGTCGCATCGCGTAGACCTGAACACGCGATCTCCATCGGCGCACAAGCACGGCGAGAGCGCCGCGATCGCCCGTTTGGGCCTGGACGACGAGGTATGCGTCGAGGACGGCGTCGGGGTCGTGATTCGATTGGTTGGCTGGCCGGGGCATGTCCGTTTCCACAGTGTCATCACACTGAGGTCGTTGATGCGCCGGAAACGGTTCGATCGCTCTCGCGACTATCTGGCCCGCTTGTCCGCCATCCGCTCAGCGGTCGGCACGCGGACATCGCTCGCCAGACCGACCTTCGACATCGCCCATATGAGCATCCAGCTCATATCGATCTGCCACCAGCGGAGGCCGTGGCGGGCGGAGGTCGGGAAGGCGTGGTGGTTGTTGTGCCAGCCTTCGCCCAAAGCGAGAACGCCGAAAATGGCGTTGTTGCGGCTCTCGTCGTGGCTGCGGTAGGGACGCGTGCCCCAGATGTGGCAGACCGAGTTGATGCTCCAGGTGACGTGGTGGAGCAGGAAGACGCGGACGAGGCCGCCCCAGATGAAACCGAGCAACACGCCTGTCCAGCTCCAGGTCAGCAGGCCGCCGAGGATCGCGGGCGCGAGCAGGCCGACGGCGACCCAAAGGGGGAAGGCGCCGCTCATCCAGCGGTAGAGCGGGTCCTTCTCGAGGTCGGCGACGTACCGCTTGAGCTTCTCGGGCATGTGCGCGTAGCCGTCCTGCGACGTCGCGAACTGGTGTGAGGAGAAGAACCAGCCCATGTGAGCGTGCCAGAGGCCGCGGAGGGTGCCGATGACGCCGCCGCCGTGGGCGTGAGGCGAATGAGGGTCGCCTTCCTTGTCGCTGTGCTGGTGGTGGCGGCGGTGGTTGGCGACCCACTGGAGCACAGGGCCTTCGACGGCCATCGAACCAAGCGCGGCGAGGACGGCGCCCACCGCCCGTGGGGCCTTGAAGCTCCGGTGCGTGAAGAAGCGGTGGTAGCCGACGGTGATGCCGACCGCGGTAGCGAGGTACATGCCCAGAAGCAGGGCGAGGTAGAGCCAGTTGAACGCGACGCCCCAAAGCAGGCCGATCGCGGCGATCAGCCCCACAAAGGGGATGACAACGGCGGCGATGTTGACGAGGCGGAGGGTGAGGGTGGCACGATCATCGTGGCGCGTGCCGGCGTCTGTGCCGGTCGCGGGCGGGTGTGCGTCAATCATGAGGCTACGGTCACTCCTGCGGCGCGGTCCTGGCTTCGTGCGTGGCGCCGCTGCGGGGGGTGCTCCGAACAAAGAAGAACGGGCGTCATCGGTTGATGACGCCCGTTGAGTTCAGCTGAGCTGATGGTTGGGCTTTCGCCCGGTGGGATTACCAGCGACCGCCGCCGCCGCCACCACCGCCGTAGCCACCGCCACCGCCGCCGTAGCCGCCACGGCCACCGCCGCCGCCGCCGTAGCCGCCGCGACCGCCGCCGCCGCCACCGCCACCGCCGCGGTTCTCGCGGGGCTTGGCCTCGTTGACGGTGATCTGACGACCACCGAGGTCCATGCCGTTCATGGCATCGATCGCCTTGCGGGCGTCGTCATCGCCCATCTCGACGAAGCCGAAGCCACGGGGACGACCGGTATCACGGTCCATCACCAGGCTCGCGCTCTGGACGGGGCCATGCTCTTCGAACGCCGTCTGGAGTTCCGATTCGGTGCAGCTAAACGGCAGGTTTCCGACGTAGATCTTCATCAAAGATCTCCGGCCCGAGTGGTGAGCCAACTGAGATCCTCGGGGTCGATCTGGGTCGGGCTCGCCGGGTCAGGCCTTCGACGCCTGCCACCCGACGGATCAAAATGAGTGCGGCGAACGATACGGCACGTTTTGGAAGCGTTTCGATGAAGACCGCAGGAAATCTTTGAGGATCTCACCGGTACCGGGTGGTCACTCTCGGTCCTGACGCCTCAAAGTACCGGGGCGTGCACCCGTGGGCGAGCCGGTCGCGGCTCGCATGCCCGCGCCTCGCGTGGGCATGGCACACCGGCGGGGGTTACTTCTCCGCTCGGCGTCGTTTGAGCTCGGCATCGATGAAACCGTGTAGATCACCTCGGTCGAGAACGTTCGTGGGGTTGTCCTCGTAGCCCGTGCGGTGGTCCTTCACGCGGTTGTCGTAGAGGACGTAGCTCCGAATCTGGGCGCCCCACCCGCGGTGCTCGAGCTTGCCTCCCGCGGCCTCGGTGATCTCGGCCTGGCGACGTTCTTCCTCGAGTTGTTCGAGCTTGGCCTGGAGGATGGCGAGGGCCTGGCGCTTGTTCTGGAGCTGGTCGCGGTGGGTGCTGGCGAGGATCTGGATGCCGGTCGGCTTGTGGGTCAGGCGAATGGCGCTGGCCACCTTGTTCACGTTCTGACCACCCGGACCGCTCGAGCGGGCGAAGGCCTGGATATCGAGATCGATGTCGGGGATCTCGACGTCGGTCTCCTCGAACTCGGGGGTGACGTCGACGGTCGCGAAGCTGGTTTGACGCTTGCCTTGGGCGTTGAATGGGCTGACGCGGGCGAGGCGGTGGGTGCCGCGTTCGCAGTTGAGGTAGCCGAAGACGAAATTGCCCTTGACGTGGAGGGTCACGTTGTCGAGGCCGACCTCGGCGCCGTGGCTCTTGTCGAGCTCTTCGACCTTCCAGCCCATGTCCTCGAAGTAGTAGAGGTACATGCGGAAGAGCATCTCGGCCCAGTCGTTGGCCTCGGTGCCGCCGTCGCCCGCGGAGATGGTAAAGAACACGTCGCGGTGGTCGTGCTTGCCGGAGAGCAAGCTCTGGAGCTCGATCTTCTCCATCTTCTGGCTGATGCTGTAGAGCGCCTCGTCCGCTTCACCGATCAGCTCGTCGTCGCCCGCTTCCTTGCCCATCTCGTAGGCGATGGTGGCCTCGTCGAAATCGGCGGCGACGGCGCGGATGGGGCTGACCTGGGCCTTGACGACCTTCATCTCCCCCACCGTCTTCTTGGCGGCCTCGGGGTCGTCCCAGAAATCAGCGGAGTTCATCTTCTCTTCGAGAGCGTTGAGCTGGGACAATCGGGCGTCGTAGCGGAGCGACTCCTTGATCGAGCGGATGCGCTCGCCGAGCTCGCTGATGACATTCTGATGGGCCTCGTAGTGCATGGGAGTCTGTTCCTTGTCCGCGGGACGGGATGTTAGTCATGGGTGGGCGGGATACGCTCCGACGTGTTCAATCTGGCCCTTCAACTCGCCGCCGCGACGCCCGACGATCCTCGCGTGACCCGCGGGGTGATGCTGCTGGTGCTGTTCGCGACAGCGGGGTTCGGGGTGGTCTTCGCGCTGGCGATGTGGGTCGCGATCCGCCATGCGCGGCGCGTCCGTCAGCGTCTGACGGAGAGCCGAAAGAACGGGCAGGGCGGGGGACGCGTGGACGCCTGGGGCGAAGCGGGAAAACGCATCGACCCGGGCGAGGGCGATCACTGGCTCCGTGACGGCGACGACACGAGCGGAGGCTGATCGGGCGTCATGGGTCGGCTTCGGCGCCTTGCAGCCGTTCGGCGAGGCGCTGAGCGTTCTGGTGGCCGAAGCCGGCGGCACGTCCGGCGTGATCGAGGGCATTCGCGATATCGCCCGCTCGTTCATACCAAAGGGCGGTCTGATAGGCGAGTTCTTCGTCACCAGGGAAGCGGTCCGCGGCCTCGGCGTGCCACACGGCGGCCTCAGCGGGCCTGCCGAGCAGACCAAGGCACTCGCCCGCGGTCTGAAGGACCGCGGAGGCGTAGCGGCGCTCACCTTCAAGGCCGTCGAGCAGAGCCAACGCCTGTTCGGGCTGGCCGTCGCGTTTGAGGGATCTGGCGAGGAGGATGGTCCATGCGAGCACGCGTGGCTCGATGGCGTGCGCACGGCGGGCGTGATCGGTCGCAACGGATGGATCGCCCTGACGGAGGGCGATCTCGGCAAGCGAGCCCCAGACGACCGCTCGGGCGTCATCGAGGGCGGCGGCCTGGAGGAGGCTGACGCTCGCATCGTCCACCCGCCCGGCCTCAAGCTGGACGAGGCCCGCTTGCATCGCGTACTCGGCGTTGGTCGGGTCGGCGTTTCGGGCCGCTACCAGGCGATCCAGGCCGGTCTCGTCGTCGCCGCTCAGGCGAGCGGTCATGCCGGACTGGAAGAGGGCGACGGGGTCATTCGAATCGATCGCGATCGCTTCTTCGTACTGGCGGTGGGCCTCATCGTGCTTGGCGACCGCCGTAAGAAGGTCGCCGAGGGCCATGCGGAGGTCGTGGTCGCGGGGGTAGGTGCGTACGGCCTCGCGCAGGACGGTCTCGGCCTTGGCGTTGTCGCCCTCGGCCACCGCGCTCTGCGCGGTCTGGAGGATCGCGGTCAGCGCATCGGGCTGCGCGACGACGGATCGCGTGGGCTGCCTCGTCGGCTGTTTGCCGTCGCACGCGGCGAACAGGCAGGAAACGCACGCGACGAGGGCGAGGAGTCGATGGGGTCTGGGGCGCATCACCCCAGTTTGTACGCCATACACTGGCCGTGGAGCGGGTGAATCCGGCGATGGAGCCCGCGGTTTGCGAGGCGATGATGACACAGGCGGCGGATGCTCCCATGACCCAGGACGGCCTGAGCAAGGCGTACAGGCCGGTTGATCACGAGGGTCGGATCTGGCGCAAGTGGGTTGACGCCCGTGCGTTCCACGCCGATCCGGGGCGGGTGCTCCGGGGCGAGGCGGATCCGTACTGCGTCCTGATCCCGCCCCCGAACGTGACCGCGGCGCTGCACCTCGGCCACGCGTTGAACAACACGATCCAGGATGTGCTTGTCCGTGCGCACAGGATGAAGGGCTTCGAGACGCTCTGGATGCCCGGGACGGACCACGCCGGGATCGCCACGCAGACGGTCGTCGACCGCAAGCTTCGGGAGGCAGGCAAGCCCGGTCTCGCTGAGCACAAGAAGATGGAAGCGGCGGGCGAGGACGGACGGGAGAAGTTCGTCGCGCAGGTCCAGGCGTGGAAGGACGAGTTCGAGGCGCGGATCACCGAGCAGCTCCAGATGATGGGGTGCTCGTGCGACTGGGACCGCCAGCGGTTCACGATGGACGAGATCTGCGTCCGCGCGGTCCGTGAGGCGTTCTTCCGCCTGTTCAAGGACGGGCTGATCTACCGCGGCAAGCGGCTCGTGAACTGGGACCCAGTCACGCAGACGGCGCTCGCGGACGACGAGGTCGAGACGAAGGACGTTGAGGGGCACTTCTACTACCTTCGCTACCCGCTCGTTCACAAGTCGACGCCCGAGGATCACCGACCGGTGACCTGGTCGGAACTCGCGGCGAAGGGATACCCGGGGGCCGACGAGTATCCAGAAGATGACGAGGCGTGGGTGACGATCGCGACGACGCGGCCCGAGACCTATCTCGGCGACACCGGTGTCGCTGTGAACCCACGTGACCCGCGGGCGGAGGCGGTGCGTGGGTTGCACGTCGAGCTCCCGCTCGTCGGGCGGGTGATCCCGATTGTCGAGGACGAGTATGTCGTCCTGCCCGTGAAGTTCGGCGGGCCCGAGGGCGATCCGAAGGCGGAGTACGCGACCGGGTTCCTGAAGGTCACGCCGGCTCACGACATGAACGACTGGGAACTCGGTCAGCGGCATGGGCTCGACGTCATCAACGTGATGGCGCCGGACGCGAGCATCTCGGCCGACCACGGGTGGCACGACTACGACCCCCACTCGGGCGCTCACGTGTTCATCGGGAAGAGCCGGGAAGACGCGCGGGAGTTGGTTGTTCGTGAGTTCCGGGCTCGGAATCTCAACACGACGCACACGCTCCTCGAGGCGATCCGCGACTACACGCACGGGGTTGGGCACTCATATCGGAGCCATGCGCCCGTCGAGTACTACCTGAGCGACCAGTGGTACTGCCGGGTGACGGACGACCGGCTGCGCGGGACGGCGCAGCGGGCTTTGCGGGCGGATCAGCGGACGGCCGAGAGTCTCGGCAGATGGCCAGAGAGCAGATCACCAGAGGGCCAGATGGACGGCACGGGTTCGGGGGGGAGCGGTGACCTTGGGCTTACCTTCCATCCGCCGCGGTACGCGAAGAACTATGAGAGTTGGCATGACAACCTGCGAGACTGGTGCATCAGCCGACAGCTCTGGTGGGGGCATCGAATTCCGGTGTGGCAGCGTGACACGAACGCCATGGACTCGTTCGTACCGCTGGGTGAACTCCCTTCGAGCAATGGACATGCGACCACCGATGGTGGCGTGGAGTTCGTCTGCCTTCGTCAGGATGACGCCAGCGAGATCGAAGCGCTCGAGTCCGCGGGGTTCGTGCGCGACGACGATGTCCTCGACACCTGGTTCAGCTCAGCGCTCTGGCCGCTCTCCACGCTCGGGTGGCCGGCGGCCGATCTGCCGTGTGTCAGCGCCGCGCAGGTCGATGCCGCGAATCCGCAGCAGATCCAGTCTGTCTGGGTGAAGCGTGTCGGGACGTGGAAAGACTTCATCGGCGAGGACGGCGCGGAGAGTGGCGAGTTGATCGACCGTCTCCTGCACGTCCGTGACCAGCATCAGAACGCCGGCGGGCCGCAGCTCGCGGCGTATCAGCTCTTCCGTGCGGGCGATCTTGAACGTGATGGCGTCAACGCCGCGTCGCTCACCAAGCCCGACGACATCCAGGAGGCGACGGACCTTGTCTGCGCCGTCGGGATCAAGACGCGCGAGACGGTGACGAGCACGAAGTTCGACGACTTCGACATCCCGGCCGTGCTCTTGCGTCACGGCTTCCAGCCAACCGCAGGCCTGCTCAACGCGTTCAACCCGACGAGCGTGCTGTGCACGGCGCGGGAGATCATCACGCTCTGGGTGTCGCGGATGGTGATGTTCAACCGGTACTTCCAGGGTAGGTCGGCTCTCCGAGCCGACAGCGTGGGTCAGGCGGGCGCGGAACGTGTCGGCTCGGAGAGCCGACCTACCCAAGGCGGTCCTCTGCCTTTTCGGGACGTCTTCATCCATGCCATGATCCAGGACGGCGAAGGGCGGAAGATGTCGAAGTCGCTCGGCAACGGCGTCGATCCGCTCGACATCATCCACTCGCACGGCGCGGATGCGATGCGATTCACGCTCGTCGAGATGACAACGCAGACGCAGGACGTGCGGATGCCCGTCGAGAACGACGCGGAGACGGGACGGAACACGAGCCCGAAGTTCGATCTCGGTCGGAACTTCTGCAACAAGCTGTGGAACGCCGCGCGGTTCGCGCTCGGGATCGTCGGCGACGGGTCGGCTCTGCCGGCGTCGGTCGACGTCCACGACCTCACACTCGCGGACCGGTGGATGCTCACGCGGCTGCGTCAGGGTGTAGCCGAAGTGGACGCCGCGCTCGGCTCATATCAGTTCAGCGCGTACGCGAAGGCGCTGTACGACGTCGTGCGACGAGACTTCTGCGACTGGTATCTCGAGGCGATCAAACCGACCGCCCGCGAGAACACCTCGCAGCAGGCCGTTCTCCGCCTGACGCTCGACGCGCTCCTGCGGATCTTGCACCCGGTGATCCCGTTCATCACCGAGTCGATCCACGAGCACCTGAGCATGATCCCCGCGCCGGCGCTCGATGGCCTCACGCTCGCCCCGCCGCGCATGGGTGAGACGCTCTGCACGGCTGGCTGGCCCGTGATCGACCCGTCGCTGGCGGACGAAGACGCGGTGGCGCGTTTCGAGCGTGTCCGTTCGCTGGTTGACATGATCCGTCAGACGCGGAGCGAGCATCAGGTCAATCCGAAGCGTCGAATCACGCTGCATGTGGACGCCTCGCTCGCGGCCGAAATCGCGAGCGCTGAGGGGCTTGTGGAGACACTCGGCGGCGTTGAGGCCATCACGACGGAGGCGCCGAGCGGGATGTCGGTCGCGTTCACCTTTGACGGCGTCGAACACCGCGCGAGCAACCTCGCCGACGCCGTGGACGCCGCGACGGAGCGCGAGCGGCTGTCGAAGCAGATCGCCGACCTCGAGAAGAAGGCCAAGGCGCTCGACGGTCGGCTGTCGAATCCGGGCTACACCGACAAGGCCCCCGCGCACCTCGTTCAGCAGACGCGAGACGAACGAGAGGCGGTCGGCCGGGACATCGAGGCCCTGACGCGTGCAATCGAGGGGCTCGGATGAGATCCAGACGCTCGAACGGAGTCGTCCTCGCAAGCCTCGCGATGCTCGCGGGCTGCGCGTCCGACGCGCCGCGACCCGACACCGTCGCAACATCGTCGGCGCCCGATGACACGCCGCGGCTGCTCGTGCCCGACCCCGACCCCCCACCCCGCGGCGCGTCCGAGCTTGCGCCGAGCGCGGAGATGCCGGCGCCGCCTCGCGTCACCGCGGTCATCGACGCCAAGTCGTGGACGTGGGCGGGGCGCAAGGGTGTCGCGATGACGACGCCCAACTACCGCGTGCACACGACGCTCGCGCCGTCGGTCCTCCGGGACCGGGCGCCCGCGTTCATGGAGCATGCGCTCATGCAGTACACGTCCGCGCTCGGCGAGCTGCCCGAGCCGCGAGGGGTGATGACGACGTACATCATGTCGAACCGCGAGCAGTGGCGGACGATCACGAGGCAAGTCACGGGGCCACGATCGGACCTCTACCTCGCGATTCCGCGCGGCGGGTTCGCGGTCGATGGGACAGCGGTGTACTGGGACATCGGCTCCCACGACACGCTCCAGATCGCGGCGCACGAAGGCTGGCATCAGTACACGCAAGCGACGTTCAAGCACGCGCTGCCGATCTGGCTCGAGGAGGGCATCGCGGCGTACATGGAAGGGTTCCGTTGGCACCCGTCGCTGCGGAACACACCGGTTTTCTTCCCGTGGGCGAACACCGAGCGGTACGACCACCTCCGGCGGATCGTCGCGGCGGGCGAGCTTCAGCCGCTCGACGAACTGCTGATCTCCCGCCCGCAGGACCTGGTGACCGAAGCGGGTGACGGGACGCTGACGTGGTATGCGCAGGTCTGGGCGTTGACGCACTTCCTTGCGGAAGGCGAGGGCGGGCGGTACGCGGACGGTCTGACGGCGCTGCTTCGCGACGCGGCGGGCGGCACGCTGTATCAGACCGTCGCTTCGCGCCTCGACCTCCGCGCGTCGCAGGTGCTTCGTCTGACGCGGCGCGGAGACGCGGTGCGCGAGGTCTACTTCGACGAGGACGCCGACGCGTTCGAGGCCGCTTACCGCTCGTTCGTCTCGGACATCGTCCGCGTCGGCGCTCGTGACGCGATCGTCGCGGGCCGCTCGCCCGTCTCGGCGTCATCGGTCCCGGGGGAGGGTTCGACGCCGAGGTAGGGCAGCACACGCTCAAAGACGCGGCGGACCACGGGGCCCGCGACATCACTCCCGTAATACTCGCGCTGCCGCACGCGACCCGGGCCGGGGTCGTCGATCACGCAGAGCACGATCAGCCTTGGGTCTTCATACGGACCACCCGCGATGAAGCTCGAGTTGTACTGGTCCGTGTAGTAGCCGCGGGCGCCCCTCGGGCGTCGTTTGCCGGGCGGCGGGATGAGCGGGATCTCGGCTGTGCCGCTCTTGCCGAAGAGGACGTAGCGGGGCTCGGGATCGCCCGGAAAGCGACGCTTCATCTTCGCGTCCATCGATTCGACGATCCGAACCATGACGCCGCGGGCGCGACTGGCGGCCTCCGCGCTGATGACGCGCTCGACGAGGTCGGCGCCGTCGTAGCCGGGCCGGCGGGCGAGCATTGAGAGACGCGGCATCACGCCCTCGCTCCCACGCGGCTGAGCGAAGCATGCGAAGGCCTGGACCATCTGGAGGGGCGTGACCGCGACCTCCTGGCCGATCGCGACGGACGTCTGCGAGTAGTTCCCCCACCGCGAGAGCGGCGTGACAAGCCCGGGCGACTCGTTCCGCAAGCCGATGCCCGTGCGCTCGCCAAAGTGGAACCGATCGACGATCTCATGAAGCTCGCCGAAGCTCATCCGCTCGCTGAGGATGGCCATGCCGATGTTCGACGATCGCTCGAGCACCTGGTCCCAAGTGTGCCCAGTCTTTCGGGTCACATCCGCGAGCAAACGCCCGTAGGGGGTGCGGTACGGGTTGGTCGTGGTGAGCGTCTCGTGCTCGGGCATGAGGCCCATGTCGTAGCCAGACGCCCAGATGAAGCTCTTAAACGTCGAGCCAGGCTCATAGGCGTCGGTCAGGCAACGCTGGCGGCGGAGCGCGGGCTCGGAGCCCTTCGGGCTCTGGAGGATCGTCTGAAACCGATGGCCGCTCGACGCTTCCTCGGCCCACAGCCGCTCGCCGGGCGTGACCGGGGCCTCCTTGTCAGGCCACGCGTAGGCCTCGGCGTGTACATCACGCACGACATCGAGCATGGCGAGCAGTTCGCCCGAGCGGGGATCGGTCACAACGATGCGTCCGCCAGCCGCGTCGGCGTCGCGCACGCCTCGCCAGAGCTCCTCCCACGCGATGCGCTGGATCACGATGTCCACCGATAGACGGATGTCCTCCCCGCGTTCGCCCGATTCGTTCTCGCCGCGTTGCATCCAGAGCGATCGACCGCGGGCATCTCGCACGAGGCGCACGCGGCTCGGTTCGCCCTCGAGACGGCTATGGAGGAATCGTTCGGCGCCGAGTCGGCCGTTCTCGTCCACGCCGACCTTGCCGATGAGAGGCGCGAGGCCGTAGACGTCCTCGCTCTCGATCGTCGTACGAGCGGCGCGTCGCTCGAAGAAGAGGCCCGGGATGCGATGCTCTTTGATGCTGGTCGCTGTCGCCTGATCGACCGCGTTCCCGATGGGAAGATAGCGGCGCGGAGAATGCACGGAGAGGTCTTCGCGGATCGCCTGAAGCGGCGTCGCCTGACCCGCGTTCACGCGAGCCATGAAGGTGTCGATGATGGTCTGGGCCCGCTCTCGCCAGGTCGTCGAAGGACGCGCCGGCCCCGAATCGTCATCTGTTCCAGAGCGACGCAGCGCGTCATTGTGCGCGAGCGCCTCTGCGACCGGAACGCCGATCTCCTCCGGCGGCGTGTCGAGCGATTCGCTGACGCGCATGATCCATGTGTCGGCAGGGCGGGGGATCAATTCCGGGTCGGCGATCGGCTGATAGACGAAGCGTGATGTCGCGAGCGCTCGCCCTCGGCGGTCGAGCAGATCGCCACGGGGCGCGTCGCGGACGAGCGTGACGCCCTTTCCAGCGCCGTGGTACGCAAGTCTCGGATCGCCCTTAATCTGGAGCCAGCCGACGCGCACGACGACCACGGTGAGCGCAAGCAGGATCGCGGGCAACGCGATCCAGAGCAGCGTTCCCGAACGTGCGGCGGAACTGTCGGCGTCAGTACGCGAGATCACCGAATGCCTCCGCGGGCGCCTGAGGTTCGAGATCTCGCGGCCTCACGAGCGTCGTGGTTGCTTCCAGAAGTTCTGAGCGAAGGCGGAGCGCCTCGTCGTCGAGTCGGCGAGTTCGGGCGTGGGCGGACGCGAGTTCGTGAGCGGCCTGAAGGCGAGCCTGGCGCAGGTGCAGGAGCGCGCAGCCGATGAGGCCGAGAGCCACCACGCACGCCGCCACGCGTCCCTTCATGCCCGGCCCCCTTCGGTCGCTCGCTCAGCTCTTCGCCGGAAGCGTGAGCTCCATCCCGACGCGGATGTCGTTCGCGTCCTTGATGACGCCCTCGTTGAGTTCGATGATCCGCTTCATGAACCGGACCGAACCAACCTCACGTTGAGCGATCCCGCCGAGCGTGTCGCCCTTTTTTACGACGTACTTGCGGGACGAGGAGGGCACAGCCGGCGTCGGGCTCGTTCGCTCCCTGGTCACCGTCGAACGCGGCAGCTCGGCGTCGTGAGGAAGGAGAAGGCGAACACCGAGCCGGAGAAGCCCGTCCTTGCCGATGCGGTCCGGGTTGAGTTCTTCGATCTCGCGGTAGCGGTCGCCGTCTCCGAGGCATGTCTGGGCGATGCCGATGAGGGTGTCACCCTCCCGAACGTGATAGGCAGGACGCGGCTTGCTCGACGACGAATCGATCGGGCGTCTTGTGTCAGAACGTCGCTCGTCGACCTGGCTCGGCGCCGACAGGCTGATCGGGTTGGAGAACTCGGGGACCGCGCGGAGCGGGACGCCGTGCTCGGCCGCGAGTTCACGGAGCTTCTGGAGCGTCGGCGAGACGGGTCCCTGGTTGTCCGTGGGTGATGACACCCGGTTCTCGTTGGTCGTGAGCGCCGGGCCGATCGCGATCTCGACGACGTCGTCAACAGGGATCGTGCGAATGTCCCGATCCTCTGAGGCAATGACCGGTTCGATCGGCCTGGTCGCCAGCGACGGTGTGGAGGCCAGGCTCCCGCCCGGGACCACCTCTGCGGCGGACGCGGGGAGCGAGTCGATGAGTGCCCGGACCGAGCTGTCCGCGGCCGCAGCGCCGTGTGGACCGGCGGACGCGATCCGATCCGGGGTCGGCTCGAGCGGCCTCGTCGGCAGCGACGCGTCGATCATAGAGCCATCGGCGATCTCAGCGTCGCGGGCTCGGGAGAGGTGATCGCTGATCAGCACCGCCACCACCAGGAAGACGGCGAAACCGGCGACGAGCGCGAGTCTTTGTTCGCGTGACACGGCGAGCGTCCTTGCTACGGGCGGGCGGCGCGGCACGATGCCACGTCGACACACCTCCGCTTTCCTCGATCCTCGGTCCGCTCGGCCGATCCATGGCTCCGCGGGCAGTGTGAGAATACCGCGTTACGCTGTGGGCGTCACGCCGTTTGCGCCGAACTCTCGGCGATTCTGATCACTCGGAGCTTCGCCGACCTCGCACGGGGGTTCGACGCCGCCTCCGCGTCTCCCGCAACAATCGGTTTCCGGGTGATCCGCTCGGCAAGCCCGTTGTCCGCCATCGCCCGAAACGCCTGCTTCACCGGTCGGTCTTCGAGGCTGTGGAACGAGATGATCCCGATCCGTCCGCCGGCCGCGATCCAACGCGACGTTCCGACCGCCGCTTCGCGCACCGACGCCAGCAGCCGATCAAGGCTGCCGAGCTCGTCGTTGACGGCGATCCGCAACGCCTGAAATGTACGTGTCGCCGGGTCGATACCGCCGCTCCGCTTTCCTCTGCCTCTGCTCGATCTACCGTGGCCCCGCCCGCCTGGATGAGGGATTGCGCTCCGCACGATCCGCGCGAGTTCCGCTGTGGTGGTGATCGGAGATTCGGCGCGCGCTTCAACAAGTTTCCTCGCGACCCGCCTGCTGTGGCGTTCCTCGCCGAACTGGTAGATCATGTCGGCGAGTTCGCGTTCATCGAGCGACGCGATCAGATCGGCGGCGGTGGTCGGGCCGCTCGGGTCCAGCCGCATGTCGAGCGGGCCATCGCGTTTGAAGCTCAGGCCCCGCTCCGGGTCGTCAACCTGTGTCGAAGCGAACCCGAGATCGGCCAGCACGGCGTCTGCGGCGATTCCCGTCTCCGAAAGGAAAGCCGGAAGGTCGGCGAAGTTCCCGCGAAAGGTGACCACCTCCGCCCCGCTCACACCGACGCGTTCGGCGGCGGCGGCGAGGTTCCCCGCGTCGAGGTCGACGAGGACGATCCGGCCCGCTGAGCCGAGCCGCTCGGCGATCGCCAACGCGTGCCCGCCTCGCCCGGCCGTCAGATCGACGGCGGTACCGCCCGCCGAGACGGAGAGCGTCTCGATCACCTCATCGAGCAGGACGGGGACGTGCCCCGCCGCGGGGCCGAGTTCTGATTCGTGACCGGTCACGGGGTCTACGTTAGATCCACCGCGCCGGGCGATCCGACCGCGGGCGGGCCGTAGACTCTTTCTCGGTCCGACGGCCCCGATCGCGTCGCGGTCCCGCGGCCGCCGGGCCCAACGCCCGCACGCGTGAAACCCCGTGCGAGCTTCTGTCGAGAGATGAAATGAAGGAGTTGATTGGAATGCTTGCAAAGAAGATCGGCATCACCGTCATCATCGCCGGGGCGATCGGCGTCGCCGCCGGCTGGTCGGCCAGCCAGACCAAGCAGGTCGAGCCGGCCCGTGTCGCGACCGTCGACGGCTGGGGGCTCGTTCAGCGCATGCTGAACACCGACGAATATCTGCCCGCACGCGAAGCGAACGCCCAAGGATGGGCGGAGCAGCTTGATGTTCTCCAAGAAGACCTCAAAGGTCTTCAGGATCAGGTCGCGGGGCTGTCACAGAGCGATCCGCAGCGCCCGGTACTCGCGCAGCAGTTTCAGGCGAAGTACCAGGAGTTCCAGACCCGAGGCGCTCAGGCCCGTCAGGGCTTCGACCAGTTCAGCGCGGGCCAGGCGGCGGAGGCATTCGAGTCCGTAAAGCGCGTCGCCACCCGGATCGCTCAGGAGCAGGGCTACACCCATCTCCTTTCCCGCAAGACGGATGCGATCACGAGCACCGGCTCGATCGCGACCGTCACGCAGGAGATCATGCAGCGGAACGTCTTCATGGCGCCCGACGCGGATGACATCACCGAAGCCGTCCGTCTCGCCATGGACCTCCCGGAGCATCTCCCGGATGCGTCCGAGATGATGCTCGACGGGCAGGCCACCGACCCGGCGACAGACGAAGACACCGCCGAGAGCGACGACGACACGTCAGACGAATGAGCTCGCTCAGGCGGCCAGTTCGCACCGTCGACCAATGAACAAGAGCCCGGGAATGGTGTTCGCCATTCCCGGGCTCTCTGTATTTCACCAAGTCGGCTCTCGGAACGCGACGTCAGAACGGGATGTCGTCCGCGCTGATCGGCTCCGACGGCGCCCCGCGATCGTCGTAGCTGCTGCTGTACGAGCCTCCGCTGCGGGAGCCGCCGCCCCCACCGCCGCCCGAGCCACCCCCGCCGCCGCCGCCGCTGTCCACGAACTGGAAGCTCTCGACGACGACCCGGAGCTTCGACTGCTTCGAGCCATCGCGCCCCTCCCACTGGTCGAGCTTCAGACGCCCCTCGATGAAGACTGGGCGGCCTTTCGCGAGATACTGGGACATCACCTCGGCGGTCCGACCCCAGGCTTCGCAGTCCACGAACGTGACCTCTTCGCGATTCTCGCCCGACTGCGTGCGGTAGCGTCGGTTGACGGCGAGGCCGATGTTCGCGACCGCCTGATTTCCAGAGGTGTGCTTGAGCTCAGGGTCCCGGGTCAGGTTCCCCATGAGCAGGACCTTGTTGTAGCTTCCAGCCATGGCGTCCTCCGTTTGAATCGATGTCAGCGCAGCGTATCACATTCCCGCGAGGGATTGGGAACGCTCGATCGGCGAAACCTGGACGGACCGATCAGCCCTCGGACAACGTCTCGTCGGTCGCTTCCGACTCGTCGGCCTGCTGACCTTCGTCGCCATCAGAAGCCTCGACCTCCGAGCCAGCCTCGGACTCGGGCGGAGCGCCGAGACGGACGTTCGAGCTCTTCGCCTCCTGCTCGGCGTCGCGCTCGGCTCGCATCTTGGCCTCGGCCATCAGTTCGTCGCGGTAGTCGTGCGTCGCGATCTCCTCGTCGGTGAGGTGATCCGCGGTGACGACCAGCGCCCGCGTGACCTTCTCCGAGATCTGCACGTCACGCTCGATGCCCGAAATCTTGCCGGGCATGCAGCTGATGTACGCGAGGAGGTACGTGCCCCGCTTCTGCTTCTCGATCTCGTAGGCGAGGCGGCGTTCGTCCCACTTCGTCATCGAGAGGACGGTCGCTTCCGCGCGGCGGAAGATCTCCTGAATCGCTTCGAGCGATTCACCGAGCATCGCGGCCTGCTGCTGACCGAGCAGGAACATGACCTCGTACTTCCGGGGCTTGACTTCGGCGACGGGCATCGTTTCGGCCATGGGCGTGCCTCCTTCAGGCTCTGGATCGACCCCATAGGGCCGACCGACCGATCTGCGAACGGGTTAAGTCCCGGAACTGGTCCAGCCCGGGTGGATGTCATCGTTGGCGCTCCGCGCCCCGGAATCCCGGGCGGGAGAGGAATTGTCTGAGGCGTCGGCCGGATCGGACCGCTCCTGGGCGGGATGGCCCTTCGGCGGTTTCGATGACGGCGCCTTCGTGTTGTGGCGGTTCATCGCGGCATTCACGCCCTCGGCAATAAGCGTCTCGATCGCGTCCGCGGCCTGCTTCACCGCTGAGGCAACGACAACGCCCTCGGCGTCGGTGAATCGGCTCAGAACCCAGTCGGCCTGGTTGATCATCGCGGGGGTCTTGCCGATCCCGACCCGGACCCGCGGGTAGGCGTCGGACCCGAGCACCCGTGAGATGTCCTTGAGCCCGTTCTGGCCGCCGTCACCGCCCTTTGCCCGAACGCGGATCATGCCCACGTCGAGCGCGAGGTCATCGACCGCGACGACGATATCTTCCGCCGGGTCGAGTTTGAAGAATCGGACCGCCTCGCCGACGCTCTTCCCGCTGAGGTTCATGAACGTCGTCGGCTTCATGAGCAGGCCCCGCTCGCCGCCGATCGAGACTTGGAGCGTCGTCGCTTGGAATTTTCCCTGGGCGATCGCCCCAGCCCCGTGCCGCTTCGCGAGTTCATCAACGACAAGAAACCCGGCATTGTGCCGGGTTTTCTCGTACTGCGTACCGGGATTGCCGAGTCCGACAATGAGCTTCATGGCTCAGGCCGCGGCTGGACGTCAGTCGTCGCCGTCCGCGTCGCCCTTCTTCTCGCTGAGCACCTCGGGAGCAGCCTGGCCGTCGACGGAGCCCGCCTCGTCGCCATCGGCGTCCGAGCCACCGTGCGCGACGATGTGCGCGACGACGCCGTCCGGATCGGAGAGCAGACGCATCGTCTCCTTGGGGAGCTGCACGTCCTTCGCGTGGATGGTGCCGCCGACCTCGAGATTGGTGATATCAACCTCGAGGAAGTCGGGCAGGTTCGTCACCGCGCACTCGAGATCGAGCTCGGACATCGGGTGCATCAGCGTCGTGCCGGCGCTCTTGAGACCCTTGCAGTTCGACTCGCCGATGAAGTGGACGGGCACCTTGATGTGGATCCGCTCATCGAGATCGACGCGCTCCAGGTCGCAGTGCACGATGTTCGTGCCGAGGTAGTCGTACTGGAGGTCCTTCACGAGGACGAACTCCGACTCGGACCCGCCCTCGAGATGGAGCTGGAAGACCTTCTCGCCCTTGTGGAGGAGAAGGAGCGTCGCGTGCGCGTCGAGCGACACCGCGACCGGCTCGACCTTGTGGCCGTAGACGATCGCGGGCAGACGCCCGGCTTCGCGATCACGGCGGGCGTACCGCGAGCCGATGCGCTCGCGCTTCGTGGCGTTCAGAACGGGTGCGTCCTCATGCATGACTTCTTACTCCCTGTCACGGCCACCCCGGCCGCGTCGCGTTTGCTTCGATTCCCTGTCTGATGTCGTACCGATTGGCGGCCGTCCCGAATGGCGGCCGCCGCTTCTATCGCTTCATCGCCGCCTCGTGGAACAGGGCGCTCACCGACCGGTCCTCGTGGATCCGGCGCACCGCGTCCCCGAGCAGATTGCCCACGCTCAACTCGACGAGCTTGTCGCCGAGCGCCCGACGCTTGTCCTCCGCGAGCGGGATCGTGTCGGTCACGACGACCTTCGAGATCGGGCTGTTGGCGAGCTTCTCCGCCGCCATCCCCGCCATCACCGGGTGCGTCGCCGCGACGATCACCTGCTTCGCGCCGTGCTCCATCACCGCGTGGGCGGCCTTCACGACCGTTCCACCGGTAGAGACCATGTCGTCGAACATCAGGACCGTCCGGTCCTTGACGTTGCCGATCAGGTCGCCCGTGCGGACCTCGGTGCCGCTCAAACGCCGCTTGAAGATGATCGCAAGATCACCGCCCAGCAGGTTCGCGACGCCCTCTGCCACCTTGACGTTGCCCACGTCCGGGCTCACGAGGCAGAGGTCGCCCAGCTCCTCCCGGATCGTCGCGAAGTAGTCGAGGAACACCTTGCTCGCGGGCAGATGGTCTACGGGCAGATCGAAGAATCCCTGAATCTGCGCCGCGTGCAGATCGATCGTGAGCACTCGGTCGGCCTTTGCCGCGGTAATCAGGTTCGCGACGAGCTTCGCCGTGATCGGCACCCGCCCCTCGTCCTTGCGGTCCTGACGCCCGTACCCGTAGTACGGGATCACAAGCGTCACACGCTCCGCCGACGCCCGCCTGAGGCAGTCGCAGAAGATCAGCAACTCCATCAGGTTGTCATTGACGGGCTCGCACGTCGAACTCACAACGTACACGTCGCGACCCCGGACGTCCTCCTCGATCTTCACGAGCAATTCGCCGTCCGGGAAGACCAGCGTCTTCGCGTCGCCGAGCGGCATGTCGAGCCGACGGCACACGCGCTCGGCGAGCACACGGCTCAGCCGCCCGGCGAAGATCCGTAGCGAACGTCCGTTGCCGTTGCTCATGACCCAGACGCCTTTCTGCTCGCCCCGACCCGACGCTCCCGATAGATCCGATCGACGTCGCCGAGCTGCTCGATCGTGTTGATGCTCAGGATGTCCTCGGGCGGAACGGCGTCGAGCACCTCGACTCGCTCGCCCGCGTCGAGCATGAGCCGCGGGACGTCGGTGACGTAGTACTCACCCGTCGTCTCGTTTCGCTCAACCTTCTCCAACGCCGCGAAAAGCTTGCGAGCATCGAAGCAGTAGTAGCTCGGGTTCACCTCGCGGATGGCCAGCTGATCGGGCGACGCGTTCTTCTGCTCAACGATCCGCTCGAACCGTCCGTCCGCGTCGCGAACGACGCGACCGTACCCGGACGGGTCCTCGATGACCGAGGTCGCCATGGTCGCTGCGGCGTCGTGCTCTCGATGGGTCGCGTACAGCGTCCCGAGCGTTTCGGAGCGGATCAGCGGGCCGTCGCCACACAGCACGAACGCCGCGTCACCGGCCGCCACATCCGCGTAGTGATCCGCGGCGCAACGCACGGCATGACCGGTGCCGAGCTGCTCTTCCTGCATCGCGAACTCGACCCGATCGCCATAGCCAGCGAGGGCGTCACGAACGAGTTCGTGCTTGTAGCCGACCACCGCCACAATGCGCTCGCACCCCGCCTCGAGGCACGCGTCGACGACCGAGCACACCATCGGGCGATCGCCGATCGGGTGACAGACCTTCGGAAGATCCGACTTCATCCGCGTGCCCTTGCCGGCCGCGAGAATGATCGCAGACAGCCCACGCGTCGCTCCCGCTCCGCTCATCGCTCACCCCCACCGACAAGCCGTCGAGAAGCTACCCCGCCTGGACTCGAACCAGGAATAACAGGACCAAAACCTGCTGTGTTGCCAATTACACCACGGGGCAGTCGCGCCGAGAACCGTGCGCAGCTTACAGGCCGAGCGATGGTTCGATCACCGCCGATGCCCGAATGTCGCGTTTCCGTCAGCTGAGTCAACGACCGCACGCTACCACCCCGCGTCCAATCGCCGTGCCCGTCCGACACGGCGTCGATAGCGCGGGCCCGCTTCAACGGTCGAAGCAAGCGCCGCGGCGTCGCCGGACCACGCGGTCCGGCCCGAGCTTGACGACCCGCCGCCGCGGCCCGATGCGCCCCGAGAGGCCATCGGACGAAGCGTGCCGTCTTTGCCGTGCCTCGGGGTCGGGGCCTTCGCCCCGCCCGTCCGTCACGATCGGCTCGACCCAAGATTAGGCATCGTCGGCGTCGTCGTCCTCATCGCCGATCCCGACGTCGCCTTCGAGTTCTCCGGCAATGACGTCCGAGCCGGGTGTGGCGTGCAGCTTCAGGACGTGCTCGCTCACCAGGTCGTAGCAGGTCGCGAGGAGCCCGACGAGGCGGAACCGGCTCTCAGTGAACGGGCTCGGCCCGAGCCGCCTGAGCAACGCGTGTGAAACCTGCGGGGCCTGCACCCCCAAATCGATCGCCCCCGCCTCGGGATCCTCTCTGGACGGATCCGTCCAGAACCGCCCCAGTTCCTGCTCAAGCGGATCGCACGCGACCTCGCTCACCCCGGGTACGTGCGAGAGGTGAACCGGCGCCGATTCGCTTCCAAGTCCGGCTATCGCCCGCTTCTGCCGCAGCGCATCAATCAGCAGATCACCCGGAAGCCCCCGGAGAGCGAAGATCAGAAACGCGTCCGTGCTCATGCGCTCGGCCAGGAGGGCTGCGACACAGACGCCGTGCTTGCAGAACGGCTCTTCCGCTCCGCAATCGCACTTGATGGCGATTTCCTTCGCGCCGCCCGGGAACAGCTTCAACCCAAGCGGGGCGAAGAGGTCCTCGATGTTCGGGGGAAGCTCGCCCGCCAGCAGCTTCGCGGCGTACCGCGACTGCTCAGCAAGGGCGTCGACCACGCGTTCGCGATCCTCCGGGCTGAAAGCCTCAAGGGCGAGCGACGTCGAGTACGACCGCTGGCGACGGCCCTGCACCGACGCGTGGATCTCGCCCCCCTCGAACTCGAGCCGACGGGTCTGGCCCAGGCGACCGTACTCCAGCCCCTCGCGGACGACCGCCCCCGGCACGCCGTCCTCGATCACGCGCAGGAACCGCTGCCCGATCCAGTCGCCGATCGGCTCGCCTTCCTTCGAGGCGAGCTTGATGCCGCCCCGGACGCGCCGCGGCTTCGCCGGCACCTTCTTCGTCGGCCGATACGGCTGGTGAGGCCTCGGACGCTCCGGCGGGGGTCGCGGGGCGTCACCGCTCAGTCGCGACGCGGCGTCGATGGCCTTCGGCACATCGTTCGCCGACGCGTCGGGCTTGCGTTCTTCCTGATCCGCCAAGCTCACAACCTCCAGGCCGCCGGTCCGTGATCACCAATCCGGAAGCTTTGGTCCGAATCCGCCCGAAGTCGAGCGTGTTTATTCCTCGTCCCCGATCGCGTCCGCGCGGAGCGCCAGGATGTCCTTGAGCTGATCCATGTCGAGCTCGGTGAGCCAACGCTCGCCCTGACCGATGATGTTCTCGGCGAGCTCGGTCTTGCTCTCGATCATCTCGTCGATCCGCTCCTCGAGCGTGCCCCGGACGACGAACTTGTGGACGTGAACCGTCCGCGTCTGCCCGATTCGATAGGCACGGTCCGTCGCCTGATTCTCGACGGCGGGGTTCCACCACCTGTCGAAATGGAACACGTGCGTTGCCGCGGTCAAGTTCAGACCGACGCCGCCGGCCTTCAGGCTGAGCAGCAGGATCGGCTTCCCGCTCTTTGGATCCTGGAACTGATCGACCATCTGTTCGCGGGCCGTCTTCGACGTGCCGCCGTGGAGGAAGAGCACCTCCTCGCCGAGCTGGTGACGGAGCATCGACGCAAGGATGTGGCCCATCTGGCGGAACTGCGTGAAGATGAGCGTCCGCTCGCCCTCCGCGAGAACCTCGCTGACCATCTCCATCAGACGCGTGCACTTGCCACTTCTCGACGGGTCGGGCGACGAACCTGTCAGGCCGTGGTGATCGCCGAGCACCTGCGAGGGGTGGTTGCAGATCTGCTTGAGGCGGATCAGCGCCGCGAGCACGATGCCGCGACGATGGATGCCTTCCGTCTGCTCGACCTCGCTGAGCATCCGCTTGACGCAGTTCTCGTAGAGCTGCGCCTGCTCGGTCGTGAGGTGCGTGTACTCCTTCGTCTCCAGCTTCTCGGGCAGGTCCGCGACAACCGTCGGATCGGTCTTCACGCGACGCAGAACGAATGGTCGCACCAGCCCACGGAGCTGCCGGCTCCGGTGCTGATCGCGGTACCGCTCGATCGGCACGCTGAACCGCTTGCGGAAGTTGCCGGGCGAACCCAGGTATCCCGGGTTCAGGAAGTCCATGATCGACCACAGCTCACTCAGGCGGTTCTCGACGGGCGTACCGGTCAACGCGATGCGTCGGTCGGCGGTGAACGACCGGACC
>PAKY01000068.1 GCA_002706885.1 Phycisphaerae bacterium
CGAGGTTGACCTGGTAGACGTCTCCCTCGTCGATTCGGCCTTTTACCGTCCGCACGGTCTCGATGTATCGCTCCCGAGCGGTGGTGGGGCGGAGCGGCTGGATGAGATCGATGGGCTGCGGGGCGGCAGCGCCGGTGGTCGTCGGCAAGGGTGATGGATTGAGATCGATGACGAGCGGGCGCGGGTCGGTCGCAGCCCGCTCTCGCGATGTCGGGTCCTGCGGCGCGGTCGGGGGTCCCGCTGCGGGCTCGAGGGCGTGTCCGAGTTCATACGGCAGGCAGACGAGGCGGCGGAGGGCGGCGGGCGGCCCGGCGAGGGCGTCGGCAAGATCTGCGCGTCGGGCGTCGGCGACCGCGGCGAAGGAGGTCACGCCGGAGCGGGTGACAGCGGCGATCGCACAGTTCTGAGGCCACGCTCGGATCGCTTCCGCGGCGTTGTGAGGGGCGGTCGTGGCCATGAAAAGCAAGCGTACGTGCCGCTCCGCGGGCGGCGTGGGCGGCTTCGCGGCTTTGGGGTCTCTAAACTGTGGTGTTCTACCGCGTCGGCGTTGCTCCGGCGCCTCTAGGGAGGGCGGCTTAGATGGCCAAGAAGAAGGTGGCGAAGAAGACCGGACAGTCGTCGGGGACGAAGACGACGAAGAAAACCACCAAGAAAACGGCCGGTGAGCCCGTTGCAAACGCCAGGCAACACGCTGCCAAGACCCGTACGAAGCGAGCAACGACGAAGAAGACCGCCAAGAAGGCGGCCTCGCGCCCCGCGGAGCGCAGCGGCCGCGTGATCGACGAATCGAAGATGGTCTACTACTACGGCGAGCGCGGCGCTGAGGGCGACGGCTCGATGCGCGAGCTGCTCGGCGGCAAGGGCGCGAACCTCGCGGAGATGACCTCGATCGGCCTCCCCGTTCCGCCCGGCGTGACGATCACGACGGCGACGTGCGATCGGTACGTCCGTGGCGGCATGCGACTCCCGCACGGGCTGATGAACGAAGTGCACCGTCAGCTCGCGGCGGTGCAGAAGGAAACGGGCAAGGTCTTCGGCGACAAGGACAACCCGATGCTGGTCTCCGTGCGCTCGGGCGCGGCGATCTCGATGCCCGGGAT
Source organism: Phycisphaerae bacterium (assembly GCA_002706885.1). Classification (GTDB taxonomy): domain Bacteria; phylum Planctomycetota; class Phycisphaerae; order Phycisphaerales; family UBA1924. Next base: position 1,101 of record PAKY01000068.1, read on the forward strand.
GATGGACACCGTGCTGAACCTCGGGCTCAACGACGAGAGCGTCGAGGGCCTCGCGGCGCAGACGGGGAGCGTGCGTTTCGCGCACGACGCGTACCGGCGGCTGATCAACATGTTCGGCGACGTCGTGATGGGCGTGGCGCACCACCACTTCGAGCAGGCGTTCGATCGGATCAAGGCCAAGTACCGCGCGACCGTGGACACCGACGTGCCCGAGGAGGGCATGGTCGAGCTGAGCCAGACCTACCAGGAGGTCTACCGCAAGCGCGTGGGCGATGAGTTCCCGCAGAACCCGTTCAAGCAGCTCGAGCTCGCGATCGAGGCGGTGTTCAAGAGCTGGAACTCGGACCGCGCGCAGGCCTATCGGCGCCTCAACGGCATCCAGGGGCTGACGGGCACGGCGGTGAACATCCAGTCCATGGTGTACGGCAACATGGGCGAGGACTCGGGCACGGGCGTCGCGTTCACGCGCAACCCGAGCACGGGCGAGAACAAGTTCTACGGCGAGTTCCTCGTGAACGCCCAGGGCGAGGACGTGGTCGCGGGCATCCGTACGCCCCGCCCGGTCGCCGAGATGCAGGGGTGGAACGCGAAGGTCTTCAAGCAGCTTCTCACGATCAAGACCAAGCTCGAGAAGCACTACAAGGACATGCAGGACATCGAGTTCACGATCGAGCGTGGGAAGCTCTACATGCTCCAGACGCGCAACGGGAAGCGCACGGGCGCGGCCGCGGTGCGCGTGGCGTGCGACATGGCGAAAGAGAAGCTCATCAGTGAGGACGACGCGCTGCTGCGCGTGCCCGCGGGCGATCTGATCCAGCTCCTGCTCCCGAGCTTCGACAGTGAGGCTCGCACGCTCGCGAACGTCGTGTGCACGGGGCTGCCCGCGTCGCCCGGCGCGGCGGTCGGCAAGCCCGCGTTCGACGCCGAGGAGGCGGTCGAGCGCACGCGGAACGGAGAGCGGGTGATCCTCGTCCGCTCGGAGACCAGCCCGGAAGACGTCGAGGGCATGCACAGCGCCATCGGCATCCTGACGAGCACGGGCGGCATGACGAGCCACGCGGCCGTCGTCGCCCGCGGCTGGGGCAAGCCATGCGTGGTCGGCGCGGGCGAACTCGAGATCGACGCCTCGAAGGGTCAGTTCAAGGTCGGCGGCAAGCTGTACACCCGCAAGGACACGTTCTCCCTCGACGGTGGTACGGGCGAGGTGATGGACGGGTCGGTTGCGACGAGTCACCCGTCGGTGACGGGCGACTTCGCGAAGGTGATGCGCTGGGCCGACAAGAAGCGGACGCTCGCGGTGCGGGCCAACGCCGACACGCCCGAGGACGCGCGCCGCGCCCGCGAGTTCGGCGCCCAGGGCATCGGGCTGTGCCGCACCGAGCACATGTTCTTCGAGGGCGAGCGGATCATGGCGATGCGCCAGATGATCCTCGCGGAGACCGAGGAGAAGCGTCGCGCAGCGCTTGAGAAGCTCCTCCCGCACCAGCGCGACGACTTCATCGCGATCTTCGAGGCGATGAAGGGATTGCCCGTCACGGTGCGCCTGCTCGACCCACCGCTGCACGAGTTCATGCCGCACGATGAGAAGGAGCTCAAGTCGATCGCCACGGCGCTGAACCTCAACGAGGACAACGTCCGTCGGCGCGTCGCGCAGCTCCACGAGCTCAACCCGATGCTCGGACACCGCGGCTGCCGCCTCGCGATCAGCTACCCCGAGATCCTCGAGATGCAGGTCCGCGCGATCGCGGAGGCGACGATCGAGTGCCTCCGGCGCAAAGTTCGCGCCATGCCGGAGATCATGATCCCGCTCGTCGCGGCGCGGAAGGAACTTGAGATGCTCCGCGAGCTCGCGCAGGAGACCATCCACGCGGTGCGCCGCGAGGAGGACTACCCGGGGCGCCTCGACATCAAGATCGGCACGATGATCGAGATCCCCCGCGCCGCGCTGACGGCGGGCGAGATCGCGGAGGTCGCCGACTTCTTCAGCTTCGGCACGAACGACCTCACGCAGATGACCTTCGGCTTCAGCAGGGACGATGTCAACGACTTCCTCCCCGCGTACATCGCCCGCGAGGTGCTCGAGGTGGACCCGTTCCAGAGCCTCGACGTCGGCGGCGTCGGTCGGCTCGTCGAGATCGGCGCGACCGAGGGGCGTGCGGCGAAGGAGGACCTCAAGGTCGGCGTCTGCGGCGAGCACGGCGGCGACCCGGCGAGCGTGAAGTTCTTCCACCGCATCGGGCTCGACTACGTGAGCTGCTCCCCGTTCCGCGTGCCGATCGCCCGCCTCGCGGCGGCACAGGCAGCGCTCAGCGCGGAGTAAGACCTACAACCCCCTGGCGCAAGCCTGGGGCAAACGTACGCTGATGTGATAGCGGCAACGGTCACCCAAGCATCACAACGCCGATCGCCGCAACAAACGCCACAACGCCGATCAAAGCGGCCGCCGTGCTTCTCACATCACGGCCAAGCACGACCGCCAACGGCTTGGTGAGGTCGCTGTTGCACTCGGGACACCGCTCGGCGCCCTCGGTATGCCGATATCCACACGCGCGACAGCGCTCGTCGTATCCGACTCGATGGCCAAGGCCCCAGAGAATGGCAGCGATGCTGAAGGCCACCACAGCGCACGCGGCAAACAGTCGAAGCAGACCCATGTCGGCCCAGAAGATGCTCAGGCCGCAGATCACTATGAGTGGGGCGGGGGCGATGAGCAGCGCGATGACCATGTCGCGTCGCTGCGAAAACGCACGCTTCTCGACAATAACGGAGAGTCGCGACTGCTTCGACAACCACCAGCGGCTGTAGCGAGGACCAAGCCAGAGCCCGAGGACGGTGATGCCAGCAGGCGCCGCCCACGGCGCGGACAACCCGGCGATCGTTGCGTAGTGCCCCGCGGTCAGCGAGAAGCTGGACGCGACCCTCGTCAACATCACGACAATGAGGATTGGTGCGGAGAGAATGATCGGGACGAACCAAGACCGTTCTCTCGCGAGAATCCGTTCACGCCATCGGCGCTCGATCTCCAACTCGCGAGGCGTCGTCGCAAAGATGGGTTTCTCCCGCCGTCCCCAAAGCGTGATGTGGAGGCGCCCCATCCACGTCACCAATAGATAGTACGGGGTCACGCCGTGAACCAATCATTTGGCGGTCCGGAGGATGGTGCGGTCTTTACAAGCCCCTGGCGCAAGCCTGGGGCAGACGTACGTTGACGTGATAGCGGCGGACTCCTTCGATACGCCCCAGGCTCGCGCCAGGGGCTTGTAAAGGCGGTGCGTTGCGCGTGCTCGCGGCGAACATCGATTGTTCATCGACGAAAAAATCCTTCAATAGTCGGACAGGTCGCGCGCCGTTTTCGTGATCAGAGATGGCAGGCGCGATTGCGCGAAGAACGGGCGCGATGCCCCGCTCCATGTTGGACCCCACCCGACCTGGGGCGGGGCGTCCGCGTTCCGTGGTCTTTGGTCAGGGCTACGGTGGAGAAGACACGAGCCCGCGGTTTCCCGCGGGCTCGTTGTGTGATTGCGAGTTCTCACGCTCGCTCGCCCCCTCCGGGCGTTGATGGATCGTGACCGGCCGCGGTTACGGGCAGCCAGCGCCGAAGATGTCGAGGAACGCCATCACGTCGCCGATGTCGAACGTGCCCTCCGGCGCGCCGAGGTCGGCGGCGGGGTCCATCGCTCCAAAGAGCTGCAGGAACATGATCACGTCCGCGATGTCGTGCACGCGGTTCGGGAGGCCGAGGTCCGCGGGGCTGCACGGCACGAAGTCGAGGTTGCGGACGCGTCCCTCGCCGCCGGCGGGGTAGTCGATCTCCGAGATCACGCCGTTCAAACCGGCCGACTCGGCGATGTACTGAGCCAGCGCCTGCTGGTAAGTGACGCCGATGTTCGTGAACGGGAGGCCGCGGAACGGATACTGGTCGCCGCCCTGCGCGAGGAAGTCGACGATGGCGACGTCGATCGGCTCGCCCTCGATGACCTTGCCCGCCTCGACGACGACCGTGCCGTCATCGAGCGAGACCTCGAGGACGCGCTGCCCCGGGCGGATGGTCTGGCCGTCGAGATCGAGGTCGATCGCCTGGCGGTGGGGGTCGTAGGTCATCTCGAAGCCCGCGACCTGCGCGTAGCGGCCCGTTCCGTCGCCGACGGCGGCGCCCGTGCCCGCCTCGATGCGGCTCACGCAGTTCTCGAGGATCTCCTTGAACTGCTCACGCGGCACGTTCGGGACGACGGTCACAAAGTTCGTGAACGGCAGGACGTCGAAGCTGTCCAGTTCGGTGAAGTCGCCCGCGGGCAGCACGCTGTCGTTGCGGATGCCGCCGCCGTTGGCGAAGGCGACCTGCGGCGCATCCACGCCAAAGCTCGCCGCCTTGCGGTTCGCGACGTACAGGAAGCTGTCCGCGATGAGGTTGCCGAGGTTGGTCTCGCGGCTGCGGATGTTGTTCCGCCGCCCGTCGAGCGGGACGTCCGAACTCGCGATGACGTTCTGGGCAAGCTCGTCGATCGCGTCCATCACGGGCGTCACCACCTGGTCGATGACGTCCTGGCGGGGCGTGACGCCGTTCAGCGGATCGACGCTCAAGTCGGCGACACGGACGATGTTCGATTCCGCGGGCACGTTGATGACGTTCCCGTCAAAGTCGAAGTCGAGGATCAGCCGACCGACGTACTTGTAATCGCCCGCGGTCGAGACGACGTAGACGGTGTCGCCGTCGAGGTCGGTCGCGGTGAGCGGGTAGCCGACGCGGTCGATCGAGTCACCCGGCACGAGCGCCGTGCCGGCGTCTGCGATGATGTCGTCGCCGCCGCCCGCGACGATCGCGTCGACGTCATCGAGCATGGTCGCGAGCATGAGCTCCTCGTCGACGCTCTGAAGATGGCTGGTGACGATGATGATGTTGACGCCCGAGGCGGTCAGCGCGTCGACCTCCGCCTGGATCGCCGAGGCGACGGCCTGATCCACGGTGACATCGCGCGGGCTCGAGATGAACGGGAGGTTCGGCGTTGTCGCGCCGACCACGCCCACGCGCTTCCCCTCGATGTTCAACTCGACGCTCGCGGCCAGACGCGCCGGCACGAGCGCGTTCAGCCCGGGCTCCGCGCCGAACCCCAGGTTCGCCGTCACCGCGACGGGCGACGCGCCGCTGAAGCCCGAGAGGAACATCTCGAACACGTCGGGCCCGAAGTCGAACTCGTGGTTACCCACGCCGAGCACGTCGTAACCGATCAGATCGATCGCGATCGTGTCGTAGAACGGAGCGCCCGCGGGCCGCGAGTTGTTCGCGTTGAACTCAGGCCCCGCGAGGAAATTGTCGCCCGCGGTGACGACGAGCGCCGAACGCACGGTGGCGCCGGGCTCAACGTCGGCGTCGGCGCGGAGGCGATCGACCAGCGCCGCGAACCGCGCCGCGCCACCAAAATCGGGCTCCCCCGGAGCGCTGATGAGCTGGCTCTCGGCGTCGTTGTTGTGGAGTATCGTGAGTTGGAAGTCGACGGTTGGCCCACCCGCGAGGGCGGCCGCGGAACCCGCGACGTGAGCGACGACGGCTGCGATTCGCTTCATCTCTGTGTCTCCCCTGGTCTTGACGTTTCGCGTCAGCGCGGACGGCCTCGCCGCCCGACGCGCGAAGCATTTCAGTGGAGCAATGGACGCGTCCGATCGCCGCGCCCGAACGAAGAGGTCGGGGTCGCTCAACCTCATGCCTAAGACCGACTTGGATCAGTGCGAAGGTTCGGCGAATGTCTCGTGAAGCACGAACAAGACGAGTCGATCTCGCCTTTTCCTGCATCCTCCATGGACCCTCGCCCGATGGTCAGCTAGCATGGGTCGCAATTGAGACTGGTTCTCAATCGCAATTGACCGAACACTGGTTTTCCGACGCGTCGGGTCGCCGCTCGCACGCGGAGAGAGATTCGAAGGAGCAGAGCATGCGGGCAGCAACAGCGGCCGTACTCGGGATGGTGATCGCGTCGGGCTCAGCGCTGGGGGGCGCGGAGTTCTTCGTGGCGCCGGACGGCGTGAACTTCCAGTGGGAGCGGGGCGTTTCCGCGCTCTCGGCCTACGCCGAGTGGAACATCTTCACGTCCCCGTTTGGCGACAACGACCCGGACGTCGGCGAGTTTGTGGGGGGCGTGTTCGACGAGAACGCGGGGGACTGGGACGTCTCCGACGCGTCGGGCGGTTCGTTCATCACTGGAACGGGCAACATCTACTCGTTCGGGAGCGTGCAGGACATCACCGTCCTCGTCCCCAGCTTCGGGCTGGGTGACGGGTACGAGACGACCGTCGTCCTCCAGACCCGTGTCCAGGGGGTGACGCTCGACAACTCGACCGTTGAACTCGACGGCGAGGCGTACCAGGCCATCGAGGAGGCCGAGCCGATCGATCTCGGCGAGCCGGGCGTCGGTGGTGGCGGCGTGATCCAGGACTCTCGTTACGTCTGGACGGTGCCGGGCAGCGCCACGGGTTACGAGATCAGGTTCATGGCGATCGATACCTCGCTCAGCCTCGACCGTGTGATCGTCGATACCTACACGGTGGAGTCGAACGACGGGTGCAACGCCGCGGACCTCGCCGAGCCCTTCGAGACGCTCGACATCGCCGACGTGGTTGGCTTCCTCCAGTTCTTCGGCGCGGGTGACGCCTCGGCGGACCTGGCGGCGCCGATGGGCACGCTCGACATCGCCGACGTCGTGGCGTTCCTTCAGATCTTCGGGGGCGGCTGCCCTTCGTGATTCGGCGCTACGCTGTTCGCTTCCGACGCAGGGAGGCCTCTCGCGCATGGCTGGACGGGCAAGAGCATTTACGCTGATCGAATTGCTGGTGGTGATCGCGATCATCGCGTTGTTGATCGGGATCCTTGTGCCAGCGTTGGGGCGGGCGCGGGACACGGCGCGGGCAATGGAGGCGGCGTCCGGCGCTCGGACGCTGGTCCAGTCGTACGCGCTGTACGCCGACGATCACAGCAGTTTCCTGATGCCGGCCCATCTTGCGGGCAGTAACGAGATCGATTCCGACCCCGCGTTTCGCCCGACGGCCGACATCACCGACGAGAGCGGGCTTCCGCTGATCGAGACCTACCCCGGGTTCCTTGGCAATGCGGCCGCTGGCCGCTGGCTCTACCGTCTCCGGCCCTACTTTGACTACACGTTCCGCGGCGCGTCGCACGTCGGTACACGCGCAAAGACGCTTGGGGAGGAGGTGGACGTGCTGTTCGGAGACGCCGCTCCAGAACCGTACGTCGAGAGCCAGTATCCGTCGTTTGGCGTGAACCGCTTCTACCTAGGAGGCGACTACCGGGCTCCCGGATTGCGATATCTAAACGACGGCCAGACCGTCACGCGAATTCAAGAGCCGTTCAGTCCATCAACGTTGCTGACCTTCGCGTCGGCGCGCTTCGCGCAACCGTCTTACCGTATCGACGGCTGGCACGTCGTCGAAGCGCCCGAGTTCGGCTCTGAGTTCGATGAGAACGGGACGACGCAGTCACCCGCGACCGCGTTCGGTCATCTGAGGCCGCAGTACCTAGGTCGCGCGATGACCGGCTTCCTCGACGGCCACGCCAGCGGGCTGACTGCGGAGGAACTGATGGATCGCCGCTTCTGGGCCGACCCCGCCGCTCGTGCGGGCGATCCGGAATGGACGCCCGAAGACGACGACTGATCACCACCGCGCGATGTGTCACGGCCGCGCAACGAGTCTGTCACGCGTGTGCAACCGCGCCGTTCTGACGCGACTCCAATCCGACGCCGACGCGTAGAACCCATCGAGTCGTCTCGATCGGGGTTCTTCAAGGAGCGCGTCATGCAAAGCGTCGTCTCGCGAGGTGCGGCCCTCGCCATCGCTGTCATCGCCGTCCTCTCAAGCCGGGCGGTCGCGAATGAAACGCCCGCGACCACGCTGCCGATCACCGAAGTCACCGCCTTCAAGGACGGCCACGCCCTCGTCCTCCGCTCCGGTCGAACGCCCTACGACCCGTCAGACGAGATCGTGCTCTCCGAACTACCCACGCCCGTTCTCGGAACGTTCTGGGCGCAGTACGAAGGCGTCGAGGCCAAGGTCGCGTCGGTCCGCGTCGAACGACTCGAGGCCGACAGCACGCGTGACGTCGCCTCGATCGCCGACATCCTGCGGGCCAACGTGGGCCGGCGGATCGGCTTCAGGCTCGCGGGCGACGACCGAGACGCTCTGCGCGAGGGCGAGCTCAAACAGATCACCGATTCCAGCGGCGCGCCGATTGTGCTCGTCCGCGAAGACGACGCCCTCGCCGCCGTCCCGCTCTCCGAGATGCGTGACGTCCGGATTGTCGGCGAAGACATCGCCACGACGCTGACCGACCGCTCCCCGCGTGACCGGATGGTCATCGAGCTCGAACGTCGGCGCGGCATCCACAGCGACGCCTCGGTCTCGCTCATGTACCTCCAGCGCGGCCTCCGCTGGATACCGTCGTACCGGATCACCATGCTCGACGACGAACGCGTGCGCCTCGAACTCCAGGCCTCGCTCGTCAACGAGCTCGACGATCTCGAGAACGCCACCGTCCACATGGCTGTCGGTGTCCCGTCGTTCCAGTTCGAGCACCAGATCGACCCGATGGCCCTCCGCGAATCGTTCGACAGCCTCGGCCTCTTCTTCCGCGAGGCCCGCGTCGGCCAGACCGGATCGATGTTCTCCAACGCGATCATGTCGCAGCTCGTCGATTCGCGCGCTCGCCAGCCCGGCGGCGCGATCGATGCCGCTCCTGACGCCACGCCCGAGATGACCGGCGGCGAGCGGGCCGAGGACCTGTTCGTCTACACCGTCGAGGGCGTCACGCTCCGCAAGGGCGCCCGCATGACGCTTCCGATCACGTCGTTCGAGTGCTCGTACGAGAGCCTCTACGAGCTCGAGCTCGACGCCGCGCCCCCGGAGCTCGCACTCCGATCACTCAACGACGACCACCGCAGGGCCATCGCCGTCGCGTTGCTCAAGCCCGTCGCCAAGCACGCGCTCCGCATCGAGAACACGCACCCCGAGGGCCACCCGCCCACCACCGCCCCCGCGCTCGTCATCCGCGACGGTCGCGTGCTCGCGCAGGGCATGGTGACCTACGCCGCGCGTGGCGCGACGACCGACGTCGAGGTCGGTTCCGCGATCGACATCCAGGTCGAACGCTCCGAATCAGAACTCGGCCGCGATCACAACGCCGTTCGGTGGAACGGTCACGACTACGCCCGCGTCGATATCGGCATGAACGCGTCGCTGACCAACCGCAAGTCCCACCCCGTTCGCGTCGAGGCCCACGCCGTCGCCTTCGGCATCGGCGACAGCGTCAGCAACGGGGGCGAGCGTAAAGCGCTCAACGTCTACACCGCCGAGGCCGCGTGGGCCGCGCCGCTCCGCCAGCGTCTCGGATGGCCCACGCTGTATTGGCCGGGGTACTGGTCCCGCCTCAACGGCGCCGCCGAGTTCGAGTGGGACGTAGAAATCCAGCCGGGCGAGACGATCGATCTCGAAGCCGCGTGGCACTACTTCTGGATGTGATCCGACAGCCCAGATGAGCCCGGACCCGGCGCCCCGTGAGGCGTCAGAGCCGAAGGTCGCCGAGACCGGTTCCGTAGACGTCCGAGTCGCCGAGGCCGCCAAGCCCCCCGCCCCTGGACTTCTTCTTCTCGCTCTCGCGGTCCTTCTGACGCTTCTGCGCTTCCTCACGCATGCGGCGGAGCTGCGGCGTCTCCTTGAGGATCTCGTCGGGCGAACGATCGTCGCGACCGCCGCGGCCCTTGCTTCCTCCGCCGCGCCCGGGCTTGCCGCCCTTCGGCCCGGCGGGGGCTTCCTTGAGGGCCTTGATCGAGAGCGAGACGCGCCGCGAATCCGGGTCGACCTTGAGCACCTGGACCTGCACGACCTCGTTCACCTGCACCGCTTCCTCGACGGTCGCGACGCGCCGGTGATCGAGTTCGGAGATGTGCACGAGGCCTTCGATGCCCGGAGCCACCTCGACGAACGCGCCGAACTCCATGATCTTCGTGACCTTGCCGGTCAGCTCGGCGCCCTCACGGACCTCTTCGGCCGCCGCGGCGAACGGGTCGGCCTGAAGCTGCTTGAGGCCGAGGCTGATGCGGTTCTGGTCCCAATCGAGCTTGAGGATCTTGACGGTGACCTGCTGCCCCTCGGTGACGTGGCGAGCCACGCTCTTGGCGCCATGGTTCACGCGATCGTGGGTGAGGTCCGAGAGGTGGATCAGCCCGTCGACGCCGCCGAGATCGACGAACGCGCCGAAGTCCATGATCTTCCGGACCGTGCCCTGGACCGTGTCGCCCTCGTGGAGCGTGTCGCGGAGGCCCTTGGCCTTCTCCTGACGCTCGACCTCGACGAGCTCGCGCCGGCTCAGGACGATGTTGCCCTTGCCGCGCCGATCGATCCGCTGCACGACGCAGGTGAGCTTCTCGCCCACGTAGACCGAGAGGTCCTTGATGTGGCCGACATCGACCTGGCTCGCGGGCATGAACGCCCTGTGGCTCGCGATCTCGAGCTCGAGCCCGCCCTTGTTCACGCCGACGACCTTCGCCTCGACCGTCTGGCCCGGGGTGAGCAACTCCCAGTCGGCCTTCTGCACCGTGCCCGGGAGCACGCAGATGAAGATGTTCTCGCTCGGCTCGAACCGCTGAACGACCACGTCGATCTGCTCGCCGACCGCGGGGACGGTCTTCTCCTCGCCCGTCTCGCGATCCTTGAACTGCGTCCGCTCGACGACGCCGAGCTCTTTCGGCCCGAACTCGATGAACACGTCGCTCGGCCCGACGCTGACGATCGTCCCCGACCGATGCTCACGCCCGCCCTCGACCTTGCGGGGCCCGCGGAGCTTCGCCTTCTCGGGAGCGCGCCCCGCGCCCGACTTCTGGGCCGGCGTCGCGGCGTTCATCGCGGCGTCGATCTCCGCCGCGGCCTCGTCGCTGATCTGGATCGAGTCCGGATCGGTGCTCGGCTCAGAAGAAGACGAGCCCGCCGGCGTCGACACGCCTTCGGCCGCCTCCTGGGGCGTCTGGCCGCCGTCCGATGCGCCTTCGGAGCGCTCGCTCGACCCGGTTTCCTGATCGGCCTGCCGCTCGGCGGTGTCCACCGCGAGTTCGCTCTGATCGTGTTCCGTCGCCATCGTCCCACCAGGGGCCATGAGCGGCCCGATTCGTGACCTCAACCGCGGACAACCCCGCCCGCGTTGTTATCGACCCCCACCAGGCCGAACGCCAGTTGCGCCATGACAAAGGCGCCCCGGCGCACAGAGTGTAACGCTGCCGGCCGCGCCGACCACACGCCTTCTCGCGATGGAGGCGTTCTCTGCGAAGCGGAAATGTGCCAGAAAAACGGGACGCATCAGCCGATCACCGCGGAGCCCATGAACTCGCGCGTCGCCTCGATGATGCGTTCCGCCGTCCTGATGTTCACCAGGCCCGCGTCCGCGTCGATCTCGGGCCGCTCGCCCGTCCGGACCGCGTCCAGGAACGCCCCGATTTCCATCTCGAGCTGGTCCGCGTCGTCGATCGCGAGCGGCTCGATGTTCACGAGGTCGGCCCAGTTCAGATCCGTCAGATCGACCCCCGCCCGGAGCTGCTCGGCGACCTCCGCCCGCTGCGCCTCGTTCGCCGTCCTGTGGATCATCGTGCCCGTCTTCTGGGCGTAGTCGATCTTGATGTACCCGTCCTCGCCCGTGATCCGCGTGACCCGCTCGGTCTTCATCGCGAGGCGGCTCGCCGAGATGTTCGCCACGCACGGCCCCGCCTCGGTCTCGAACCGCAGACGCGCGTTGCAGATGTCCTCGTGCTCGGTCACCACCGCGACCGCCGCCGCCGAGATCTCGACCGGCTCCTCGCCGCCCATCAGCCACAGCACCACGTCGAGGTCGTGGATCATCATGTCCATCACGACGCCAATGTCGACCGAGCGGAACGTCATCGGGCTGACGCGGTGCACCTCGATGAACCGCGGCGTGAACCGCTGCCCACCCGCGCGGAGCTTCGCGACCGCGCGGATCACCGGGTTGAACCGTTCGATGTGGCCCACCATCAGGCACGCGCCAGACGATTCTGCAACGTCGCGGATCCGCGCCGCCGCCGCGCCGTCAGGCGCCAGGGGCTTCTCGACCAGGCACGCCACGCCCTCGCGCAGGAACGTGCCCGCGGTCGCCTCGTGCGCCGAGGTCGGCGTCGCGATCGTCACGCAGTCAACGCCCGCCGCGAGGAGTTCCTCCTCGCTCGAGAACGCGCGGCAACCGTGCTTCTCGGCGATAAGCTCGGCCCGCTCCGGATCAGGCTCGACGACACCGACCAACTCGGTGTCGGGCAGATCCTTGTAGACGCGAGCGTGGTGACGTCCCATACGGCCCACGCCGACCACGCCGCATCGCAAAGCAGCGCCGTTGTTCTTTGATTCGGACGCCATCGTCGGCGGCGGCTCAGACGGGCGTTAGCCCGCGGCCTCCGAGATCGCGGCCGAGAGGTCTTCCTTGCTCGTCAGGCCGACGAACTTCTTCACGACCTCGCCACCCTTGAACAGGATGACCGTCGGGATCGCGGAGATCTGGTAGTTCACCGCGACCTCGCGGTTGGCGTCCGTGTCGACCTTGCCGACCTTCGCCTTGCCGGCGAATTCATCGGCGACCTGGTCGATCGTCGGGGCGAGCATCCGGCACGGCATGCACCACTCGGCCCAAAAATCGACGAGGACGGGCTCCTGAGCGTCCAGAACCTCGTTCTGGAAGTTCCCGTCGGTGAATTCACGCACGTTCTCGTTCGCCATGCAATGGCTCCTTCCGCAAAGCAATGGTACGTTCACGCGAGCCTCTGGAAAACCGCGTGCGCGCCCTCATTATTTCTCATCCTGCTCAACCACCGTCCCCGTTCGAGGTTCCACCAGCCGCGGTCCCCATCATCCGCCACGCCGCCCGCAGCGCCCGCCCCTGTGCGCACACATCGTGCACGCGAAAGAGCCTCGCTCCGCCCAGCAACTGGACCACCGAACACGCGATCGAGCCCTCAACCCGGTCCGTGGGCGGAGCAGGATCGGCCTCCCGCTCGCCCATCGCCGCCCGGGCGGTGAAACTCTTCCGACTCGCGGCGCCGAGGATCGGACGCCCGAGCGATGCCAGATCACCCGTCCGGGCGATCAGTTCCAGGTTCTGATCCACTGACTTCCCGAATCCGAGCCCGGGGTCAAGAACGACCGCGCGAGGGTCGATCCCCGCCGCGACCGCCGCTTTGAGCATCGCCTCAAGCGACGCCCGCACCGCGCCGACCACGTCGCCCCCGTAGTCCGGCTCGGCCCGATACCGATCCGAGAACCGGTCCCGCTCGGGGGTCGTGAGGCGGTGCATCAGCATTACGCCCACCCCACGCGACGCGACGAGTGGGAGCATCGCGGCGTCGTCCGTCCCGCCCGAGATGTCGTTGACCGCGTCCGCTCCCGCGTCGAGCGCCGCCGCGGCGACCGCCGCTCTCGTCGTATCGACGCTGATCGGCGCGTCGATCCCCGCGCCGCGGATCGCCTTGATCGCGGGCACGATCCGAGCGATCTGTTCCCCCTCGCTCACAGCTACCGCGCCGGGCCGGGTCGATTCACCGCCGATGTCGAGCCCGTCCGCGCCCTCGTCAATCGCGCGTCGCGCCGCGTCCGCGACGTCGTCTGCGCCGCCGAAACGCCCGCCGTCAGAGAAGCTGTCGGGCGTAACGTTCAGGATCGCGAGCAGGCGCGGGCGGTCGAGCGTCAGCGATACCGACGCCGAGATCCGCCACGCGCCGCCGGTCGCCAGCGCGGCGTGGGCCGTGGAAGAGGTGGTGGGGATGGTCGGGCGTTCCGCCAGCGTCAGAACCGCGGCTTGGTGTCCTGCGCGGGGGCGCCGCCGGGCGCCATGCCGGGCCCGCCGAACTGCTGGCCGAGCTGCTGGCCCATCTGGTTGAGGAACACGAGCGTCTCGCCCGGGATGTACGTCCGCAGCGTCACACCGCCGTCGCCGCTCGCGACCGACATGCCGACGGGCGGAAGCTCCGGGATCTGCGGCGCGTCGTTCACCGCTCCGAACATCATCAGCAGCGGCATCACCGTCTGCGCGATCCCGCTGACCGAGACGTACGCCTCGCCGATGCGTCCGTCGCCGAGCATCCGTTCAGCGACCTTGCTGATCCCCTCGTCGGTGGAGAGGCTCACGCCGTCCTCGCCCGCGTCGATCGCGTCCTTGATGAGCTTGCCGTTCTTCGAGACGGTCTGGTACACGCCGTCGTTCGCGGTCGCGATGTACCCGTTCGGCCCGCCCGCGGCGCCGAAGAGGAACTGCATCGCCATCCCGGGGTCCATCATCATGTTCATGCCCGCGGGCGCCGCGTTCATGTCGGGCGTCATTGTCAGCCCGTACGAATCGACCTCGACATCGTGCTGCACGAGGCGGACGTCGTCCTCCCACGTCGAGCTGACCTTGAACCCGCCCTCCGCGAGCCCGTTCACGCCGCCGACCATCTTCTTGATCATCCCGACGACCTTCTCCGCGTCATCGGTCTCGGTGTAGGTGATGAAGTTGCTGAGCAACCCCGCCCCGCCCATCGCGTTCGACGCTCCGAGGACGCCCGCGTAGCCCGAGGTCTGCTCGATGACGTCCTTGCCCGGCATGAACGGGTTCATCGCCCCGCCGCCCGCGGCCGCGCCGTCCACAGCGTTCGCGATCACCTCGCGCATCGCGCCGCTCTCGGTATCGATGCCGTACGCGAAGAGGTACTTCATCCGCGGAAGCTTGCCGAGCATGCTCTCGCCGTCACCGCCCTTCTCGAACATCTTCGCGAGCTCGGAGTCATCGGAGAAGTGCGCGCCCGCGTCGAACGCGACGCCCGTCCCCTCGATGTCAAGGCCGAAGACGCCGACCTCGCCGTCGCGGACAAACTTCTCCACGAGCTGCGTCAGCTTGTCGACGTTGCCCTGCATGTCGGCGCCGCCGCCCATCGCGCCGAGGAACTGCGCCTGCTGCCCCATCTGGTCAACGCCCTGCTGAAGCATCGGGCGGAGCTTCTGGACGTTGGCGATCAGCGCGATGTCGTTCGACGAGAGAACGCCGTCGCCCGCTTCGCCGAGGCGGTCCTCGTGGCCGTCCATCCGCCCCTTCTTGCCGTCGAACGCGCGGACCAAGGCGTCGTCGCTTCCCGCGACGACGAAGCCGTCGACGTCACGGAGGAACACCTTCTGCTCCATCATCGTCAGCGTCATGACGCCGTTGTTCATCTTCGGGCTCTGCCCCTTGATGAACGGCGCCGCGCGGAACGCCTCGAAGTCGTTGATCGGGAGCAGGAGAACGACGCTCTCACCGCCCTCGGCCTCATCGTCCATCCCCATCTCGTCCGCAGGCGGCTCGATCACGACCGCGAACGACCCGTCCGTGTCGAACCCGGGCTGGGTCGTCACAAGCTGGAGGAACGAGGCCATCGAGAGGCCCTGACGCATGTCCGGGGGAAGCATCTCGCCGAACGCGGTGTTGAATTCGCTGAGGTCGCTGAGCAGCTTCTCGATGTTCTTGCCCGCCACGACCAGCGTCGCGTCCGTGGGCACGCGGTCGAGCACGCTCGGGAGCTCCGCCGAGGCCAGCCCCGCCACCATCGCGAGCGCCAGGCCCGCCTTCACGCCACACGCCTTCATCGCCGAGATCATGCAAGTCCTTTCGAGTTCACCCGCGCCCAACCCGGCGATCAGCCGGGCCTTACCGAGGACGACGCGCACAGCGACCACGCCCCACGCTCCGCCAGAGCAAGCATACGGGCCACCACCCCGCGGGTGGCGCCCGTCAGGGTCGTTGGGTTTTCATCTTCACCGCTTGCGACGCGGCGCGGCCCGCCCGTCCGTAGGTTCGAAGGGTGCCTCGTCCTCTTCCTCTTCGTCCTCTTCTTCCTCTTCCTCCTCCTCTTCCCACTCCTCGTCGTCGCCTTCCTCGTCCTCTTCGTACTCGTACTCGCCGTCCTCGTCTTCGGCGTCCTCTTCCTCGTCTTCTTCCGCTTCCTCGGCTTCCTCTTCCCAGTCGCCCTCGTCCTCTTCCGCCTCGGTGTCGTCTTCCTCGGCCTCGTCCCACGCGCCGTCTTCGGCCTCCTCGGCCCCCTCGTCGGTTTCGTCGTCGATTTCCGCGTCTTCCTCGGCGTCGTCCAACGCCTCCTCGTCATCCGCCGCCGGAGGTTGACCGCCCGCGAAGAGGAACTGCTGGTCCGGGTCGTCGGAGGCGACGGGCGTCAACCCCTGCTCCTCGGCCATCGCCCGCGCCATCTCCTTGATCGCTTCCCACTCGTCGGGGCTGATGAGCACCTCGCGAGCGACCGAGCCTTTGTGCTCGCCGATGATCCCCGCGATCCCCATTAGATCGATCAATCGACTCGCCCGCGTGTAGCCGATCGCCAGGCGACGCTGAAGGAGGCTCACGCTCCCTCGCTTGGTCTCCAGGACGATCTCCACGGCGCGGTCGAAGAGCGGGTCCTCCTGCGCCGCGGCGAGCGAGGCCGACGAGTTGTTCTCCGTCGCCGCGAGACGCTCCGCGTCGTCCGGGCTCATGCCGCCTCGGAGCTGCACGAGGCTTCGCTCGAAGCTCGGGCCCGCGACCTCCTTGAGGAACCGCGTGACCCGCCTGATCTCCTTGTCGTCGACGAGCGTGCCCTGCGAGCGCATCAGCTTGTGGCTCGAGGGCGAGAGGAAGAGCATGTCGCCCATGCCGAGCAGCAGCTCGCCGCCCTTCTGATCGAGCACGATCCGGCTGTCGAGTCCCGACGCGACCTTGAAGCTGATCCTGCAGGGCATGTTCCCCTTGATCAGGCCCGTCACCACGTTCGCCTGCGGACGCTGCGTCGCGAGGATCAGGTGGATGCCGACGGCGCGGGCCTTCTGCGCGATCCGGACGATCGAGCCCTCGACCTCCTTGTTGGTCATCATCAGGTCGGCGAGCTCGTCGATGATGAAGACCATGTACGGCAGCCGCCGCGGGATGCGAGCCGCTTCCGCCTCGCTGAGCTCCTTGCCGTGCGGCGTGAACCGCTCGAGCAGCTCGTCCTCCTCCAGCTCGTTGTAGCTCGCGATGTCCCGGCAGCCCGCCTCCGCGAGCAGCTCGTACCGCTCGTCCATCTTGCCCACGGCCCACTCGAGGATGGCCGCGGCCTTGGACATCTCCGTCACCACGGGGCACATCAGGTGCGGGATGTCCTTGAACTGGCTCATCTCGACCATCTTCGGGTCGACCAGGACCAGCTTGAGCTCGTTGGGCTTCTTCGTGTAGAGGAAGCTCATCACGATCGTGTTCATGCACACCGACTTGCCCGAGCCCGTCGTGCCCGCGATGAGCACGTGCGGCATCTTGGCGAGGTCGGCGATGAGCGGGTCGCCCGACGCGTCCTTGCCCAAGAACATCGGGAGCTTCATCTCCTCGAACCGCTCCCGATCGGCCATCAGCTCGCGGAGGCGGACCTTCTCCTTCTTCGCGTTCGGCACCTCGATGCCGATCGTGTCGCGCCCGACCATGTTCGGCACGATGCGGATGTTCACGCTCTTGAGCGACCGCGCGAGGTCGCTCGCGATCGCGTTGAGCTGCGCGACCTTCGTCCCCGGCGCGAGCGCGACGTGGTAGAGCGTGATCACGGGTCCCGACTCGATCCCAACGACCTCGCCGCTGAGCTTGTATTCGGTCAGCGCGTTCTCGAGAGCCTCGGCCTGCTCCCGGACGTACTCCTCGAGTTGCTCATTGAACCCCTCCTCGGGCGGCTCGAGCAGGTCGACGGGCGGGAACTTGTACCCCGCAAGTTCCGCCGCGTTCTGGAACTCCGCGAGGTCCGCCTCCGTCGCCTCGCCCTTGTTCGTCCCCGCGAACCGCACGGGCAGCGCCGCGATCTTCGCCTTCAGCTTGTCGCGATCGAAGACCTGCGGGGCGCCGATGTCCTCGTCTTCGTCCTCATCGAGATCGGCGCCGTAGACGGACGGCGCGGAGCGAGCGTCGTCGTCTTCTTCCTCTTCGTATTCGTACTCGTCTTCCTCTTCCCAGGCTTCCTCGTCGCCCTCGTCGATCTCCTCCTCGTCCGCGGGGTCGAACGAGTCCGTGCCGCCGAGCCCGCC
>PAKY01000069.1 GCA_002706885.1 Phycisphaerae bacterium
CGTGGCGGGCGGAAGGGGCCGCCGGATCGAGCGGGTGGACCTGAACCATCGGGCGCCGCCGCTGAACCTGCGTCGTCGGTTCAACGCGGTGGCGAACGCGCGGAGCGAGGGTCGCAAGGCCCGCGCGGACGCAGAGAGCGAGCGGGCGAAGATGCTCAACGAGGTCGCGGGCAACGCGGCGCCGTCGCTCATCGAGGCGATTGACCGCTACGAGGCCGCGATCGAGACGGCCGACGGGACCGCCGATGGCGTGCTGTCGCGGATCGACTCGATCATGGCGAATGAGGACTCGGCGGGCGCGCCGCTCGCCAGCGGCGCCGTGAGCGAGATCATGTCGCGGGCGGAAAACCTGCGGTTCGCGACGGCGAGCAACGCCGAGGCGGATGCGAAGCTGTTCACGGCGAAGCTCGACCAGTTCCGAGCGAGCCCCGCGCTGATGTACCGTCGCGACCGGGACGACGCGCTGTCGACGTTCCTCGGGAAGCGGTTCGTGCAGTCGGTCGTGCTTCCGGTGGGCGGAGACGCCCAGTTGATTATCAACGAGGACCCCGACATTCAGCGCGATCTCGATCTCCAGCGGTACAAGAGCCAGGCGGAGCAGGCGATCGAAGATCGCGAGCGCGCGCGGCGACTCGACCGCTACCAGACGCAGCGCGGCATTCAGCGCGAAGAGAACTGATGGAACGGGACACCCTGACCACCAACGTTCGAGAGGCGGCGGTATGACGAGGCTCGCGACACCACCCGCCGCCGTGGATGGCGGGGCGACGAGGACACCCGCGATCGCGTGCCAGGGGCTGACGAAGGTCTTCAAGGACTTCTGGCTGCGCGACCGGGCGCGGGCCGTGGACGGGGTCAGCTTCCAGATCGATCGCGGCGAGGTGTTCGGACTGCTCGGTCCGAACGGGTCGGGCAAGAGCACCACGATCAAAATGATTCTCGGGCTGCTCCGCCCAACGAAGGGTCGGATCGCGGTGTTCGGGAAGAGCCCGACGGACGTCGCGACGAAGAAGCGGATCGGCTACCTGCCCGAGGAGAGCTACCTCTACGGCTTCCTCAACGCCGAGGAGACACTCGATTACTACGGCAAGCTGTTCCAGCTCGATCACAAGACCCGCTCGTCACGCATCGGCGAACTGCTGGACATGGTCGGCCTGTCTCACGCGGCGAGCCGACCCGTCCGCGACTATTCGAAGGGCATGCAGCGCCGCATCGGCCTTGCGCAGGCGCTGGTGAACGACCCGGATCTTCTCATCCTCGACGAGCCGACGACCGGCCTCGATCCGATCGGCACGCGGCAGGTGAAGGACCTGATCATTGAGCTCGGTCGGCGCGGTAAGACGGTCGTGCTCTCGAGCCACCTGCTGAGCGATGTCGAGGACGTGGTGGACCGCATGGTGATCCTGTACGGCGGCAAGATCCGCGGCAACGGGACCTGCGAAGAGCTGCTCACGGCCAAGGGACGGACGATCATCGACACGGACGAGCTCGATGACGCGACGGTCGCAGAGATCGATCGGGTCATCCGGGAACGCACAGGCGGCGCCTCGGCTGTTCGGTCGGTCTCGAAGCCGCGCCAGAAGCTCGAGGAGCTGTTTCTGGACATCGTCAATACGGCGCAGGCCGAACGGCTCGCGACGAGCGGCGTGACACATGGCGGCTCGACGGCGGAATTCCTGAGGTCAGACGCGAGCGGCGACGACGGCGCCTCGGGCGACGCGGTCATCGCGGATCTCATGCGTGAGCCGGACCCCGTCGAGCCGATGGAGGTCGACGATGGGCGGCGGGCGGTCGAATCGGACGCCCCCACCACCCGCGAGTCGGGCGTCGATACCGCGGCCATCGATGAACTCGTCAACGACGCGCCCGCACAGGAGGCGCAGCGGCAGAACGCGCCCGATCGGCCCCAGCCATCCGCCCCTCACGAGCCGGCGGATGAGGATGTCGATCTCGGCGTGATCGGGTCGCTGATCGACGAGGACGACGAGAACTCGGAGGAGCGGCACGGATGAACCTTTCCGAGCTGCTCGGCAGGGCGAGCCGGCTTCAGGCGAGCCGCGGCTTCAAGATCGCTTCGAGCGTCGTGATCGCGTTGCTGATCGTGGGCGGGTACGCCACGTACGCGGTACTGGTGGCTTCGGGGCGTGTCGGGGGGACATCGTCGATCGCGTCGAGTATCGACCCCGACGTGCTCGCAACGCCTTCGGGGCAGGTGATCCAGAGCGTCCTCAGCGGCGACAACGGCTTGGTCGGCCTCGGCGTCGCGGCGGCGCTGACGCTCGCGATCTGGCTTGCGGTGACCTGGCTCGGGAGCGGTCTCACGTTCCTCGCGGTGCTCGTGCTCTCGGGCGGCGTGATCGGGGGGATGTACCTCGCCGATCTGCCGACGCGCGCGGCCTGGGTCGTGCTCGGGCTGGTGTTTCTTGGTCAGGGTTTCGCGGTCGGCGTGCAGGCGCTCCGTGCCGCCTTCGGGCTGCACACGCCGGTGTTCGCGGTGGCGAGGAACGTGCTGAACGAGGCGATCCGGATGAAGATCAGCCTGGTCTTCATCGTGATCCTCGCGATCGCGCTGGCGGTGATTCCGAGCCAGCTCGACCCAGATAAGGCGCTGCGGTATCGGGTGCAGACGTTCCTCCAGTGGGGAACGGGCGGGTCGTTCTGGATCCTTGCGCTGCTCACGCTGCTGTTCGGGGCGGCGACGGTGACGTTCGAGCAGCGCGACAAGACCATCTGGCAGACCATCACCAAGCCGGTCGCGGCGTGGCAATACGTGCTGGGAAAGTGGCTCGGGCTGGTCGGGCTGAACGCGGTGCTGCTCACGGTCTGCTCGGGCGGCGTGTTCCTGTTCACCGAGTACCTCCGCTCGACGCCGGCACTCGGCGAGAAGGAGGCTTACGTCTCGGCGAACGAGGGGCAGGCGATGACCGAGGATCGGTTCCTGCTGGAGACAGAGGTCCTCGCCTCACGCGATACGCAACGGATCATCTACCCGCCCGAGTTCGAGTATTCGGACGAGACGTTCCAGACCGTGCTCGAGGACCGGATCGCTCGCGAGCGGCTGTCGACGCCCGGGTTCGCGACGACCGCTGCGGATCGGGCAGCGGCCGCGACGCAGTTGCTCGACGAGCTTCGTGACGCCTATCGGAGCGTTGGGCCCGGACAGGCGATCGAGTACCGCTTCACCGGGCTCGAGAGGGCGAGGGAGCGGTCGGAGCCGATCACGTTCCGATTCAAGCTCGACGCCGCGAGCGCGCGACCGGATGTGTTCTTCACCGTCTCGATGCGGTTCCTCTCTTCTGAGCAGCCGTCATGGGAGATCCGGCGGATCGGCCTGGGGTACTACCACAGCGTGCAGCTCCTCCCCGAGGCGATCAACGAAGATGGGGAGCTCTGGGTCGAGCTGGTGAACGGCCAGATCGGCCAGACCCAGGCCGGGGCGCTCGCGATCCGCCCGAACCCCGAGACGATCCGCTTCGCTCCGGACGGGCTGCAGGTGACCTATTCGGTCGGGAGCTACCACCTCAACTACCTGCGCGTGGCGTTAGTGCTGTGGATCAAGCTCGCGGTGCTCGCGATGCTCGCGGTATGGGCGGGGACGTTCCTGAGCTTTCCGGTGGCATGCCTGGTCGCGTTCGGGACGTTCATCCTTGCCGAAATGTCCGGTTGGCTCGCCGATTCGGGTGACATGATCGGGTACACGGACAACGAGGGAAACCTCGTGTGGTACAAGGTCATTTCGACGCCCGTCGCGCAGGCGGTGGGATTCATCTTCCAGGTCTACGACGGGCTGAGACCGATCGAGAGCATCGTCGAGGGTCGGCGTCTGGCGTGGACCGACGTCGGGTTCGGCGTGATCGTGCTCGCGGTGATGGCGACGACGTTCTACGGGCTCGCGGTGATGGTCTTCTCACGGCGCGAACTCGCGATCTACTCGGGGCAGTAAGAGCAGTGTCGGACCTTCCGGGAGGCCGCTAACCATGACCTCAACGCTCCGCGTCAAACTCATCGCGTCGATCGCGCTGGTCGTCTGCCTCGCGGGCATGGGCGCGTTGACGCCCGTCATCGCGGCGTCGGTCGGCCGAAACGAGCTCGGGTACGCGGACACGGCGGAGGCAAGCGACCCGCCGCAGGTGGCGGCGGGTATCGCCATGGGCGCGTTCCGCGGCTTGTTCGTGAACTATCTCTGGATCCGCGCGAACAACCTGAAGGAAGAAGGACGGTTCCACGAGTCGGTCGAGCTCGCCCGCGCGATCACAAAGCTCCAGCCGCGATTCCCGCGGGTGTGGGCGTTCCACGCGTGGAACCTGTCGTACAACATCTCGGTCGCGACGCAGACGGCCGAGGAACGTTGGCGGTGGGTGCAAGCGGGCGCGGACCTGCTCAAGAACGAGGGTATCCCGGCGAACCCGAACGACATGCTCCTCCACAAGGAGCTGTCGTGGATCTATCTCCACAAAATCGGCGGGTTCACGGACGACTCGAACCGCTATTACAAGAAGAAGGTGGCGGAACGATGGACGATTCTCGTCGGCGAGCCGCCGCTGACGTCCGCCGGCTTGCGGTCGCGCGACGCCGTGATCGAGCGATATGTCGAGTGGCTCGAGGCGATCGAGAACGCGCCGGACACGCTCGAAGGCGTCTACGAAGCAGAGCCAAAGGCGAGGGAGCTCGCCGGCAAGATCCGCGCGCAGACGGCCTTCGAGCCCGACGAGGACCTGCTCCGCGAATACGTGTTCCTGACCCGCATCGACAACAGCCTCGACGCCGACAGGATCCGACGGACGTTCACGTCGGACATCTCGACGCTCGCTGAACTCGCCGCAAACCCTGCGAACCGCGCAGGGTGGGACGCGCTGATCGCGCATCTTCGCAAGCGGGCGATCATCGACGAAGAGCACATGAGCCTGACGACGATGGTCCGGTACACGCGGAAGTACGGTCCGATCGACTGGCGGCTCTCGGCGTCGCACGCTCTGTATTGGGCCGCGCGCGGCGTGGAGCAGGGCCTTTCTCGCGTCACCGACGTGAACGAAAGGGACTTCGACTTCGTCAATACCGACCGTCTCGTGATGCAGTCGATCCAGGAGCTCTGGCGGTACGGATCGCTGTACTTCAACTACGTGGACTTCGCGTACGGCGGCCTTGGCTTCTACCAGGCCACGCCGAACGAGTACTTCGTGCAGAGTTACGGCGACATCGCGGAAGAGATCGAAGAACGCGGCGGGGTATTCGAATCAGACCGGCGTGTCTACCGCCAGTACGCGGCTGGGTACGAGAACTTCCTGACCGACGCGATCCTGTTCTTCTACCGCCGCGGTCAGACGAACGAGGCCGAGAAGTGGTACACCGAGCTGCGCTCGTTCGAGAATCAGAACATGCACAACACGGAGTGGCGCGTGAATGACCTGAGCCGCCCGCTCGACGAGTTCGTGACGAAGAATCTGTTCGATCGTTACCGCTCACCGAACGTCGCAGCGGCGGAGATCGCAGGCGGTCTGCAGGGCGCCTACGTCGCCTTGTTGCAGGGCGACGAGGAGCGGTTCCGCAGCAGCTTCGATTACGCCTCCCGCACGCACCAGTACTACCTCGGTCGTCTCGAGGACGGTCAGCAGGCGGGCGAGGGTCAGCTCCGGAACGTGCACGCCGACGACGGCTCGGGGCGCATGGAGGTTCTCGACCGCGACTTCAAGGCCGTTGCGGGCGGTATGTTCGCCGCCACGGTATCGAGCCTGCCGCCGCAGGAAGCGTCGCTGATGTACCAGTACGCGCCGAACGACCTCCAGCGGTACGCGTTCGACGCGCTCGCCGCTCGGTACAAGCCGGCGATCGACGACGGTCGGCTCGACCTCGGCGATCCGTTCGCGGTGGTGTTCCCCGAGCCGCCCGGCATGGAGCAGCACCGTGCGATGGTCCGCGCGAAGGAAGTACAGCGCATTCAGAGCGGCGTAAGAGACAGCATCGAGCGTCAGTAGACCGAGGGCTGTGGACGGGACGGCCCGAGCAGGCGGTCGCGGGCGTCGCGGTAGCGGTCCAGGGTGCCATCGATGATTTCGCGCGGAAGCTCGGGTCCGGGCGCGGTCTTGTCCCACGACCCGGCGGCGACGAGCTGCTCGAGGTGTTCACGGACGAACTGCTTGTCGAAGCTGCGCTGGGCGCGGCCCGGCTCGTAGTCGGCGGCCGGCCAGAAACGCGAGCTATCGGGCGTAAGGGCTTCGTCGATGAGGATCGGATCCTCGCCCGTGGGCTCACCGTCGACGCCGAGAGGCACACCGAACTCGAATTTGGTGTCGGCAATGATGATGCCCCGCGTGGCGGCGTGATCTCGGGCCATGTGATAAGTCGTGAGGCTGATGTCGCGGAGGCGTTCGGCCCACCCTCTCCCGGCGACCGCCTCGATCGCGGGCTTGGCGGCGTCGAACCCGATGTTCTCGTCGTGCGACCCTGCCTCGGCCTTGGTCGCGGGCGTGAAGAGCGGTTCCGGGAGGCGGTCACACTGTCGAAGCCCCCTGGGGAGCTTGATGCCGCAAACCGCTCCAGTGCGCTGATAGTCCCGCCACCCGGAGCCCTCGAGATAGCCGCGGACAACAAACTCGACTGGAATCACGCGGCAGGTTCGGGCGATCATGACCCTCCCGAGGAGGGCGTCGCGGGTGGTGTCGGCGGCGTCAAACGCTGATCGGGGGATCTCGCTGGCGTCGGTCGAGAGCAGGTGGGTGCGCACGACTCCGGCGGATTCGATGGATCGAAGCCAGAACGCGGCGATCTCGGTCAGGATCCGACCCTTGCCCGGGATGGGCGTCGGGAGGACGACGTCGAACGCGGAGAGGCGGTCGGACGCGACGATCAGCGACCGCGGTCGGGCCTCGTCGTCGGGGGGGAGGGCGTAGACATCGCGGACTTTCCCGCTTCTTCTGGCGGAAAGTCGGAGATCCGTTGTGACCAGCGATTCGGTTCTCTCGCTCAACGGGCCATCCTCCTGATGGAACATCCCCCGATCGACGGCGCCACGCGCGACTTGCCTTCGCGGGGGTGGTCGCGAGAATGTAGGCTACGAGCCGGGACGCGCGGTTCCGACGAGCCGGATAGGACCTCTATCGAATGCTGAAGTTTTTTGTCTTCGAGCAGGACGCCCTGCAGCCTGATGACGTCCTCAGGCATGCCCACCTTCTCGCGCCGGACAACATGCTTGTCGCGGGGGCGATTACGTTCGAGGGTCGGGTGATCACGTGCGAGAAGACGAACCGTGACGCGGTCGCGCTCGGGCTCCAGGTGTCGGTGACCGAGACGCCACCGGTCGAACTTCCCGATGGTGACCCCGCGGCGGGATTCGAATTGCCGGGGCCGCCTCCGGGCGTCCTGACGCTTCAAACCTGCCTCCTTCCAGAACGGGACCGGCCGTACCTGCTGAGCATCGAGCTCGCGCGGCACCGAGCGATGCTTTTCTACAACAAGCTCGAGGCATGGCAGATTTCGGATCTTCAGCCCGACGATCCGATCATGAAGCTCTTCGAACAGGGACGGCTGCTGTTTACGCACGCGCTGTCGTCTCCAAGAACGGGCGGCGAAGAGACGTTCGGCTACACGCGTGAGGCCAACGCGCTCGCTTACGCGTCGCTCTGTGCTCTGATCACGGCGAGCGAGATGCTCGCGATCGAGGAGGTTCGGCGGCGTTTCGTGCCGCGTGTGAAGGGCGAGATCTACGCCCAGGCGGTGGAGCACGCGACCGCTGTCGGTCGACCCCCCGCGCGACCGGCGTCGCCCGCGCCGCTCGAGGAGAGCGTCGGCGTTGCGCTCGCGTCCGCGCCGCTCGTCGGGTGCACGATCTCCCCCACTTCGTTCACCGACTCGGCGCAGGCCGTCGCGGCGGAGAGCTTCGACTTCGTCTCGATGCCGATGCGTTGGGTCGAGATGGAGCCGACGGAGGGTCGCTACGCGTTCCAGGCGACGGATCGGTGGATCGAGTGGGCGGTTCGCAAAGCCAAGCTCCCGGTGGTCGCGGGGCCGTTGCTCGATTTCAAGGCGCTGCGCGTTCCCGACTGGCTCTACATCTGGGAGAACGACTACGAGACGCTCCGCGACTACGTCCACGAGCACATCAAGAACCTCGTCACGCGGTACAGGCGGACGATCGGGCGGTGGACCGTGGTCAGCGGCATCCACGTCAACGGGAACTTCCACTTCAGCTTCGATCAGATGATGGACCTGACGCGGCGAGCGGTGACGCAGGTCCGCAAGCTCGACCCGACAGCAAAGATTCTCATCGAGATCGATCAACCCTGGGGCGAGTACTACACGGACAACCGCCACTCGCTCCCGCCGATGCTCTACGCGGACGCGATCGCGTCGCAGGCGGGTCTGATCGTCGACGGGTTCGGTCTCCGCGTGCAAATGGGCCAGTCGGAGGCGGGGCGATCGACGCGTGACCTGATGGCGTTCTCGGCGATGCTCGACCGCTACGCGCTCACCGAGCGGCCGATCTCGATTACCGCGATGGGCGCCCCGAGCGCGCCGATCGGCGCAACTTCGGCCCCCGAGCTCGCTGGCCGATCGCCCGGGCATTGGCACAGCGACTGGACCGAGGGCGGTCAGGCCGATTGGGCGGCGGCGTACATGGCCGTCGCGGCATCGAAGCCGTTCGTGCAGTCGATCTGCTGGCAGGACCTCTACGACGTTCCTGATCCGGTCGAGATGCCCAAAGGCGGCCTGATCTCGGTATCAGGGGAAGCCAAGCCGACCGCGACTCGCATCCGCGAACTCATGAAGGCGATTCACGACAAGACCGCCGCCCCGCTGCCCGAGCGGTTTGCGGAGGGCGTCGCCACAAGGCGTTGAAAGGCAGCACCATGTCGACGGAACCCGCGTCCACCTCCCACGTCATCGAGCATGCCTCGCCGGCGAGATGGGTGGCCTGCGGGTTCCTCGGCGGCGCGGGGCTGATCGGGCTCGTGTGGGCGATGATCACGTTCACCCCACTGAACAACGCGCCTGCGCCGACTCAGGCGGCGATCCAGCCTGTCGCCGCGACGCCCGCGGCGCCGCCGACGATCATCATTCAGCAACCTCAGCCGACGCCCACCGAAAGCCCCCGGATCGCGACGCGGACGATGGAGCCGCCCCGATCGACCGATGCGTCAGAACCGGTCGAACAGCCGGCGCAGTCCGCGCCGCAGTTGACGCCGGCGCCACAACCCGATGGGGCCGAGCCGGACGTACCTGCTGAGATCGATCACCCGGCGCCCGCCCGAATCACGACGACGCCCCCACAGCCCGCGCCCGAGGCCGCGCCGCGACCGACGCCCTCCGATCCCTACGCCACGCTCATCAACGTCAATCTGGCGACCGCGAAGGAACTCGAGGCATTGCCCCGCATCGGCCCGGTGCTCGCCCAGCGGATCGTGGACCACCGAAACGCCAACGGCCCGTTCCGCTCTGTCAGGGACATGACGGCGGTGAAGGGGATCGGCGAGAAGACCGCGGACGGCCTTGCGCCGTATATCCGCTTCCAATAGCTGCCCGGGGACGCGGCGTCGGCGACACGGACTTTCGGTCTATATTTGCCCATGACGAGCAGCGGCGGGCCGAGCGTGGCGAGCGTGAGCCACCCCATCGACCGACTCGCCCGATCGGGCCCCCTCACAGCACTCGCTGACGCCCTCGCGGACGGGCGACGCATCGTCGCCACCGGCGCGGCGGGGTCGTCGACCGCGCTGGTCGCAGCGGCGGCGTCTCAGCGACTGGAGCGGCCTGTGCTCCTGGTCCTCGCCCACCTCGACGACGCGGATACCGCCGCCGAGGAGCTCCGCGAAGCGGGAGCCGCGTGCACGCTCCTCCCGGCGATGGAGCAGATCGCGGGGGAGGACGCGACGACCGCGGAACTGTTCCTCGCCCGCGTGCTGGCGGCTCGCGTGGCGGTCCGCCAGTCGGCGACCGAGCCACGGGTGTACGCGGCGTCGATCGCGTCGCTGATGCAATACGTGCCCACCCGGGACCGAGCGAGCGAACTGACGATGTCGCTCGCACGCGGCGCGACACTCGACCCCAGGACGCTGATCAAATGGCTCGGCTCGTCGGGCTACCAGCGCCTCGACGCGATCGAGGAGCCGGGGGACTTCGCGGTTCGAGGGGGCATCGTCGACGTCTTCCCGTTCGGCGGCGCCACTCCATCCGGGCCGCTCACGACGCCTATCCGCCTCGACTTCTTCGGGGACGAGATCGATCGCCTCCACGAGATCGATCTTGACACCATGGGCTCGGACCGAGCCATCGAGAGCGTCGAGATCGTGGCGTCGGCGGAGACCGCGAGCGGGCCGGCGCTGGGTGAGAGCTTTGTCGACCTCCTGCCCACCGAGACCGTCGCGATCGTCGCGGAGACGCTGGAGGTCGTCGAGCAGGGACGCGGCTTCTTTGAGCGTTCGACGGACGGACGACGGATCATGGGTCCGCCCGAGGTGCTCAAACGCCTCGAGACGCGGCTGAGCGCGTTCGCGGAGATCAATCAGTTCTCGGCCGGGGCGGCGACCGCCGACGCGCGACTGACGCTTCCCGTCGAACCGCTTCCGAGCTTCAGTCGAGAGCTGAGCGAGGCGATGGGCGAACTCGCCTCGATGCCCGTGACCGCGCGAGTGGTCGCGTGCCAGAACAAGGGCGAGCGGGAGCGGCTGACGGAGGGCATAGCCGAGGCCGCGGCGCCCCTCGATGTCGAGATCATCGACTGCTTCATCGATCGCGGTTTCATCTCCCGCTCGAGCGACGCCGACGCGCTTGCCGTCGTGCCCTACCACGAGCTGATCCACAGGTTTGAGGCCCGCCGCGGCATCGGTGGCATCCGAGCCGGACGCGCGATGGACACGTTCGTCGACCTCGCGGTCGGCGACCACGTCGTGCACCAGGATCACGGGATCGCGAAGTTCATCGGTATCGAGATCATGCCCGCGGGGACGGCGTCGAGGCGTGAGCGGTCGCTCAAGACCGACGGCAAGGCGAAGCGCGACGAGACGCTCGAGGAGTACCTCACGCTCGAGTTCGCGGGCGCCTCGCGGCTTCACGTCCCGGCGACCCAGATCGATCTTGTGCAGAAGTACGTCGGCGGGTTCGCGGGCAAGCCGCCCCTCTCGACGATCGGCGGGACGAAGTGGAAGAACGCCAAACAGCGCGTCGAGGGGTCGGTCCGCGACCTCGCTGGCGAGATGCTCCGCGTCCGCGCGGCCCGCGAGCACATGCCGGGCATCCGGTACCCATCGGACACGACTTGGCAGCGGGAGTTCGAGGCGGAGTTCCCGTACCAGGAGACCGAGGACCAGCTCGCGGCGCTGAGCGAGATCAAGCGTGACATGTCGGCCGAGCGCCCCATGGACCGGCTGATCTGCGGCGACGTCGGCTTCGGCAAGACCGAGGTCGCGATCCGAGCGGCGTTCAAGGCGTGCGAGTTCGGCAAGCAGGTGGCGGTGCTCGTGCCGACCACGGTCCTCGCCGAGCAGCACGAGCGGACGTTCCGGTCGCGGTTCGCCGACTACCCCTTCCGCGTCGAATCGCTCAGCCGGTTCAAGACGACCAAGGAAGTCAACGACACGCTCGCGAAGCTCCGGCGGGGCGAGCTCGACGTGATCATCGGCACGCACAGGTTGCTCTCGAAGGACGTGAAGTTCGCCGATCTCGGCATGGTCGTCATCGATGAAGAGCAGCGTTTCGGCGTTGAACACAAGGAGCGGCTGCTCCAGCTCCGCATGACCGTGGACGTGCTCACCCTCAGCGCGACGCCGATCCCGCGCACGCTGCACATGGCGATGCTCGGCCTCCGCGACATCAGCTCCCTCACCACCCCACCGCTCGATCGGCGCGCGATCGTGACCGACGTCGTGCCGTACAACGCGCGGCGCGTGAAGCAAGCGATCGAGCGGGAACTCGCCCGCGAGGGCCAGTGCTTCTTTGTGCACAACCGCGTGCACAACATCAAGACGTGGGCAGACGAGCTGCACAAACTCGTTCCGGACGCGCGGATTGTCGTCGGACACGGGCAGATGTCGCCCAAGGAACTCGAGCAGGTGATGCTCACGTTCTCCAGGCGCGAGGCGGACATTCTCGTCGCGACGACGATCATCGAGAGCGGCATCGACATCGCGAGCGCGAACACCATGTTCATCAACGAGGCCGACCGCTTCGGCCTCGCCGACCTCCATCAGCTCCGCGGTCGCGTCGGTCGATCGAAGCACCGCGGGTATTGCTACCTCCTCCTCCCGGCGGATCGCACCGTCAAGGAAGTGGCCCAGAAGCGTCTGAAGGCGATCGAGCAGTACTCGATGCTCGGGGCGGGGTTCAAGATCGCGATGCGCGACCTCGAGATCCGCGGCGCTGGCAATCTGCTCGGCGCCGAGCAGTCGGGGCATATCGCGGCCGTCGGGTACGAGCTCTTCTGTCGGTTGCTGGAGACCGCCGTCCGCGATCTCCGCGCCGAGCCCGAGCCGCCGGCGGCGAGCAGGGTGAGCGTCGACATCGGCATCCACGGGCTCATCCCCCGCGTCTACATCCCCTCCGATGTCCGGCGGATGGAGGCGTACCGACGAATGGCCTCAGCCACGTCCGAGGCCCACATCGACGCGACCGAACAGGATCTCCGAGAGGCCTACGGAGCCCCCCCAAAGGCGGTGGACCGACTCCTCGATCTCGCCCGTCTTCGCTATCGCGCCGCGTCCTACGACGCTCGCGCGGTGGTCCGGCGTGGACCGGACGTCGTCTTCACGACCGCGGCGCCTCAACCGATTGCCGACGCGCTCAAGGGCGGCCCGGGCGACGTCCGCGTCGTCAGCGCGGAACTTGCGCAGACCAACACCCGCAGCCTGAGTGGCGAAGCACTGGCAGAGGTGTACCTCCGCCTCAACGACGCAGCGTTGGAGCCGGAATCGCTGCTGCGCATTCTGCTACACAGGCTATCATCTCGCGACACCGGAACTTCTACGGATCCGTCGCCAAAGGTCGATTCCTCCCCAGCTTCCGGGCGTGGAAGCCGATGATAATTACCGGCTTTTAACGGACTTTGTGGTAGTGGAATACCTAGGGTTCTCGCTTGTAGCCATACAACGCGAGCCGAAAAGGCGCATGCATGTCAACGATGCCGAGCGGAGCTGAGCCGCCGGACAACCCCTACCCGCGACCGACCGATGGGCGACCCCAGGGCAATACGGGTCTGACGACCGCGCTGAGCCAGCTCCGTCGGCGCGTGGTCCGCTCGGCGAACATCGCGATCGACATGCTTGAAGCCTCGCTGCACGCCTTGCACAACGCCGACCACCTCGTCGCCGAGCAAGTCCGTTTACGCGACGACGCAGTGGACGACGAAGAGGTTTGGATCGAGCAGGAGTGCCTGCGGCTCCTGACGCTTCAGCGTCCGTACGGTCAGGACTTCCGCCTGCTCGCGTTCTGCATGAAGGTCAACGCGGACATCGAGCGGGTCGCGGACCACGCGACCTCAATCGCGAAGGTCGCTCTCCAGGTCGATCCTGACGACATCCCGCAGTGGCCCACGGCGCTGGTTGAACTCGGCGACCGCGTGCCGGTGCTCTGCCACACGCTGCTCCGCGCGGTGCTCGACGAGGACGTCGACGCGGCTCGAGCGCTGGTGAAGGGCGACGAGGTCATCGACAAGCTCGACAAGCAGCTCTTCGAAGAGATCAAGGCATGGATCGCGGCCCGCCCCGACGAGGCGACGCACGCGATGCTGGCCTACCGCCTCGGACGCGAGCTCGAGCGGGTCGGCGACCTGATGACCAACATCGCCGAGGACATCGTCTATCTGGTCACCGGGCGGATCATCCGCCACCAGCGTGACCCCGCCGACGCCTCGGAGCCCCTCCCACCAGTCGAAGAAACCGACGGCGATCCGGACGCGAGCTTGTAGACTGGTTTCCGCGAGGTCCCTTCGGCCGATAGGTCGTCGCACGGGGCGCGCTCGCGGAGAAGTCCATGTCGCTCAACGTCGAAGCCCACGACCTCGAAGATCCCACCACTCTGAAATGCCCCCGCGACGGCGAGGACATGCGTCGGTTCAATGTCGGCGGGATCAAGATCGATCGCTGCGTGGTCTGCGCCGGCATCTGGGTCGACCTGGGTGAACTCGACGACCTCCTGAGCCTCAAGGGCGAGGCGAAGAAGCGGCTCGATGAACTCGATCACGGGGCGGGCGCTCCGTTCGACGACACCGACCGCGGCGAGCGCCGCTGCCCGCGCGATACGGCGTTGCTCACGCCGGTCCACGACCCGAAGCAGCCGCACATCGAGTACGACCGCTGCACGCACTGCGGGGGTGTGTTCTTCGACTCGGGCGAGCTCGCCGACCTGAGCCGATTCACGCTGGAGGAGCGGTTGCGGTGGTTGATGCGGGGGGCGGGGTAAGTGCACCGAACGGCGTCATTGACTGAATGACGCGTGTTCGACGCAAGTACCAGTTGCCATCGACCCCAACGTACCCCAGCGTGGTCTGTCGGCTTCGGAACAGGCCGATTTTCTATCCGATTCGATCGGAGCGATCGATGCCAAAACATATGGCGTGGTACCAGACAGCGTATCGGTGTTTGCGATTGACGGGCTAGAGACCCTCGTCTTTTTCAGCCGGTCGCCGATAGGGGACGACGTGGTCGATCTGATCCGGAGTCGGCTCGAAGACCTTCGTTCAAGCGGGTCCCTCGATATCAACCGGTGAACCAGACCGAACCGATGACCGCCATCGCCGTCGCCCCGCTTGCGAGCAGCAACGTCGCTGCCCACGGCCTGAGCCATAGGCCGTGACGTCGCGCTCGTTTGATTCCGAGAACGATGAGCCATCGACCGACTCCGACACTTGCCACGCCGACGAGCGCCAACAACCACCGTGGCGTCCCAAGATCGACCATGACCTGCGTGTCGGCGATCGGTTGAACGGCGCCCAGTCCGACATAGGCGCCATTCGCGACGAGGCAGAACGCCGCGATGATCAGACAGATCGGGCGTAATGATCGGGCGAGGACGCCGACAAGCAGCGGCCCCCCCGCGCCGATAAGGACGCCGCCGATCGGGCCACCCCACACGGTGAGGAGTGGCCGCGGATTGGGCGCCACGTCGGTGCGAGAGAAGGTGAGGGGATCGAGCACGACGCGTGCGACCGTCCCGCCTCCTGCGCGTGCGGCCACGACGTGGCCGAGTTCGTGCGTCCACTGCATGTGGAGCCACGAGAAGATGATGATCGAGGCGACGAAGGCGGCGCGCGCGAGCGTGAGGGCATAGGGGCGATCACCCATGGCGCTTGTCCGTCTGGCGTGGAATGTGCCGGACTGGGACAGTCCGGCTCGGTGAGCGTCGGGACGCCTCGGGCGACGCGCTTATACCGCGACCTCCGCCACATCGCCCTCCACGATGATCTCCGCATCGGTCTTCTGCTTCACCTCGTCGACACTCACGCCCGGCGCCACCTCCGTGAGACGGAAGCGGCGGCGGTCGTGGTCCATTTCGAGGACGCAAAGGTCGGTGATGACCATGTCGATGCACATGGCGCCGGTCAGCGGGAGCGAGCAGGACTTCACGAGCTTCGCGTCGCCCTTCTTGGAGTTGTGCTCCATCATGACGACGACCTTGCGGACGCCCGCGACGAGGTCCATGGCGCCGCCCATGCCCTTGACCATCTTGCCCGGGATCATCCAGTTGGCGATGTCGCCCTCCTGGCTGATCTGCATGGCGCCGAGGATGCACATGTCGATGTGGCCGCCGCGGATCATGCCGAAGCTGTCGGAGCTTGAGAAATAGCTGGCGCCTGGGCGGGCGGTGACGGTCTGCTTGCCCGCGTTGATCAGGTCGGCGTCGACCTCGGCCTCGGTCGGGAAGGGGCCGATGCCGAGGAGGCCGTTCTCCGACTGGAGCCAGACGTCGATGCCGTCGGGGATGTGATTCGCCACGAGCGTCGGCATGCCGATGCCCAGGTTGACGACGAAACCGTCGCGGAGTTCCACGGCGGCCCGCTGCGCGATCTGTTCACGTGTGAGTGGCATGGCGCGAGTGTACATGGAGACACGGCGGCCGCGCCGACATCGGCCCACACCCAGCACACAGCCCTGCCTCAGCGCCGTGGATTCGGCGGCGGGTTGATCTGGCGATCGCCCGGCTGCTTGGGGGACTGGGCCGAGCCGTGACCCTGGCTGTCAAAGTGCGGGATGGGCGGCTTGCCGTCGGGGGCCTTCTCGATGGCGCCAGCGGGACCAGTGCCATCACCGATGCCCGAGCCGGGGCGGGCCGCTTCGGTCTCGGACGATTCCACCCACTGGAGGTAGCGCACGTCTGCTTCCGCGGCCTCGCGGACCGCGTTCTCGATGCGCCCCGCCGCCTCGCCGTGCTTGAGCGACGCGACATCGCCCGGCGGGGCGTGGATGAGGACGTCGATGGTCGGGCGCCCGCTGTCGTCGTCGACATGGCGGGCCTCGACCTGAGCGTGCGCGAAGAGCTTCGCGGCGTCGCGGTCGCGATCGGTGTTGCCGCCGTCCTTGCGCGTGAGGAAACGAACGGTATCTGCCTTGAGGTCTTGCATACCCAATCAGAGCCGCCCGCG
Source organism: Phycisphaerae bacterium (assembly GCA_002706885.1). Classification (GTDB taxonomy): domain Bacteria; phylum Planctomycetota; class Phycisphaerae; order Phycisphaerales; family UBA1924. The sequence continues at coordinate 16,565 of PAKY01000069.1, forward strand.
ATGACGCGACGCCGAGGTCAGGATGAAGGTCTCTTCACGTCGCCCGTGCTCCCGCTCAGCGGCGAGTTTCGCGGTTGATCGTGAGGGTCGCGCGCTGGTTCTTCGGCTTTGTTGGGCGGAGCGCTCTGACCAGCAATATCACCGCGGCGAGACCCGCGAGCGAAACCGCCCAGAACTGCCAGTCGCCGAGCGGCATCAGGCGATTCCCGCGGCTCGGATCGACTGGTAGACGATCAGCGCCAACGCGTACGCGAGGCCCGTCATCCAGCCGAGCTGGAGCAGGGCCCATTTCACCCCCCCCGCTTCCCGTGCGGTGACGGCGAGCGTCGGGAGGCACTGCATTGCGAGCACGAAGAACACGAGCATCGACCAGCTCGTCGCGCGTGTGAAGATCGGCGAGCCGTCGTCGCGTTCGGCGGTGGCGAGGGCTTCGCGGACGCCGCCGGCTTCGAGGTCGGCGTCTTCGCCACCGAGGATCTGAACCGCCATCGTGCTCACGAAGACTTCGCGGGCGGCGAAGCTCGCGAGGATGCCGATCGTCAGCTTGCGATCGGCGCCGATCGGCTCAAACACGGGCTGCACGACGCCACCGATCCGCCCGAGCGCAGTCCGCTCGGCCCGGTAGGCGGAATCGAGGCGATCGGCCTCTTCGGTCAGTTCTTCACCGCGCGGCCCGTCGACGGTCGCCGCGGTGGCACGCAGTTCTTCCGCCGCGGGCGAGGGACCCGACTGGGGGTACGTCCCGAGCCACCAGAGAACGATCGACATCGCGAGGATGACCGTCCCGGCCTTGCGTAGGAACGTCCAGCCGCGCGCGGCGGCGGTCTTCAGGGCATACCCGAGGCTCGGGAGGCGATAGCTCGGGAGTTCGAGGGCCATCGGTCGCGCAGGGCCGCGGAGGATCGTTCGTCGAGCGATCAGGGCGCTGAGCAGACCCGCGACAATGCCGAGGCCGTAGCAACCCGCGAACGCGAGGGCCTGGAGGCCAGGTTTGCCCGGAAAGAGGAGTGTGGTCAGGAGGACGTAGACCGGGATCCGCGCTGTGCAGCTCATGAACGGGAGCACGAGCACAGTCGCCAGACGCTCGCGCGGATCGGGCACGGCGCGGGCGGCCATGATGCCGGGGAGGGCGCAGGCGTGGCCCGAGAGCAGCGGTACAAACGAGTGGCCCGGCAACCCGAAGGGCCTGAGCAACCGGTCGATCACGAACGCGGCGCGGGCGAGGTATCCCGAGTGCTCAAGGAGCGAAAGCAGGAAGAAGAGCAGCACGATCTGGGGAAGGAAGATGACGGTCGCGCCAACGCCCGCGATAACGCCGTCGACGAGCATCTCCTGCAAAGCGCCCTCGGGCAGGAGGTCGGCTACCCAGCCTCCCATCGCGGCGAAGAGGGCGTCGATCCAGTCCATTGGATACGTCGCGAGACGGAAAATCGCCCAGAACAACCCCGTCATGACCGTGGCGAAGACGATGACGCCGAGCAGCGGGTGCGTGAAGGCGCTGTCGAGACGATCCGTGATCCGGTCGTCGTCAGAGCGACCGGAACGAGCCGCGGCGGCCTCGGCGTAGACCTCCTCCGCCCACGCGTGGAGGTCGTCGCCAACCGCCTCCTTGGTCCCGCGAGTCGCGGCCATGGTTAGACGGCCCAGCAGGCCATTACCGATCTCGCCGCGCTTCGCGTCGACCGCGACGACCTCGCAACCCAGGCGTCGCGAAAGAACCTCGATATTCACTTCGATCCCGCGCCGCCTCGCGTCGTCGAGCATCGTCAGGGCGACGACCGTCGGCGTCCCCGCCCGAAGCGCCTCACCCGCGAGCGAGAGGTTGCGGAGCAGGTTGGTCGCGTCGAGCACAAGGAGCACGGCGTCCGCGGGCGCCGCTCGGAAGCCCTCGGGGGCAATCGAGCCTTCGAGCACACCGCGGGCGATGCCGGACTCGCTGGTGTCCAGCCTGAGCCCATAGATGCCGGGAAGATCAACGAGCGTGAGTTCGCCTGCGGACGTCGAGACGCGGGCGACGTGAGCCTCCTGCGTGGTGCCGGGGAAGTTGGACGTCTTCTGCGAACGACCGGCGAGCCTGTTGAACAGCGTGGTCTTGCCGACGTTGGGGTTGCCGATGATCGCGACGAGCCGACCCGCCGTGACGACGCCTTCTGACATCCCAGCGGCCCTTCGCCCGTTAGCGTCCCGCCGCGATCGGCTCGACCATGACCCGATCGGCGAGATGACGGCTCAGCCCGATCCGACACCCTCCGCCGCAGCCCGTCTCGACCGCGACGATGCAGGTCTGACCCGAGCGGCACACGCGGAGGCGGCAGTTGGGTCGAAGCCCCATCGCAACGAGCATCTCGCCATCGCTGCCCTCGATCGTCGCCTCGCGCAGGACGCCACGCTGACCGCGAGTCATTCGCGTCAGGGGGACAGGAACGGGCTTGATCTCGACGTGCTCGGTCATCGGAGCGGGGTCTCCAGTCGGCTCTGGCGGGACACTGTATCGTCGCTGAGACTGAGTCGCAACGCCCGGGATCAAATCCACAACCGGGTGGCTGGATCGATTCACCGCCGCCGGCGGCTTCGTGCCCGATTTCGGTGGAGCATGACCGTGCCGATGGCGAGCGGAATCAGGCCCACGGCGCCGAATCCGACGGCGACGAGCATCCGTTTCGGACGCTCGGTCTTCTCGTCGTACTCGGGCTCGGCAAGCGGGTCGGTGAGCAGGTGGTCGTACGTCCCGCGGAGTTCCATCGCGGCGCTGTAGAGGCCCAACGCGATGCACGCCGCGCCGCAGATGATCCAGATGTAGGCGAAGAGTGATTTCACAGAAATGGCGTCGATCCCTGACCCCCCCCTCCCTCACCTCGTCGTGCGCTGCTCGATCCGCTTCTCGCTCTCCGTGCGCACCACGCGGTCGACGAACGAGCCGGGGGTGTGGATGTGGTCGGGGTCGAGGTCGCCGAGGCCGACGAGTTCGTCGACTTCCGCGATCGTGAACGCGGCGGCGGTCGCCATCATCGGGTTGAAGTTGCGGGCGGTCTTGCGGTAGACGAGGTTGCCGAATGGATCGGACTGATACGCCTTGACGAGGGCGAGATCGGCGTAGATGCCGGTCTCCATCACGAACTCCCGCTCGCGGAAGACGCCCTCGTTGACTTTCGCCTGAGCGGGCGTCGGCATGAGGACACGGGTTTCCTTGCCCTCAGCGATCGCGGTCCCGGCGCCGGTCGCGGTAAAGAACGCCGGGACGCCCGCGCCGCCCGCGCGGATCCGCTCGGCGAGCGTGCCCTGCGGGTTGAACTCGACCTCTAGCTCGCCGTCGATGAACTGCCTTTCGAAAATGGCGTTCTCGCCGACGTAGCTGGAGATCATCTTGCGGATCTGGCGGGTCTGGAGGAGGAGGCCGAGGCCCCAATCGTCCACCCCCGCGTTGTTCGAGACGCAGGTGATGCCCTTCACGCCCGTGTCGCGCAGGGCCATGATGAGCTGCTCTGGGATGCCGCAGAGGCCGAATCCGCCGACCATAACGGTGCACCCGTCGTAGATGACGCCCTTCTCCTTGAGATCGGCCAGACAGGCCGCGGCGTCGGGGAGGATCTTCTCAGCCATCGGACGACCTCGCTCTCATGCGGACCGCGGGGGCGGCGCCTCGCATCTACAAGCCCCTGGCGCAAAGCCTGGGGTCTTCCTCGATTCGCCCCAGGCTTGCGCCAGGGGCTTGTGGGTCAACTCTTCTTGGTGAATAGAGGTTGCTGGTCGCGGGCCTCGACGGGCCGGCTCATCAGGTCCTCGAGTTCCTTCTGAAGCTCGTCGAGCCCCCCCATCTGGAGGTGCTCGGTGGCGAATCGGATGTAGGCGATCTGGTCGAGGTTCCGGAGCTTTGCGAGGACCCGTTCACCGATCACGGTGCTCAGGACCTCCCGCTCGAACTCGGCGTGGAGTTCTTCCTCGACCTCCTCGACGAGGCGGCGCTTGTCCTCCTCGGGGACGGGCCGCTTGCCGCAGGCGCCTCGGACGCCGCGGGCGATGTTCTCGGGATCGAAAGGGACGCGGGAGCCGTCCTTCTTGACCACGGTCAGGCGGCTGGCCTGCTCGATGCGTTCGTAGGTGGTGAAGCGGCGCTCGCAATTCAGGCATTGGCGGCGGCGGCGGATGACCGCTCCGGCCTCGGTGGCCCGGCTGTCGATGACCTTGTCGTCGTTGGCGCCGCAGTACGGACAGATCATGGCGTGCGTGGCCCCCCACCGCTCGGGGCGGATACGCCCGCCGCGGCGAGGGATAGTGTGCCATGACGGGGCGGCGGCGTCAAAGCGGTGGTGTCGGCCCCTCGGCTCGGACCTACTGACGCCCGGAGGGGGAGCGAAGGCCTCTCGCACTCTGATTGGCGGTAGAGCCGGCCCGCCCGGCGTCTCGCGCATCGATGTAAGGCGCGAAATCGAGCTCCATCAGCAGCGAGCGAGCAGTCGCGAGACGGTTGCGAAGATCCGACGAGAGCGAGTCCAGCGTCCTCACCTCGGCCTCGACGACAGCGTACTTCTCCATGTCCTTGGCTTCGTGAGCCTGATTGCGTTGCGACTCGGCTTGCGCCTCTCGTAGTAGGACTTCGCGGAAACGTCCCTCGAGAAAGTTGATCGTCGCCTGAAGCTCTTCGATCTGACGACGTCGCTCCTGATCAGACCTCCTCGCATCCTCGATCGCCGCCATACGAATCGCCTCCGCGTCCTTACGCAACGACGCGAGCACCCACTCGACCCCCTCGTGCACCTCGCTCGGAGCGTCGATGAACAGCGAGTTGCCCATGATGACCAGCCTCGCCTCGCCGCCGTTCACTTCCCATGTCTCTGGCTGCACCAGCGAGACGATCGTCTGCATCAGCGACGCCCCCTCGCCGGACCGATCGAGCGGCGCCTCAGCGAAAACGAGCTCTCGGACGTCGTAACGCTTGGTGTCGGGGTCGTGCGGAGCCGTCGTCTCCGCGATCGCCGCGGGGCGCTCCCCGCTCATCCCGTTCGGCGCGGTAGCGCCGTTGAACCCGAGGACGCCGATCCCGATCGCCGAACCCACCACCGCCAAAACGCTGAGATGCATCGCGAGTCTCCTTCTGTTGTTCCCACGCGCCGCGCGGAAGGTCCGCGCGAGCGCCGCCGTTTCGCCGAGTTCGGCCACGGCCCTTCGCGTCGCCTCGGGCTCGCTCAGGCCGGTGATCATGAGGTCATCCACGCGAGCGCGGAGGTGATCCTCCAACTCGTCGCGGAGTTCAGCCGCCGCGGGGCCGCGGACGCCCGTCAGCGGGACGAAGACGTCCAGCCAGCGACCGACGGCGTCGCGTGACGACGGTTCGACGCGCTCCAGTCTGCGTTGCACCCGTGTGGTCACGCCGGCGCCCCTTGCGGTTCACCGCCGCCCAGGAACCCCTCGATCAGGGCCACTTGGCGGCGGTGCTCCTCGGCCCGTTTCTCGAGCCGCTCTACGCCCTTCGCCGTGAGGCGGTACCACTTCCGCCGGCGCCCCGAGGCCTCGTCAGAGCGTCCCTCGGCGCGAACCTCTTCCCAGGTGGTGGTCACCAGCTTCGCGCTCTCGAGTGATGCGAGCAGCGGGTAGAGCATGCCCGGGCCGAGCTTGACCTCCCCACCCGACCGCGCGGCGACGGCCTTGGAGATGCCGTAGCCGTACATCGGAGCGTGCTGGAGCACGGCGAGGACGATGAGCTCGGTCTGATCCTGCCTGAGTGATTTCCTGGCCACGGCTGACTCCTGTCGAGCATCAATATATCCTATTTCGATATATCCATGCAAGACATGATTTGGTGGATCCCGAGAATTTGCGTCTCAGGCCTCGTTTCGGTCAGACACCGGCGTCCGACCGCACTCGGGGCACGGCTCGCTCACTGGCGCCGTGGGGTACCCGCACTCGGCACAGCCCGTCGCGGCGGGTCGCACGATCCAACGGGCGATGGGTTTGCCGAAGCAGACGAGCGTCAGGCCGCAGACCACGAGCGGGACGCCGTTCGTGAAGCCATTGACCATCCCCGTCGTGCTCTCGACGATCGACCACGCGTCCTGAATGCCGCGGCCGAACGCGAAGCCGTAGAACACGCGGTTGACGATACCGACGAAACCGATCATCACAAGGGCGACGCCCAACGACTTCGCGATCCACTGCACAACGGCGCGGACGGCCAGGACGGATTCGTCGGTCATCCGAGCCATGAGGACTACCTCAGGAAGATCGAGTGCGAGTGCTTGCTCTCGAGATTGCGGCTCCAGACGACGCGCCCGTTGATCTTGACCTCGTCGCGCTTCGCGTCGACCTCGATCAAGTCGTTCCGCCTGACCTCGCCGCCGATGACGAGGGTCTTGAGCTTGTCGTTGCCGACCCACATCACGCCGTCGCGAGGGGCGCGGGCGGAAATGTGGCCATAGCCCGAAGCCGCGTTCCACGCGTCGCTCGGGATGCCCGCATAGGGGCGGGCGCCGCCGCGGGCGCCTTCGACGAACAGGATCGCGTGAACGTCGTCCTTCTCGAGATTCTGGTGATAGAAGCTCTCGCCGTTCGATTCGATTTTGTCGCGGTTGGGCCAGACGTCGATGCGTTCGCCGCGTCTCACGCTTCTGCGAACGACCTGATAGCCGCGGGTGACGTTCTCGACGGTCACGATGCCGTTCGCCGGAGCTCGGAGCTGGATGTGCCCATGGTCCTCGACGATCGCGTCGTAGTGGCCGTGGCTCTGGTAGCCGCTGATCGAGCGGCCGTATCCGCGCCGGCTCGATCGCGAGCGGTTGTCGTAGCCGTGGTCGCTGTGTCGGTCGCTGGGGTGGTCATGGAGGTCGTGTCGCGGCGGTTCGGTGTAGCCGGTCCGCGGTCTTCCGTACGTGCTCGCTCTGCGCTCCTGACGCTCATAGACGCTGCGGGTGTGGGTCGTGGTGTGGCTGGTGACCGTGGTGGAAGGCCCCGGGTCGTAGGCGGCGAGGGTGTCATAGAACTCGCATCCCGGGGCACTCAGGAACAGAGCGGCGGCGGCGGGCACGAGCAGCGCGTTGTGGAGCATGACGGCGCCTCCTTCATCTGTTCTAACGATGAACGGCTCCGGGGTGGCGCCATCGGCTTCCGCGTCGCCGGTCGTTCGGCCCACCCCCGCGATCTTGCACATCGGTCAGAATACCATCGCCCCATGCCCAAGATCACGCTCCCGGACGGCTCGGTCCGCGAATACGACAAGCCCGTTTCCGCCCTCGAGGTCGCCGAGTCGATCGGCTCGCGCCTCGCCAAGGCCGCCGTCGGCGCGAAGGTTGACGGCGCGTTGACCGATCTTTCGACGGTCATCGAGCGTGACGCCGAAGTCGCGATCATCACCGAAAAAACGCGGGACGGTGAGCAGGACACCGACGCGCTCTATCTGCTTCGCCACTCGGCGGCGCACGTGATGGCCGAGGCGATCCAGCGGATCGTTCCGGGAGCGCAGCTCGTCTACGGCCCGCCGCTCGAGGACCGGTTCTACTACGACATCCGCTTCCCCGACGATCGCCCGCTCAAGGAGGGCGATTTCGAGGCGATCGAGAAGGAGATGGCGGCGATCGTCAAGGACGATCGGGCGTTCACACGCTACGAACTGCCGCTCGACGAGGGCATGACCAAGCTCAAGGGTGAGGGCAGCAAGTACAAGCTGGACAACGCGGAACGAGCGGTTGCGGCAGGCTCGGGCGCCCTGTCGTTCTACGCGACCGGTGAGCCCGGCAAGAACTGGGAAGACCTCTGCCGCGGGCCGCACGTTCCCTCCACCGGGCGTGTCGGCGCGTTCAAGATCCTCAGCCTCTCGTCGAGCTACTGGCACGGCGACGAGAACTCGGACCGCCTGACCCGCGTCTACGGCACGGCGTTCTTCAGCAAGAAGGACCTCGACCAGCACCTCGAGCGGCTCGAGGAGGCGAAGAAGCGCGACCATCGCGTGCTCGGCAAGGCGCTCGACCTGTTCCACCAGGACGACGACGTCGGCCAGGGGCTCATCCTCTGGACGCCTCGCGGCGCCCAAGTCCGCAAGCAGCTCCAGAAGTTCATCAGCCGCGAGCTCGAGCGTCAGGGGTACACGGAAGTCTTCACGCCGCACATCGGGAAGCTCGAGCTCTACAAGACCTCGGGCCACTTCCCCTACTACCAGGACTCGCAGTTCCCCCCCATCGTCGACCGCGAGAACCTGAACCGCCTCGCGGGCGACGGGTGCTCGTGCGCCCAGCTCGCGAACCTCATGGGCGAGGGTGACATCAACGGCTTCCTCCTCAAGCCGATGAACTGCCCACACCACATGAAGATCTACGGTTCACGTCCGCGGAGCTACCGCGACCTGCCCGTGCGCCTCGCGGAATTCGGCACGGTCTATCGCTGGGAGCAGTCGGGCGAGCTCAACGGGATGACGCGCGTCCGTGGATTCACGCAGGACGACGCGCACCTGTTCTGCACGCCCGAGCAACTCGGCGATGAGCTGCAGGGCTGCCTCGAGCTCGTCAAGATCATCTTCGATGCGCTCGGCATGGACGACTACCGCGTCCGCGTCGGGTTGCGCGACCCGGACAGCGGGAAATACGTCGGCGATCCCGCGAAGTGGGACGCCGCCGAGCAGGCGTGCCGCGACGCGGCGAAGACGCTCGGCGTGCCGTTCAGCGAGGAACCGGGCGAGGCGGCGTTCTACGGCCCGAAGATCGACTTCGTGGTCAAGGACGTCATCGGTCGCGAGTGGCAGCTCGGCACGGTGCAGTGCGACTACAACCTGCCCGAGCGTTTTGACCTGTCGTACATCGGCGCAGACGGGCAGGCGCACCGCCCCGTGGTCATCCACCGCGCCCCGTTCGGCTCAATGGAGCGGTTCATCGGCGTGCTCATCGAGCACTTCAGCGGCGCGTTCCCCCTCTGGCTCGCGCCGGAACAGGTGCGTGTCATGCCGATCAGCGAGAAGAGCCTCGACTACGGGCGCAAGATCCACGAACAGCTCGTCGAAGCCGGCTTCCGCGCGACGCTCGATGACTCGGATGAACGCGTGCAACTCAAGATCCGACGCGGCGCCGAGATGAAGGTTCCCTACTCGGTGATCGTCGGGCCGAAAGACGAGGAGGCCGGCACGGTCTCCCTTCGCGTCTTTGGCCTGCCCGACGCGCAGGGTTCGCTCCCGATCGCCGCCTTCGTTGAGGCCCTTCAGAACGAAGACGCCTCACGCGGGAAGAAGCGGGCGGCGGATCTGCTCGCAACCCCCGCGTCCTGATCGATGCTCGACGACGGACGCCACGCGCCAGATCGCCCGACCGTCACAACGCGCACACCTTATGAGTAAGCAAGTGCTTACTACGCAAGCGATTCCGGTGTCCTTTTCCAGAACCGTCGCTCCGAGCGCCGATGCTTCCGCTCTAGAGTTCTTCTCGGCCCTTCCGTCTGGCCGTGAGTCCGGGAGCGCACCGATGAGCCTTTCCGCAGCCCTTGCCTTCGCCCTCGCGCCGACCACGTCGTCGCTACCGGTGGGCGAGATCGACGCGCAGCTCGCGTTCGAGCGGGCGGTGATGTCGGCGAGCAAGCAGTCGGCGATCCTTGAGGACGATGGGGTCGATCCCAAGCTGAAGTTCTCTCGCTTCGATACCGGCGACGACGAGCCCACAACGTTTCAAGTCCGCCATCGTCTCTACGGCTCGCTGAGCGGCGGGCCGCGGATCGTCCCACAGGCGATCGATACGGGGCCGGGGCCGGTCAGCATCAACGCGGGTCGGAACACAAACCTCATCACGGGCGGCGCGGACGACGGGCTGCCAGAGAGCAACGCGGCGATCGGGCTCCGCCCCTCCAACGAGACAGACCTCTACGGCGCCGGGCTGGTCGAAGCGGGCGAGGCCGAGTTCCAGGTCTACGACGTGAACGTGCGCTGGGACACGATCGGCGGCGGGCCGATCGAGATCGGTCTCGCAACGGGCGTGCGAGCGATCCGCGCCGACGTGAGCGATTCGCTGCTTGGCCACACGGACGGCGGGCGGTTCCAACCCATCCCGGTCGTCGGCGCCGATCTGCGGTGGAACATGAACAAGCGCGCGTACATCTCCGGCGCGGCGCTGACCAACGCGATCGCGGACTCGGGCGACGTGGTCGATCTCAAGGCCGAAGCGGGGATCAGTTTCACGCCGAAGGTCGGCGTCGCGGTCGGCTATCAGATCATCCGCTCAGCGGTCGACGCCGGGCCGTTCAACGCGCGGCTCGATCAGGAAGGGCCATTCGCGCGGCTCCGCATCCAGTTCTGACCCGGCGCCGGGTCAACGCTTCATCAGGTCCGCGATGATGCTCACACCCTCGCTCAGCTTCGCGGGCGGAGCGCTGAAGCTCAAGCGGATATGGGTGTCCCGACCGCTGAACACGCCGCCGGGGATGACGAGCACGTTTCGTTCGACGAGCGCTTCGGTGAGTTGGCTTCCGGTCATGCCGATCGACTCCGGGACGCGCACGAACGCATAGAACGCGCCTTCGGGCGTGGCGACCTCGGTGAGCTCCGACAACGCCCCCGCGACCTCGTTCCGCCTGCGCTCGTACTCATCGACCTGCGGGCGCATATCGACCCCGAACGACTCGATCGCTCCGGCCTGGAGTGGCGCGGGCGGGCACACGAATGTGTACTGCTGGATGCGGTTCATCGCGTCAATGAGCCACGACGGACCGGCCGCGTAGCCGAGGCGCCAGCCCGTCACGCCGTAGGTCTTGCCGAACCCGCGGATGAGCAGGATGTCGTCGGCCGAACCGTCGACGCGGCACGGGCTCGGGCAGCGGAGGCTCGAAGCGTCGCCTATCGCGGGCTCGGTGCGCCCCCCGCTGAAAGTGAACTCGTCGTAGATCTCGTCGCTGATAAGCACGACGCCCTTGGAGCGGCAGAGGTCGAGGAGATCGCGGACCTCCTTGGTCGACATCACGACGCCCGTCGGGTTGCCCGGGCTGTTCAGGAGCACGAGTTTGGTGCGATCGTTGATCAGCGGCTCGACACGCTCGGCGGTCATGCGGAAATCGGGATAGGTGTCGCACGGCACGCACTTGCCGTGCGTCAGTTGGCCGAGCACCGGGTACATCACGAAATAGGGATCGGGGATGATCGCCTCATCGCCCGGACCGATGAGCGAGAGAAACGCGGTAAGCAGCGCGCCCGAGGTGCCGGAGGTGATCGCGACGGACGGGCCGCCATCGCCGACGCGCCAGCCGATGTCCCAGGCGAGGTGCTCAGCGACGCGCTCGCGCAGCGCGGCCGTACCGTGCGTCAGGGTGTACCCGTTCTGACGCGCGTCCATCGCCTCGGCCGCGGCGCGACGCATCGCGGGCGGGACCTCGAAGTCCGGCTGGCCGATGCTCAGATTGATCGGATCGGGAAGCTTGGCGCCGAGTTCGAAGACCCGGCGGATGCCCGAGACGTTGATGCCCCGGGCACGATCAGAAAGCAGCGCGGCGTTAACGGTCATGCCGCGAGGATAGGTGACGGGAGGCGACTGGCCACTGGGGATCAGCGATCAGGGGAGGGCGGGTGAGCGAACCGACACCCCGTCATTGATGTTGACCCAAGACCGTTCGGCCTTACTTCTCGGGGACCTTGGTCTTGGGCAGGCCGAGCGCCGAGTCCTTCTTGGGATCCAGCCGCTTGTCGGCCTTCAGCGCGAGGACGCGCTCGGCGCGGGTCATGACACTCCGACGACCATCGAGCGCGCCGGCAGACTTCAGGGAACGGTCAAGGCTCATGTCGCACCTCGGAACGGGTCGTCGAATCGGTCATCAGACAGCCGCATCCGAGCCATCGGATCGGCGGTCGTGATTCTTTGCCGCTCGTGGGCCCCGATCAAGCCCCCGAGGGGGACCGCGTCACCCCCCGTGGCGTCGCCACAGGGGGTCCTTGAAGTCGCTGGGCCCGCCGGCGTCCTTCCACTTCCGCCCGAGGCGCTCGACCTCGCGCTCAACACGCTGGCGGTCGGATTGCATGGCCCGATAACGTTCGCCCGGAACCGCCAATTCGAGGGAGACAAGGCGGTAACGCCCGCGACGAGGAACGAACGCCGCCATCGCGTCGTGACCTTCCGAGGCGAGGAACGAGATCGCCTGTTCCGCCTCGCCGCTGGTGAGCAGCGCAAGTTCGAGGTAGTTCGAGCCTTCAACGCGGGGGTCGGCATTGATCGGGCCTGAGGCTCCCAGATACAGCGGCGGGCCGTTGCGGGGCGCGGGGGTTGGCGTCGTTCGACCCGTCGAGCCGGAGGGCGTGGCGCCACCGCCCGTCGCGTCCACCTCGCGGAGGGCGTCGGCGAGGATGCTCCGCTCGAACTGCTCCTCGGGCTCCGACGCGGGCGCTGCGCTGTTCTCGCCAATGCTGTAGCCCATCGTGAAGCACACGATCGCGAGAACGACCACGAACGCCGCGAGGGCGTAGACGGTTGGGAGCGGGGCCGAAATACGGCGGTAGCCTCCGCCACGCGAACGGTCGGCGTCGGCGGCGGGTTCATGCCCGTAATCGGGGTCCGGATCGGGCTCGCGGGGGCGACAGCGCTCGACCTCGGGCGGCGGTTCGACGTGGACTGGGTCTCGGGCTGGCGCCCGCGAGGTTCCCTGACCGATCAACTCGAACAACGGTTGGCGGCGGCTTGCCATCGTCACAGTTTACGCGGAAGCGATCGGCTAGACTCTGACCCCATGGCGATCAAAGACGAGGACATCATCCAGCTCGCGACAACCCCGATGAATCGGTTGGAGCAGAGCTACCTGCCCGAGGTGTTCAAGGGCTTCGGAACGACGCTCCGCCACTTCTTCACGAGCTTCGGCCAGGGGCGGACGAGCCAGACGATCCAGTACCCCGAGCAGCGGCGCGAGGACTACCACCCGCTCGAGGGGGGTATGGAGAAGTCGAACTTCCGCGGCGTGCACCGCCTGAACCGCGACGAGGACGGTCGGGTGAAGTGCGTCGCGTGCATGATGTGCCCGACGATCTGCCCCGCGAACTGCATCCACATCACGGCGGAGGAGTCCCCCTGGGACGACCGCGAGAAGTACCCGAAGAAGTTCGAGATCGACGAGCTCCGGTGCATCTTCTGCGGGATGTGCGAGGAGGCGTGCCCGGTGGACGCGATTGAGCTGACCACCGAGTACGACATCGTCGGTCTGTCGCGTCAGGAGATGGTGTTCGACAAGAACAAGCTCCTGAACGTGTACGACGTGACGATTGATAAGAAGCCGATGTGAGGAGTCGGGCGGCCTGCTAGCCGGACGGGTGCCGTGGAGATGCCGCGAAGCGGCTTCTCCACGAAGGACCGGTGTTGACAGCAACGTGGAATAGACGTTGGCGCGTTGTCTCAACAGCAGCTGACGAGTAGTTTACTTCAATGAAGCGGATCGAGAACGCGAACCACGCGAGGTTCTTGACGTTCTCGTGCTTTCGGCGGCTGCCGCTGTTCAGCAACGACCTGATCAAAGATGCCTTCGTTGAGCGACTTACGGAGACACGCCGGCGCCACGCCTTGAAACTGCACGCATGGGTCGTGATGCCCGAGCATGTCCACCTGATATTGCGATGCGAAGCGGAGGTGACCGTTGCCCAAGTCCTTCGCACATTGAAGATCGGACTTGCAAAGGACGTGATCAGCCGATGGCGTGACCTCGATGCGCCGATCATCGACAGGGTGACGGACAGTCGCGGCCAGACCCGTTTCTGGCAACGCGGCGGCGGCTACGACCGGAACCTCTTGATGGGCTCGGAACTGTTCAAAAAGATCGAGTACGTCCACCGGAATCCCGTGCGGCGGGGTCTTGTTGAACAACCATCCGCGTGGCGGTGGTCGTCGGCGCGATGGTGGAGCGGCGATCGCGACGGTGTCCTCCCCTGCGACGCCCTCTGAGGCGACCGCGGGGCCTTGCGGATCGTGGAGAAGCCGCCCTGCGGCGTCTCCACGGCACCCGGCGCCAAGCTATGAAAGACACCTCGCTGCCTCTGCATGCTCTCGCGCCGCTCGCGCCACCGCCGACGTCCACCCCTCGTTCCCTCGCGCCTCGGCGTAGATCACCGACCGACTCGCTGTCACCAGCACGCCGCCCTCGGCGGGCGTGGTCGCGCCCTCACGGAGCATCGGGCGGAGGGCGTCGATCGTGCCGCCCTGGGCGCCGATGCCCGGGACGAGGAAGATCTGGTCGGGCATGCGGGCGCGGAGGCGGGTGAACTCGTCGCCGCCGGCCTTGGTCGCCCCGACCACCGCTCCGAGGGCGCTGAGGCCGCGTTCGCCGATGTGGGCCTTGCCCATCTCGGCGACCTGGCCCGCGACGAGCTCGGCGACGGTCTCGCCTGATTCGAGGCGACGGGCCTGGAGCTCATCGCTGTCGGGGTTGCTGGTTCGCACGAGGCAGAAGACGGCGAGGCCCGCGTCGAGGAAGGGCCTGGCGACGCTCATGCCCAGATAGGGGCTGACCGTGACGGCCTGGGGCTGGAGGTCGTCGCTCGCGGCGGCGGCATAGTGCTCGCTCGAGACGCCGATGTCGCCCCGCTTGGCGTCGAGGACGACAAACAGGCCACTCTCTCGGGCGTAGGCGATGCCGTCGCGTAAGGCGGCCCAGCCGGCGGTGCCGTGGCGTTCGTAACAGGCCGACTGAAACTTCACCGCTGCCGCGACGCCTCGTACGGCGTCGATCACGCCGGTCTGGAACCGCTCGAACCGCGCGGCGGGCTCGCCGGGGGCGACATCGGGCAGACGCTCGAGGACGGGGTCGATCCCGACGCACAGCGCGGCGCCGACGCGGTCGATTGTCGCGGCGAGGTTGTCGGCGGCGAACGCGGCGGGGCTGTGGGACAAGGGTGTTTCTCCTTCCCGCAGCGGGCAGCGAGAAGGGCGTCCGGCGCGGGGTGTAGAGTGTACGGCTCATGACCGATTCGCCCGTCGCCATTGATCTGAAGAAGGACAGGGGGCTCACCGTGCAGTGGCCCGACGGGACGGGGTCGTACTACACGATCGCGTATCTCCGTCGCATGAGTCCATCCGCGGACATGCGCGAGCTGCGCCGCGCACGGGCGCGGAACCCACTGACGGTGATGCCGGGTGGCGGCGGCTCGGGCAGCGGGTCGGGCGGCGAGATCGTCGCGACCGACGCGGAGCTCGTCGGCAACTACGCGATCCGGATCGTCTTCAGCGACGGTCACGCGACGGGGATCTACTCGTGGGACTACCTGCGCCAGATCGATCCGCAGGTCGCCAGCGGCGACGACCCAACGCGGACGCTTGCGCCCGGGGATCAGTCGGGCCATGACGACCCGCTCGGCTTCGGCGGCTGACGGCGTGGAGGGGCTCACGCTCACCACGCACGTCGCGGATGTCCCGGGCGTCCGCCCCGCGGAGGCTCGCGCCATGGCCGCGATGGGCGTGCGGGCGGTGGCGCACCTGATCGCGCACGTTCCGTCAAGGTACGAAGAGGAGCAGCCCGAATCGCTGGTGAGCGATCTTCAGGCGGACGTCATCGGCTCGGCTCGCGGCGAGGTGAGCGATTGCCGGGTCGCGGGGTTCGGGCGGCGCCAGCGGTTCGAGGCGGTGCTGGTCGATGACTCGGGTCGCGTCAACCTCGTGTGGTTCAACGCTCCATACCTCATGAAGAAGATCGGCGCCGGCACGCGGCTCTGGGTGCAGGGCAAGCCGAAGCACCACAACGGAGGGCTCCAGCTCGCGAACCCGAGCTACCGCATCCTCGGCGTCGACGACCAAGGCGACGGAGACGACGCCGAGGCCTCGATTTCGCTTCGACCCATCTATCCCGCGACCGAGGGCGCGAAGTCACCCGTCATCGAAAGGGCCGTGCAGCGGGTGCTCGATGACGCGCTGCCGCTGATCGAGGAGCAGTTGCCAGAGTGGGCGCGGAAGGAGCACGGGTTCCCAACGCTCGCGGACGCGTACCGCATGGTGCACACTCCGCGGTCGCACGAGGATGCGGAGCTCGGTCGGAAGCGGCTGGCGTACGACGAATTGGTGATGCTCCAGCTCGGGGTGTTTCTTAAGCGGGCGTACGTGCGGCGGCGACACAAGGCGCCGGCGTTGCGGCACGACGACGCCCTCCGCGAGCGCATCCTCTCTCGCCTGCCTTATGAACTGACCGCGGCGCAGGCACGCGTGGTGGGCGAGGTCGCAACGGACCTTTCGGGCGAGACGCCCGCGAACCGGCTCATCCAGGGCGACGTGGGCTCGGGCAAGACCGCGATCGCGGCGTACGCGCTGCTCATGGCCGCGGCCAGCGGACACCAAGGCGTGCTGCTCGCGCCGACGGAGATCCTCGCGGAGCAACACGACGCGGGGATGCGGAAGCTGCTCAAGGACTCGGACGTTCGGATCGAACTGCTCACGGGCTCGCTGAGCCCGGCGCAGCGGTCGGCGGCGGTCGGACGGATCGCGAGCGGGAAGTCGCAGATCATCATCGGAACGCACGCCCTTCTGTCGGAGGGCGTGTCGTTCAACTCGCTCGCGGTAAACATCATCGACGAGCAGCACCGATTCGGCGTGCACCAACGCGGCAAGCTCCGGACCGGGACGGTCGACACCCACGGCTCGCCGATCGAAACGCCGGTGGACGTCCCACACACACTCGTAATGACCGCGACGCCGATCCCACGCACGCTCGCGATGACGCTGTTCGGGGATCTGGATGTCTCGACGATCGACGAACTGCCGCCCGGGCGTTCGCCGGTGGTGACGACGCACCTCGTGCCGCGGGCGAGGCATGTCGCTGATCACATGCTTCGGGAGCGGATCGAGCGAGGAGAGCAGGCGTACGTCGTCGCGCCGGTGATCGATGGACCGTCACGGAGCGAAGACGAAGGCGGCGGCGAGGGCGAACTGACGGCCGTGCGGGAGATCACGGCGCGCCTGGAGAGCGGGCCCCTCGCGGGGCGGCGGGTCGCTGCGTTGCATGGGCGGATGGCGCGGGCGGACCGCGAGCGGGTCATGGAGCGGTTTCGACAGGGAACGATCCATTGCCTCGTCGCGACGACCGTGATCGAGGTCGGCGTTGACGTGCCGAACGCGACGCTGATGGTCATCGAGAACGCGGACCGATTCGGGCTCGCGCAGTTGCACCAGTTGCGAGGGCGCGTGGGGCGCGGATCGAAGGCGAGCGAGTGCGTGCTCATCGCCGATCCGACGACCCCCGACGGCGCAGCGCGGATCCGGGCGATGGTGGACACGACCGACGGGTTCAAGCTCGCGGAGAAGGACCTCGAGATCCGAGGTCCGGGCGAATTGCTCGGATCGAAGCAGTCCGGGCTGCCGCCGTTCCGGGTGGCGGACCTGACACGCGATTTCGTGCTGCTCGCGGAGGCCAGGAATGACGCGCGGACCTGGATCGAGCGTTCGCCGAGGCTCGACGCCCCCGAGGACGAGGTGATGCGGCGGCGGCTGCTCAAACGGTTCGGTGATGCGCTGGGGCTCGCGGACATCAGTTGAGGCTCCGGACGTAGGATCGACCATGTCATTCAACGCCCGCCTCGCGGCCGAACTCGACCGCCTCGCGACGCTCCTGGAGCTGACGGGGGAGAACCGCTTCAAGGTCAACGCCGCGGCGAAGGCGGCGCGCGTGATCGACCACCACGCCGAGGATCTCGAGCCGATCGCGCACGACGCGGAGGCGCTTTGCGAGATCGAGGGGATCGGCAAGGGGATGGCGAGCCGGATCGCGGAGTTCCAACAAGAGGGGCGGATCGAGGAGGTCGCGGAGCTCTCCGCCAAGGTGCCGGAGGGGCTTCCGGTCCTTCTCGATATTCCGGGGATGGGGCCTAAGACGGTCCGAGCGGTGTGGCAGGACCTGAACGTCGAGAGCCTCGAGGACCTCGAAGGCGCGATCGAGAGCGGCGCGATCCTGAAGATGCCGCGCATGGGCGAGAAGGCGGTCGACAAGATCAAGCGCGGCATCGAAGCGCTGCGAGCGGGCGCGAACCAGCGGCTGCACAGGGGCGTCGTGCTGCCGGTCGCCGAAGCGTTGGTCGCCGTGATCGCGGAGGCGAAGGGCTTGAAGCGGGCGGCCTACGCCGGTTCGCTTCGGCGCGGTCGCGAGACCGTGGGCGATGTTGACATCATCGCGGCGACCACGAACCCGAAGGCCGCGCACGAGGCGCTCGCGACGCATCCGAGCGTGGTCGAGGTGATCGCTTCGGGCGAGGCGAAGACCTCGGTGCGGGCGAAAGTCGACGTCTCGGCGGGTCGGTGGAAGTTCGTCGAGCCTGACGTTGAGCCCACGGCGCAGGTCGACCTGCGGACCTGCGACCCCGGGCAATGGGGCGCCATGCTCATGTACTTCACGGGGTCGAAGGAGCACAACGTCCGGCTCAGAGAGCGGGCGATCGGACGGGGGATGACGCTCAACGAGTACGGCCTCTTCCCGGAAGCGAACAAGGCGGATACGCCGCCGCAGACGCGGGGTGTCGAACCCCTCGAAGCCGCAACGGAAGAAGCGATCTACGCCGCGTTGGAACTGGCGTACGTGCCGCCGGAGATCCGCGAGGATCACGGCGAGATCGCGGAAGCGGACAGCGCCTCAGACAGCATCGGTGACGACCTCGTCACAGTCGAGGGCATCCAGGCGGAACTCCACGCGCACACAACCGAGTCAGACGGGCAGATGTCCCTCGAGCAACTCGTAGAACGGGCGAAGGGGCGTGGGTTCCACACAGTCGCCGTGACGGACCACAGCCGGAGCAGCGCGCAGGCCGGCGGTCTCGATGTCGATCGGCTCATCTCGCAGCGCGAGGCGATCGAGCGGCTTCGCGAGAAGGTCGATGGCGATATCCGCGTGCTCTGCGGGAGTGAGGTGGACATCCTCGCGGACGGGTCGCTCGACTTTGACGACAAGACGCTGGCGTGGCTCGACCTCGTCGTCGCGAGCCCGCACACGGCGCTCGATCAGGATCCGAAGAAGGCGACGACCCGCATGCTCAAGGCGATCGAGAACCCGTTCGTTCACGTGATCGGGCATCCCACGGGGCGGATCATCAACCGGCGGAACGGTCTCGACCTGAACATGGGCGAGATCATCTCGGCGGCCGTGGAACATAACGTCGCGCTCGAGATCAACAGCCACTGGCTCCGGCTCGACCTGCGCGACAGCCACGTCCGAGCCGCCGTCGACGCGGGGTGCCTGATCGCGATCGACTGCGACGTTCACGCGCCGGACGACTTCGACAACATCGTCCACGGCGTAGCGACGGGTCGGCGGGGTTGGCTGAGGGCGGAGCGGTGTGTGAACACCTGGAGTCGGGAGCGGCTTGGGGAGTGGATCGCGTCGAAGCGCTAGCTACGCGATAAGCATCGGCGGAATCGATACGGCAATCGGTGCTGTCACTCTCTCGATCAGTCGCTCCAGCTTCAGCCGACAAACAAACAACGCGGTCGCGACTGCAAGGGCGAGGGCGCCCCACCGCTACCACCTGGCTGCATGTCATCGGCCTGTGGCGATTGCAATCAGAAGAGCTATCGCGCCGATGACAACCGTCGACGCGCCAATCGCCAGAAGTAGCACCTCGTAGACCGGCCGCTCGACGGCCTGAGCACGGCGCGCCCCCTCGACCGTGATCAGACGTTGGTTGTACCCGCATTCCGGGCACGCGACTGCCGCGCGATTCACCACGAGCTGCTCGAGCATGTAGCCACACTTCTCGCACCGGATCTCCGCGGGCCCAGCGGTCTTGATCTCCGTCGCTGAGGCCCCGTCGTCGCGGCGCGCCGTCGAGAAATCCGGAACGTACCGTGCTCGCCTCAGGATGGCGTCGGCTTGCAACGCTGACCGCGCTCGGATGCGGATGGTCTCCGTGAGCGCATCTGGAGCATCGAACCGGGCTTCGATCAGCCACACGGGGCGGCGATCGTTGCTCTCCTTAGCCGCTTGATTCGTGCTCATCCTGCGCCTCTCAGAAACGCCGCCAGACCGGCCCCGTTTGGCGGACCGAACGAAGATCGTTGGCATGCTGCGACTGCGACTGCGTCTCAGTATCGATAAACTTGACGCCGCAAGGACCGCGATAGACGGAAGAAGGGAATAGCGATGCGCTCCGCGAACGACCGAGCTGGTTTTACCCTCATCGAACTTCTCGTCGTCATCGCGATCATTGCCCTGCTGATCGGAATCCTCCTGCCGGCCCTCGGCTCGGCCCGGCGGTCGGCGCAGGGCGTCGTCAACCTCTCCCACCACCGCTCGCTCGCGCAGGGCATGTGGATGTACATCGGCGACGAG
>PAKY01000070.1 GCA_002706885.1 Phycisphaerae bacterium
CGGCGGCGTCGATGTCATCGGGGTCCCAGTCGTTGACGCTCCGGTCCCGCACGGTCTGCCACAACGCCGCGATCGACAGCACGATGAAGAACAGCCCGAGCACGCGGGTCCACGGGAGCAGCACCATCGCAAGGCCAGTAATCAACAAGCCCGCGGGCTCGTGGCGTTCGAGGAGTGTCCACTCGTACTCGACGTTGAAACGTCCACGCAGGAACTCGCCGACAGCCCCGGTGAACCGGTGGTTGTTGTTGTGCAGGTGCAGCGGGCCCGCGTACCGCAGCAGCCCGAGCGAGCGTCCGAACCAGACGACCACCAAAGCCGCGGCGAACACCAGCATCGGCACGAGCACCGGGACATCGAGCAGCCCGCCGCCCTCGGGTCCGCTGACGAAGCCACGAAGGAACAGCATCACGAGGGTGTAGAGCACTACTGCCGAAAGGCCGTGCAGCAACGCGAGGAACCCGCCGTGCATCCCCCCGACGTACTGGCGGAAGAGGATGGCGACGATCCCGAAGCAGGCTCTCGGGAAGTTGATCATCCGTAACCACCCCGCCGGCGTCGCGGCGCGTTCGCGTTCTGCATGAAGCGGACGCGGGCGAAGCCCCGGCCGGTCTCCCGCCACGGCTCGCCGGCCCGGAAGACGATCGCCTCGGTGTAGCCGCGTTCGTACCCGCCGCGTTGCAGCTCGGTGAACACTCGGGCGGGCAGGAGCGATTCCATGGCCTGGCTCGACCCGTGCGTTGTCGACATCGGCGAGGCATTGTCCTCCGGCCCGTAGCCGCCCGGGTAGGACGTGTTAATGCTCTGTCGCCACTGCAGGTCTCGTCCGCTCAGCTCCTCGGCGTACCGGTTCGTCTCGGGGTCGCCGTTGGCGTGGAACACCTTGAGGCCGAACGAGCCGAGCAGCTTCTTGGTCCGGTCCCGGCCGCCGGCGTCCCCACCGAATGCGTCGTAGTAGTTCGGCAGGTTCTGGGTGAGGTAGACCGTCGCGGTCTTGGTCGAACGTGCGGTGGTCTGAAAAGTCGGGTCGTAGCTCGTCGAGAAGAGCTGGGCCTCGTCGGCCCAGAGGAACACCGGCCGCGCCGTCTCGCCCGCGGCGTCCCGCCGCTCGACCATCCGCTGGAACATGGTCTTCATCAGCACCTGCACGAACCGGCCCGCTTCGCGGTACTCGTGCACGGGCATGTCGAGGATCAGCACAACCCCGCGTTCGATCAGTTCGGGCACGAACGTCGTCCCGGTGAGCAGCAGCTCCCGGACGTCGCCGCGGAGCAGGGTGTCGGTCAACGCCCCGACCATGCTCACGATGCTCGACCGCGGCTCGGGGTCGAGCGGCGCGAACTCCTCGAAGAAGTACCGCGTGATCGTCTGCAGGTCCGCCTCGCCGCGGCCATCACCCTCGACCCTCCGCAACGCTTCGCGGAGCAACTGCGAGCAGCGGGAGGACTCCCGCCACTCGGGGTCGCGGGTGTCGGCGGGCGACCGAGGGGCGGACCGGATCACGGCGGCGACCTCCTCGAAGGTCACCCGGTCGGTGCCCAGCCGGACCAGGTCGATGGCGTTGCGGAGCAGCTGGCCCCGGGCCTCCCGCCAGTACGGGTCGCCGCCGAGGACCTTGCCGGGGTGCTGGACCTCCAGCACCTCTTCAAGCAGCGAGACCAGGTTCCCGGTGATGCCCTTGCCCGGGCTCGGCCGCCGCATCTCGTAGTCGATGAAGTTGAAGCGTTCGGGGTGCCCCGGTCCGAACCGCATGATCGAGCCGGCCCGGCCCGTCTCCTCGCAGTACCGCTCCCAGGTCGCCGGCTCGTCGGGCTTCGCGGTCAGCACGATGCCGCCAAACCCCGCCTTGAGGAACGCCCGGGCGAGGGTCTGCCCGCTGCCCGTGGTCTTCCCGCTACCAAGCCCCCCGAAGATGTGGATGCCCTCGAACGCGTCGCGCAAGGTCAGCGTGTCGGCTCGGGTGAGCCGGACCAGCGGCGTGGACAGCGGGAACCGCGGCCCCGGCCGGCGGGCGGTTCCGGGCTGGCCTTCGGGGGATGTCATGCGGCCCGATTATAATGCCAAAAACCGCCCAAAGTCGGCCCCGCAGGGGCCACCTACCGGTCGAGTCCGGGCCCTAAGCGGCTGCTTAGGGGAGACGTCTGACGCGATTCGAGCCTCGGGTCATCGAGCGTGGCTCACGACTCATCTTCCGCCCCCTCACCCCGCTTGCTCTTCTTCTGGATGGTCAGCTTCTGGATGACCGCGGTGCCCTCCCGGTCGTCCTCGATGTAGAGCTCCTGGACCTCCGACAGCACCGACGCACGCTGCCCCACGACGGCGAGGTACAGCCCTTCGAGCTTCCGGCCCTGCACCTCGATGGTGTGGGAGCTGAACTCAATCAGCACGGCGGGCCGGCGGTCGGGGTCGTATTCCACCCGGCGGAGGGCGATGTACGGCAGGGCGACCCAGGGACCCTTGCTCGGGCGGATGTCGAGCATCATGGGCCGAGGCATCGACTCGACCGACGCGTGCTCATCCCCGTGGATGGCCCGTCGCAGTTCCTGGCTCCGCTCATCCATAGCTGTGTCCTCTCGGCTGGTCGTTCTGCATGCTCTCGAACCGGCGTTCGTGGTCCTGGTACTGGAGGTCCACGGCCTCGGGGTCGGTCTCCAGGTCGGTGGCGTTCAGCTCAGGCCGGACACGGGCGAGGACGTTGACGAGGGTCTCGTCGTCATCGACGAAGACCGTGAACTCCGTTTTCGCCGCGTCGGCGGCGACGGTGAGGTCCTTGGACTCGGCGTTGGCCCAACCGGACTCAAAGCCGACGAACGCGACCGAATCGGCCCGGCGGTCGTGCAGCCTGTGGGTGCTGACGGCATAGTCGTGCTCGAAGTGGCCCATCGACCGCGGAAGAATCCGGTTGCCGTCGACGACAATGTGCCCGAACGGGTTGAACGCCTTCACGGTCACCACCGTGCCGCTCCTGATGGGCTTGCCCACCAGGGGCGTGGTGTACCGGGTGATGCGGATGCGGTCACCCACCGCGAGGTGCGACCGGGCCACGGTCGAAACGGTGAACCGGTCGCTGTGGTCGAGCCTGAGCTTCACGGGGTTCAGGGCCTTGCCCAAGACCCAGACACCCTGCGGCCCGCTGGAAACTACCTTCGTCCGCTGACCCGACGCGAATCCCCGTGTGGGCCGGTAGAAGTCGATGACCATGCCGCGTTTGTAGTTCTTGGCATCGAGGCGTTCGGTGTCCGACATCCACACCGGGTCGAGCTGCACGACGCTCCGGTCTTGTCCCTTGAGCACGCCGGCATCGCGGAGCTGGCTGCGGACCAATGCATTCAGCATGCCCGCCGTGTACCGCGTTGTGGTGGTCAGCAGTACGGAGCGTCCTTTGTCGTGCTGCGACTTGAAGAACTCCGCCACGGCGTTGAGCGTCCCGTTGTGGTCGTGGCCCACGACCAGCTTACCGTGTTCACGCAGGGTGTCGACGGCACGGCGTGGGGCGTCGTTGCGGACCGCGTCGGCCACACGCTCCATTCCGTCTTCCTTGTCGACCATCACCCGGCGTTCGACGCTGGTGAGACGCGCCTCTTCGCGGAGCAGGCGGAACGGGTCGCCCCGCTCGCGTCGCTTTGAGCGTGCCCCGTCCCCGGACAGCACAAGGCGTCCGCCGCACCGGTCGGCGGCCCGGGCGAGCTCCGCGACGGTCCGGGTCCCGAGCCGCCCGGCATCCTCGACCCAGAACACGGGCTTGAAGACCTTGGGGACGATGTTTTTGGCGATGCTTTGATACTCATCGTCGGCGAGGACCGAGGCGACGGTGCGGACCTGGTCGATGCTGTAGTCCAGCTCCGCCCGCCGAGCGGCGGCGGAATCAGCGGCCATGACGACGAGCGAGTACCCCTTCTGCTGGATGCCCGTCATCGCGGCACGGCTGAGCTCGGGCTTGCGGCTCGGCCCCGAGTACTTGAAGAGTGTGACGCGGTCGGTGGACTCCATCAGCTTGGCGAGCACCTCGGTGTCGCGGTGGTCGAGCTTCCACGCCGAGAGACTCAGCGGGCTGCGGCCCAGCGGCTTGACACTGTTGCGGCCACGCTTGGCGAACCGGACGAGTTCCTGCTCTTCCCGCACGGCCTCCTTGGTCGTCAGGTACCGCACGTCGTCGACGGTGCGGCGAACGAGCTCGGGCCGCTTGGCGATGGCGTCGATGAGCTGATGCAGGTCGGCCCGGCCGTAGCTCAGTTCCATCGCACGCACCAAGAGCTTCTGCTCGGTGATGATGGCATCGGTCTGGAAGAGTTCGCCGATGGCGTGCTTCACCGCGTTGTTGGCCGAGAGTGAGACGAGCGGATGCCACGACCGAGCACGCTTCGGCGATGCCTCGTGTCGTGTCTCCTTCGTGTTGTTCGACTTCCCAGCATCATGACCCGGTTCACGCTCGGGCGCGTCCTTGGCGTTCTGCACTCGCTGCTCGGAAAGGCGACGCTGCTCCGCGGCCTGCTGCTTGACCTCCTTGTTGTGCTTGAGCTTCTCGATGAACGCGATGTCCTCATCGCGGAGCCTGGACCGCCACCGCGTGCGGAGTTCACCGAGGGGCAGGTCGTCCCGCTTGCGTTCCCTGGTGAGGGCCCCGAGTCGCGACTTCTGCGTCTGCTCGAACCCGAGCTCGCTCGCGATGGACTCGAGGTGCATCGTGCGACGCGAGTACAGCTCGACCCATACGCGGGGCACGCCCGCCAGCTCGAAGGCGGCCTCGGTCGGCTCGACCTCGTAGCCGACGGAGACCAGGTTCGCCGCAAGCCGCGAGAAGAACACCGCCTGGAAGTACGGGGCACGGCGTTTGAGCTCGGCGAACTGTGCGGCCTTCCAGCGTTGCTCCTCCCGGTCGAAGGTGCAGTTGAAGGTGAAGCAGTGCTTGTGCAGGTGCGGGTCGGGCTCGCCGTCGATGGGCCGTGTGGTGAAGTGTTGGTACTCCGCCCAGACCATGTTGCCGGTCGTACGGTCATCGTCGGCGCCGTCCCGACGGACGCGGGTCGACATCGACGTCTCCATCTCCGCCATGGTGTCCCATACCGACTTCGAGAACGCCCACAGGATGTCCTTGTCGCCGGTGACGGCGTAGGCGATGGAGACCGACTTGGGCACCGAGAAGCTGATGTCGTACCCGACCCGCCGGCCCTCCTTGGTCCGAGGGGTGAGCCGCTCGTCCTTGGTCGGGTGCAGGTTGTCGGTCATCCGGGCGAAGTGCTCCCGCTCGACGTGGCCTTCGAGCCCGAGCAGCTCGGCACCGTGCCCACGCCACACGCCGGGCATCTCGGTGCCCTGCTCGTAGTAGTCGTCCCGGCACAACGCCTCGGTGAAATACTGCCGCACCGTGGCGGCCCCGTACTGAGGGAAGATTCTGAGCATGCGGCACGCCTCCGATGAATGGCCTCTATCAAAACGAGGGCACAAGCGGACCTATTCGCTTTGGGTCCTTGGGCGGTTCTGAGAGGGGGCTTGCCGACGCTGAAACGCGGGTTTGTGATCTCCCGAGCGTGGGGAGAAGAATCCTTACCATGCGTTTCTGAGCCGTAAGAGAGGGTGGCGATGGGAACGGGAGTCAAGGGCGGCGGGCGGAACCCCCGCCGCGGGTGTGCTGCTCGCTACGCCAGCGAAATCAGCGTGTAAGGCCGTGCCGCCAGCAGGTTCTGCCGCACGAGCAACTCGGGCTCGTCGTCCGTCTTACGTATCCGAAACGCATCGAAGGCCGGCCGGGTGGCCGAGACTTCACGGATGTCCGACAGCGTTCCGATGAGCCGCTCGGCGAGTTTCAGCGGCGGCAGCTGAGGCTCTGCCCCGAAGAGGTGCCGCACCGCCTCGGTCGTCATCAGGACCGGGCAGCCGTACCCCGCGGACCGACCGAAGTCCCCGAGGGGCACGAGCTGCTGGGGCGGATACATCAGCTTGCACTGTTCTTCCGAGTCGGGGATGACGATCTCGCCGGTCGTCGATGTGATGGTTGCGTGTTCCATGGTTCTCTCCATTGATGCCGACGCCCGTCCCGCGGGCGTCGGCTCGATTCGTTTGGGTTCGCCCCGCGATGAACCATCACGAGGCAGGGCATCCGCGGCCGGCGGGACCGACCGCGGACACCCTGAAAGTTGTGTCAGCCGTTCGCCACGGCCGCGGTTGGTTCAACCTCCGTGATGTCATCAGACGGGATGAGCACCGCCTCAAGGATGACCGAGGCGGTCCGCTGCACGCGGTGCAGCACCGCACCGAGCTTCTCGGCGTCGCCGCCGTAGCTTTGGATGTAGTCGCTGCACGCGGTCCCGGGCTCCAGCCCGATGCCGCAGCACACCGCGTGAGCAATTGCCTCGGCCTCGAGTTCGCGTGTGGGCTTGTCGCCGCGTTCGGCGTTCTCGCCGTGGTGCAGCATCTCGTGGGCGAGCTCGTGGACCATCACCGAGAAGGTCTCTGCCTCGCCGAGACCGGTGCGGATGACAATGATGCCACCCATGCTCATGCCGGAGGCTCCGCCGGACTCCTCGGAGAATTCGAGCCGGATACCGAGCGAAGCGATGTGAGCCTTGAGCCGGTCGATGTGCTCGCCCGGGGTGCCCTGCACCTTGGCGGGCTTCGGCAGCTCGTCGCCGTCGGTCTGCGACACATCGAAGACGCCGGTCGCCTTGAAGCGGAGGACCTTCTCAGGGTCCTCCCCGGCCTTGGCGTCCTTCTTGAGCATCATCGGTGCGATGATGGTGATGGACTTCTCGCCCTTGCGGACCTGACGTCCGAGGCCCTGCCAGGTGCGATAGCCCGCGACGCGAATCGCGTCGGGACGCTGCGAGAGAATCAGCATCACGTTGCCGAAGCTGTAATGGTGAAACCGTCCGACCATCGAGAGAAACGCGGTCAGCGTCTCGCTCTTGCCGGCGGTGAGTTCCTCGCTGAGCCGCTCAAGCGATTCGTCGATGGTCTTGCGTGCTTCTTGTGCCTTCGTCATGGGTCGAGCTCCTTTCGGTTCCGGGGCCGACGCGGCCCGCTCGCCAGAACTGGCGGGCCGTGCGGTCACGGTCGAAAGGGGCTCTGATGCCGAAGGGGCTTCGGAGCGAGCCGCATGAGCTCGCGGTGTCGCGTGCATGCTCATACGAACTCCTCCAGCTCAGGGTGAATCAGTCCACGCACGGGCTCGACGTCGGGCCTGAGCCGACGTTCTTCCCAGGCGATGACGTCACTCAGCCGGGCGTAGCGGATGCGGCCTCGCTGCTCGAACGGCAGTTCACCGCGGAGCATGGCGTCGACGACGGTCTCCCTCCTGCAACGCTGCATCTTGTGAATCTGGTTGACGCTCAACCAACGCGGCATGTCCTTGGGGAACGCCGAGGTGTCGAGTGTTGTGTCGGTGTGGTTCTGCTTCGGGTGTCGCCCCGCGTTGAACTGTGTCATCGGGCACCGTCCTGGATGCGGTATCCCGCAACCCGTTCCGTGTGTCCTTTCTTCGTGCATGTCATGTCTACGCCTCCTTGGTTGCACCACCCCGGCCGGTCCTTTCGCCTTCGGCGGAGGGGGTGTGCTTTGATTTCAAAGGCGGAGCCGTCAAAGCACACGACCGCAGCCGAAGCGAAAGGACAAAGACCGCCACGCGACGCACGCGAAGCGTGCTTGGAGCGTGTCCGCAGACCAGCAACCGGTCGCGAGCGACGCACGCGCAGCGTGCCTGGAGCGAGACCTTGTAGAAAGAAGCCGCGTCCCGTTCGCCGACGAGCAGGTGGCGTGACGGCCGGAGCGAAGCGGAGGCTGGCTCGACTCCTGCAGGCGAGCGGGGCCGTTCCGCTTGAATGACGCGTTGCCGTGTGCCGAAAAGGTCCGGGCTCAGCGAGACGTTCGGGCGACCCCGTCTCGCAGGACAACGGCGAGCAACCGTTCGAACTCGGCCATGCCTTGCCGGTCATCATTCGCGGGCCGTCGCAGCCCGCGAACACCCCGGGCCTCGGCCTGGAGCGAGGGCTCACAATCCTGGGCGAGCAACAGCAGTGACCGCATCAGGTTGCTCGGCCGGACGGTGGCTCGCAGGCTCTCGCTCAAACGGACACACAACGACTCGACGCGACGCTTGTCGTCGGGGTGCATCCGTGTCCGGAGTGTCGTCTCTGTTATGGAGGGTTTGGCAGCGGATGATGCATGGCCGTGATGTTTCACGGATGAGCGGCGTGTCTCGCGAGTCTGTGGCGACGGGCCAACGGTCGACGAGGGCGACAACCCAGCGAGCGGCGAGAAGGGACGGGGCGGTTCACGTCGCTTGGTCATCGTGCTTCCTCCGTGTCGTCGCTGGAGAACGCATCGCCGAGTCCACGCTGGGCGAGGACGAGTCGTGTTTCCACCGCCTCGGCGAGCCGGTTGAACTGCAAGGCGACCGGGTGCTCGGGAAAGACATCGGGCACGGGCCGACCTTCCCGCTGGGAAGTCGGCACCACCGTCGACCGGCTGATTGTTTCGGCGAAGCGGAGCGAGTCGCCGCACGGCGTCACGAGTGAGGTGTCGATGTACGCGGTGAGCTCACGGGCAAGCCGTGTCCGCATGTCGACCGCGTTCATCACAACCCCGAGCAAACGGAGCCCTGGGTTGGCCTTGCCACGGACGGCCTCGATGTCGCGGACCGCATCGGCGAGTCCGGTGACCGAAAGCGGGTCCGGCATCGCCGCAAGCAGGAACCAGTCCGACGACGCGTAGGCGGCCAACGAAGGCGAGAGCACCGTGCTCGGCGGTGTGTCCAGCACGATAATGTCGTACACACCTCTGAGAGCGTGCAGCGACTCGGCGAGGACATCGAGCGGGTTCCAGAAGCGGCATCGGGCCGAGAGCTCGGAGTCGATTGTTTCGAGTCGACGCCTCGATGGGATGAGGTCCATTCGTTCGGGGAGCCACGGGTCGTTGTCGCGGGCGGTCACGGCCGCCTCGGTTGGCGTGACCTCGCCGAGCAGCAGTTCGAGCGTGCCGGGGTACGCGTCGGGTCCGAGCCCGAGGTGTTTGGTCGCACCGGCCGATGGGTCCAGGTCCCAGAGCAGCGTGCGGTGACCCCGGTTGGCCATCCCGCGAGCGATGTGCACGGCGGTCGTCGTCTTGCCGACGCCGCCCTTCTGATTCCCGACGGCGATGACCACGCCGCCCCAGAGTGTTTCGAGTCCGTTCATGCCTCCCTCCTGTGGATGTTCACGCCTGCGAGCGGTGAGCCGATGCCGTGCGGGCCAACGGGCCCGATGGCTCAACGGCCCACCCTCCGAGCTCAACCTGTCACGGGATGCCCACACGAGTCAAGGGCACAACTGCACGCGGTCTACTGGGCCATCAGACCACTCGGGCACGATGGCCCGAACGGTTCGCCACAGGACGATGGCCGCACAAAGGTGTTGCGCGAACGCATCGAAAGGGGTGAATGTGTTTGGGAAGAGAGGGCCGCCGGGGAGCCGGCGGCCGCAGAGACTGGAGGTCGACACGGACGCAACACCGAACCGATACCCCGACGCTACGACATTTCGCCTCGTGCCGTCAACGGTTGGTGTGTCCGAGTGAACCACCGGTCTCCCGCAACCGCGAACGCCTGCGCGTTCGCCATCGAGAGGGGAGCACCATGGAGACACTCGCGCACGCACGGGGCCGTGACTGGCACGTCGAATCACGGAAGCCGCGCGGCGGCTTCTGTTTCATCCACGAGAACAGCATCCACGCGGTTTGGTCATATTTGCGGCTGGGCGAGCTCGAACTGCGGGACATCCGGGTATGGCTCGCCTGCCACGAGATGCAGGCCAGACGCTGCACACTGGACCAATCACGCAAACCGTGTTTTACCCACGACGAGCTGCACGCCCTCATCGGTGGCACCGGCGGCGAGCACGTCCGGAGGTCACTCCGAAGGCTCACCACGCTCGGCCTGCTGCAGTTCGACGCGGACCGCATCAACACGACGCCCTTCGAGGTGACGGAAGATCCGGGACGCCCGGTGCCGGTGCCCCGTCCCGTGCTCCGCCTGCTCGCCAAGAGCCGAGGCCGTGCGTTCATCGCGACGGTGCTCGGGCACCTGCTGCGGTGCCTGTACTACACGCGGGGAGTCTGCCGCTCGGGCGGCTGGTGCAAGGCATCCTGGGTCGCGGAAGTGTTCGGCGTTGCGTTGCGTGCCGTGAAGGACGCACGCTCCAGGCTCGTCGGGCTCGGGCTGTTTCGGATGCTCCGAGCCGACCAGCTCCGACTGAACCGGTTCGGGAGCCCGCTCGTGGTGTGTTTGCAGTGGGCCGGCGGATCCGCACCCCGGAAGGCGTTTCCCACAACCGAATCCGCACCCCCTAAGAAGCACAAGGAACTCTCCTATCGGAGAGATGATCACCAGAAACCCGCCCGAGCGGCGGGCCCGGCTGGTGCTCGCTTGCGAGCGAAGGCCCCGGACCTGAACGACGTGACGGAGGCCGACCTCAAAGACCCGTGGCGGTTGGCGGCGTTGTTCAAGCAGGCGAGGCAACGGGGCTGGGTGACTCGATGCCATGCGGACATCCTCGCCGTGTTCACAGCCGCGGCACACTCCCTCCGCGTTGCCACTCGGACTGCTCCCGCACTGTTCTACTGGACTGTCTCAGGTCAAGCCTGGCAATACGCGAGCTGCGACGACGAAGACGTGGCTCGCGCACAACTAGCGATGCTGCTGCACAACGACCCTAATCGCTGGCGGTCGCAGCTTTGTCCATGAACGCGTCGTAGTCATTTGCCACAGCAAAGTCGATGCCGCCGCCCAGGGCTTTGAAGTGCTCGCGTCCGCACGAAAACTTCGCCTCTTCCTTTGCTCGGTAATCACCGCTGAAGAGGCTCCCCTTTGTCTCCACGACGAAATACAAGCGATCCTGGCCGTCTCCCTCGACGACAACGGCCCAGTCCGGGTTGTACGAGCCGAGCGGCGTCTCGATCTTGAACCAGCCGGGAAGCTTCGCGTAAACCTTGACCTCCTCAGCACGCTCGAACGCCTTGGCGAACTGTTCCTCGATGTCCGAGTCGTAGACGACGTGCTCGTAGACGGACTTGTCGCTCTTGAGCATGTTCTGGTCGAGATAGCCCATGAGCTCCTTGCTCTCGAAGAGCTCCTGAGCCCATACTTCATCATCCCCAATCTTCTGGTACTTGATGCCTTCCACCAGCAAAAGCTGGAGCTCGTCCTTGATGAAGGCCGTTGCTTGTTCCATGAACTTCTGGGGATTCCGGCCGAACAGAGAGAGCTTGCCGCTCCGTCGCAGAATCTCGACGATCGTCCGCCGAGTGAGCTGCGTCTCGTTCTGGAGATACGTCACAATGTCCGGGATGGCGAAGTCCTTGGCGTCGTAGACGAACATCTGTTCCGTGCCGTCCTCGGCCCCAACCCCTCCGCGGTCAAGCGTGAGTGTGCCAGTGCGGAAGACGAAACGTGCCTTGCTCACAGCGAGGTCGTTCTCAAGTTTCTTGGCACACTTCCGGATGAGCTTTTCAGGGTCGAAGTCGACGCGGAACGTGGTCTTGTGCTTGATGCGGTCCCAAAGCTCTTTGAAACGCTCGTCCAGCATCACCTGCTTGTTCAGCTCGACCTTTTCGCCCTTGTCCGCGTTGCGGAGATTGAGCTTTCCCGCCGCTTTCTTGAGCAGGCGGCCGATCTGGTCTGCGTGAGGTTTGAACTCTTCCGGAAGGTCAAGCTCGCCCTTCGCGAGGTCAGCCCGAAGGCTGTCCTGAATCTTGCCGCGAGCGTCGATGTACCCCTTCTCCTCAAGATGCTCAACAAGCTCTGCGGACTTGTCTGTACCGAGGTGCTTGATCGTGTCGCCCGTCGCGTCGGTCACGACGCGAGCAAATAGATGGCTCTCGACAACGCCGAATCGGATGCCCTCGTCCTCTTCGATCTCCTTCTGGAGCTTCTCGGCAAACTCCTCGTATGCCTCATTCGCCATAACTGTGAGCGTGTTGACGTCAAATCCGTAGACCCGCTCGCCATCCTGGTTCACCGCGATGCGAAGCCCTCGCCCGATCTCCTGCCGCTTCTTGATGACCGAAGCCGTTTCGTTCAGCGTGCAAATCTGGAAGACATTGGGATTGTCCCAGCCTTCACGGAGAGCCGAGTGCGAGAAGATGAACTTGAGCGGGCACTCGAAGCTGAGCAGCCATTCCTTGTTCTTCATGATCGTGTTGTACGCGGACTCGTCCGCGGCGGTCTTGCCCTCGCCGCGAGACTCCTTGTACACCTCGACCGTCTGCCCCTTCACCTTCTTCTTGTCGATGGCGAAGTACCCGTCGTGGACGCCCTCGGCGGCGGTCTCCCGGTCGAGTCCCTCAAAGAGGATGTCGTACTTGGGCTCCTTGATGGCCCGCTTGTACTCATCCTCGAACATCTGGGCGTATGGCCCATCGACTCTGTTCCCATCCTCGTCGTAGCCCCGGTAGTTGGCGACCTTGTCGAGGAAGAACAAGCTGAGCACTTTGATGCCCTGCGGCCGGAGCTGGAGCTCCTTGTCCAGGTGCTTCTCGATGGTCTTGCGAATCTGGAGCCGCTTCTCCTCCAGGTCTGCCGCACCACCGATGGCGTCGCCGAGGCGGATGACCTCATCCCGGCTCGTGAAACTGATGTACTCGCTGCCCTTCTCGCAGTAGATGTTGTCGACGATGAAGCCCTCGTAAACGCTCCGCTTCGTGATCTCCTCCAGATCGTCACCCGGCTTGACCGTCTTGGACTTCCGTCGGACGTTGCCGTTTGTCATCCGCACGTCAACCTCGACCTTGGCCGTGAAGCGGTTCTGCCGGTTGCTGACCTTCTCAAGCCGGATGAACGGCTTGTTGTGGCTGTCCTGGATGGTGATGCCCGCGACCTCGATCTGCTTGACGAGCTTCTGCTCGAAGGCATCGACCGCGTCGAGCTTGTACATCATGTTGTGCTTGTCGACGTGCGTCGCCGAGTAGCGGAGCGTGCAGAGCGGGTTGAGCGAACGGATCGCCGCCTGGCTCTTGGGCGTCGTGTCCACGCTCTGCGGCTCATCGATGATCACCACCGGGTTGGTTGACTGGATGAACTCGATCGGCTTGCTGCCGGTCATCCGGTCGTGCGGCCGGTGGATGATGTTCGCCTTGTCTTCCTTTTCCGGGTCGTCGAAGCTCTTCCGGAAGGCGTCGATGTTGATCACCATGATCTGGATGTAGTCGCTCGTCGCGAAGTTCCGGACCTGGCCGAGCTTCTGCGAGTCGTACACGAAGTAGTCGTAGCGGGCGTTGTCGTAGAGCCCGCGGAAGTGCTCCTCGGTCATCTGGAGCGACTTGAAGACGCCCTCCTTGATGGCCACCGACGGCACCACGATGATGAACTTCGTGAAGCCGTACTTCTGGTTGAGCTCGAAGATCGACCGGAGGTAGACATACGTCTTGCCGGTGCCGGTCTCCATCTCCACCGTGAAGTCCATCCCCGAGAGCTTCTCGGTCGGGGCGAGCCCATTGCGGAGCTGAACCTCGCGGACATTTTTGAGCACGTCCTCATCGAGCAGCCTGAGCCGGTTGCCGATGCCGAGGTCGTTCTGCTTGACGCCCGCCTGGTCGAAGAGCGGGGCTTCGTCGTCCTGGAGCGGCGAGACGGTGAAGTTGCTCCGACCGATCTCCTGCCCCTGGAACACGTCCACAATGCTGGCGGTGGCGTCGTGTTGGTAGTCAAGCTCGGCGTTGAAGCGAATCTTCATGACATGCCGCCTGATTCGTGGCCCAAGGCGCGATTGAACTGCTCACTCACGAATCGGGCTGGGTCCGAGTCCAGACAACTCGCGCAGAACTGCTTCACGTTGGCGTTGAATACGTACGACACCTCCGGGTCCGCCATGTCTTGACATACCTTCGCGAGAACATCTGGAAGGCTAGAGAACCGTCTGCAAAGTGTGGCAAGGTGATCGACTGTAATCGCCGCGTCAGCCTGACGCAGCATCAGATACACGTCGAAAGCGTCCCTCGGACGCTTCGGGCTCATCATGCTTCGACATTTCGAGAGCACCAAGCCGCATGGGCTGACGAGAGGCACAGTGCTCTCGAACAGGCTTCCGCTAGGCAAAGTGCCTGAAACAGAATGATCGCTCCAGTGCCCATCGAACAAATAGGCGGACTCAGGAATACCGATGGACTTGGCTTTGATCACGCCTTGCAAGGTTTGGGACTCTGGAATGTCGAACTCAAAGTGGTCAACAAACTCTACGCGTTGGGTCGAGTCTGATGGATGCATCAAGTCAACGTTGAACCACAAGGTGTGCTTTCGTACTCGCAGGCCCCGCAGAAGCTGAAAGCTGTGCTTCGCGGACATATAGAAACCGGCAGCGAGAAGAGTACGGACCACAGACTCGATCCCGTCCTTTGTAGCGGCGTCCTTGAACAGCAGATCAACGTCTTTAGTGCCCGGATGCGGCAAGCTCTCTAAGCCATTCCGGAGATAGGGGCACCAACCACCCATGACGATGAACGGAACATCGAGTGAGTTGGTCAATCCAGCTACTTCTCCAAGCAAGCCCGTGGCGGCATCCATCACATTGTCGTA
Source organism: Phycisphaerae bacterium (assembly GCA_002706885.1). Classification (GTDB taxonomy): domain Bacteria; phylum Planctomycetota; class Phycisphaerae; order Phycisphaerales; family UBA1924. The sequence continues at coordinate 14,537 of PAKY01000070.1, forward strand.
GCGATGCTCTCCAACGGTTGCATTGTGCGGTTGCATGGTCATGCGTGCCTCAGATACTTCGGATGTGCTCGTCGGACAGACCGGCCTGCTTCAGGATCTGGACTGCGTTCGTCTTGACGACATCGTCCTTGAACCCACTGTCGCGGAAGACAACCCGCATGACCTCCGGCCGGAGTTCTTCCTTGAGTGCAGCGATACCTTCGACAACGTCAAGGGTGATCGCCTGATCCAGGCACACGACAAGAGCTCCCGCTCCCACCGAGTAGACAGCCTTACTGTCGATCTTTCGCTCCTCGATGGGCACGCACAGATCAAGCCCGAACTTGAGTAGTAGCTCATTGAGCAGATCGCTTTGTGAGCGGTCAGCCTTTACGTTGTTTGTTGCGTCGTAGACGGCGTCCTCCAGCCGCTCAAAGTCGGCATCCCACGCCTTGATATTGCTCGATGACAGCTTGAGTGTGCGGAAGCCCAGTTCTTGTGACGGTGTGTCACCGTTGTCGCGAGGCAGGGACTCCCTGCGGGCTTTCGTGATCTCTTTGATCACACTTGCCAGACGCGAACGACCAAGGTCCGCAATCGTCCTGAGGTCGGGCTCTGGCTTTGGCAACGGTTCGGGTAGCTGCACGAGAATGTACCGCCGGTTGCCCCCATCTTCTTCATTCTGTGCCATGACAGCATGCCCTAGCGGCGCACTGCCAGCAAAGAAGTCGAGAACAATGTCTTCAGAGTCTGCAACAGTGCCGACCTTGAGGCACTTCCGAAGCAGTCGTGTCGGCTTTACGGAGTTGAGCACGTTCTCTGAGTGCTCGAAGTCGACGTACTTGAGGAGTTCTTCCTTGGCCTCCTGTGTGTGACCGACGTCCTTATATTGCCAGAGCGTCTGGGGCACAACGCCTTGCTTCACCTCCGACAAAAAACGCTTCAATCGCGGGACATTTCCCCCGTCTTCGCCCCACCAGATTCTGTTGTCGGCGTCCAGTTCCTTGAAACGCTCCTCGGAGAATCGCCAGTATGTGCCCCGAGGATTGCGGAATTTATTCCCCGATGGACTGGTGACTTCATACTGCCCCTTGCTGTAGTAGTTTCGTGCTTGGATGGCTCCAGACATCCAATCTCCCCGGGGGTCATTGTCGGGGTTGGTGTATCGGCTCAAATTGTCTTCGGAACGCGGAAGCAGTGTTGGCGACCAGTCGGGCTTGTGTCGGGCATAGACCAGTAGGTAGTCATGGTCCTCCGAGAAGTAGGCGGCAGTGTTTTTCGGTGAGAACACCTTCTGCCAGATGACTGTGGCAACGAAGTTCTCCTCTCCAAAGACCTCGTCGCAGAGGTCACGAAGATTGGAAATCTCGTGGTCATCGATTGAAATGACGATCGCACCGTCTTCGGCCAATAGATTGCGGGCGAGCTTCAAACGCGGGTACATCATGTTGAGCCAGTTTGTGTGGTACCGACCCGAGGAGTCGCTATTTGCTCCGAGTCGGAATCCGGCATCGTCGATCTGTCCGGTGTACCGCAGATACGTGTCAAGATTGTCCTGAAACTTATCCGGGTAGATGAACTCGTTACCCGTGTTGTACGGCGGGTCGATGTAGATCATCTTCACGCGGCGGTGGTACGACTTCTGGAGCAGCTTGAGAACCTCCAGGTTGTCACCCTCGATGAACAGATTCTGCGTCGTGTCCCAGTTCACCGACTCGTCCGGGCAAGGCCGGAGCGTGCCCGTTGAGGGCGTTTGAGCGATGCGGCGTGCCCGAGCTTTGCCGTTCCATGTGAAGCTGTACCGCTCCTCCTTGTCCTCGACGTAGTCGCCGAGCGTCTCCTTGAGAGCGTCGAAGTCCACCTTGAACCGTGGGCCGTCACCGTCCGAGCCCTCCGTGAAGCACTCCGGGAACAGCTCCCGCAGCTTCGCGATGTTCTCGGCGACAATGTCGGGAGAAGCGGCGGTCGTCTCGTCAAGCGGCTTGATGGTCTGGTCGGGCATGGGCGGTCTTTCTCGTCACTCGGAGGGGCTCACGGCGTTCCGGCCGTGTCGAACTCCAACTCTTCTTGTTCATCTGCTTCGGCGTTGGGGTCACTGTCGTCGTCGGTCATCATCGCACCCGCGTCATCGATCGAGCGGGCGGGGATGAAGGCCTGAAGGGCGTCGGAGATCCGCTTGCACCGTGATGCGAGGAACGCCTCGTAGTCGTCATCCCAAACGCCCTCCGACAGGTCGACCAGGTGCGTGTCCATCGTCGATTGGAGGTCCAGGTTGTGGGCCTTGAATTCGGTGAGATAGTCCGACGGCAAGCGGGTCCGGATCTTCCGTTTGTTGAGGAAGTCGTCCACGATGGTGATGTTCGCGATGTGGTTCAGGCGGCGTTTCTCGATGCCGAGTTTGGTGCTCGTGGCCTTCGGATAGAAGTGGTGGTAGTTGCGGCTATTGGACTGCTTGAGCCAGTCGTTACCCACCTTCACGATGCCATCGTCGTCGAAGGAACGCGGCTGTTGGTAGACGAGCAGGCAGAGGATTGCCTTGACAAAGCTGCGACTGGTGCGGAAGAAGCCGTGTCGATCGATCGCGTCGGGCGAGACATCAACGGCAAACGACGGGTCGTACTCGGGTTCGTCGCCCTTGGCGATCGCAAGCACCTTGCGGTAGTCCTGGGCGAGCTTGGTCTCGACAGCGGATGTGTAGCGACCGGTAAGCGAGATCCGCCAGAACAGTTCGCGGAGGCGGGCAGTCTGCTCGCCGTTGGGCTTGTCGGGATGGACGTCAAAGAACGCCGCGATGGGGATGATGAGTGACCCGTACGGAAGAAGGCGAGACGCCGGTAGCCGGTAGGCACCGCGGAAGTAGTCGCACGCCGACTTGACGGCCTCCACAACGCGAGGCCAGATGTCGCGGAACTCTCTCGTGGGCGAACGAAGGATGTCCTTCTTGCGGGCTTCACCGCAGATCATCAGGGATGCGAGCTGAAGAATGGCGGCGGGCGGAAGAGTCTCGTAGCCGACGGCCTGGAGCTCCTCGACGAGCTTGTTGTACTTCTGAGCGAGGTCGAAGCCGGATTTGTGGTCGTACGTCTTCGCCACCATGATCTCGAAGAGCGAGAGCGGCTTACCCGTGACGTTGATGCGGGTGAATATCTCGGTCGCGACGTCGATCGGTGCATCCTGAATGAGGATGACAGAGAAGCGGTATTGCTTGATACGGTCGCTGTACGCTTCTAGCCGTTCTCGTCTTTCCTCACTGAGCGTCTTAAGGAAGTCGAACTTTTTGGCGAGGACGTCAGTGAGTCGCACATATCGATTCTTGTCGTCGCCTCCAGGTGAAGCGTGAAGGGCGATGGGAGTCTCAGTGTCGAGCTCAGCGTCCAGGTCGATGCAAATGCTGGAAAAGTCGTCAGACGCTCCGGACGATCGCTCGATCGTCAGACCATGCACCGCTGCGTAGAGGCTGGTGAGTCTTTGCTGTCCGTCAAGCACCTGCTCGGCATAGTCACCCTCCGGCGTCGCCGGGAGGTCAACCGCTCCGATGTTGCGAACCGCCCGTAACTGCTCGCGAGTCTTCCAGAGGATGAACGTGCCGATCGGATAGCCCTTGAGAATGCTGTCGATCAGCTTCGCAGACTTCTCGCGTGTCCAGACGAACTCCCGCTGGAACTGAGGGATCTTTACGGTGCCATGCTGAATCCCGGAGAGGATCTGGTCATAGGACCGGCTTTGTGGGTCTGGCTGGTGCATTCGTCGTTCCTACAGCGTCTGAGCGTACGACCGGAGCTCGGCTTCCAGGCTCTTGATTCTCGTGTTCAGTTCCACTTGACGGTTGAAGTGCGTCTCCTTCTTGAGGGCTGCTCGAAGCTCGGCAATCTCTTGCTCGATACTCCGACAGTCAGCGAGGCGGCCGAGCCGTTCCTTCGCCTGCTGGGGCGAAGTACCGAGCCGATACTCGCCTGTGAGGCGAGCGGCCTCCAGTGCAGCAACGCGGTCAACCAAGCCTGAGTACAGAGCAAGGAAGTCCGTCTGTGGAAGGGTTGGCAGTGCCAGGCTCTCGATGAACTGCCGGTGAATCGGGTCCGGGTCGTCGCCATCAATCCACGGCGTCAGCCGGATGTCCTCGGCGACAATAGCTCCGTGCTCAGCTCGGCTGAATCGCTTCTGAGCCACGCTGATCGCAAGACGAGGCGACAGCACGAGCACGAGGAAGATGGGGTATGGAATGGTGCGGTGCACGACCTCGCAGATCCGCCGCGTCCGCTTGTCGGTCTTGAGATTGACCTGGATGACCGCGACTTCGTGGTACTCCCGCTCATCGTCCTCGTACCCTTTTACGGGTAGAGTCGAAGGCTTGAGCGTGTACTCCCAGACAATGGTGTCGATGTCGTCGGTGAACGCCCGCTTGTCGGCGGCGGTCAGGGTGCCGTTCTCAATGAACAGCTTCTTGTAGACCCGCTTGCCAAGCTGGCACGAGTCTGGCATCGACATGGCGGCATAGAGGGCGTCCGTCATCCGTGCCCCCCGGTGTCGACGATGGCCAGATAGGCGACGACCTCGAAGTCGTCGATGCCCTGGAACGAGTCCTTGGTGATGGCGGTGCCGCCCCGCTTGAAAAGGCTCTGAACGCCGTGCTCCTCGGCCTTGCCGGTGATTGCCGCGATTGCCTTGCCGAGAAGGCCCTGGTAATGGGCCATGTTGGTGCCGTTCTTTGTTCGCTCATTGAAGATGGCGAGGGCCGCGTCATCAGGCTGCGAGCATCCGAGCGACACCTTCTTGAAGAGGTCGAGGATTCGCTTCGTGTCGGAGAAGTTCAGTGTGACTTCACCGTCGTCGGAGACGTACACAAGGTAGTGCGGCGAGAGTGCGTAGGTGCTGTCGGTACGGACACGGCTATTCTCGGCCCGAAGACACCAGATCACACCCGGCCCGGCATTCTCGATGTCGATCAGGTCGTCCGTTGTTGCGACGCCGTAGGCACCCAGTGGCATGTGCTCCAGCCGCTCTGCGTGCTCCTTCAGGTACTCGACGAGGTCCATCCGGAAGTCGTTGAGCGTCAGGTCGGTGATGGAGATCCCGTTGGAGAGGTCCTCCATGTCAATGACTTCGTCCTGCATCTGCTCGAACTGCCGACGTCGGTACTCGAGGTCGTTCATCTGGTCCGCGTCGGTCTGCTCGATGACGTTCTCTTCGCCCGTGGCCGAGATGTCGAGCAGCACCATTCGCCCGCTCACACGAGCCTCAAGGTTGATGTACTCATCAAGCTCCATGTTGGGCCAGAAGTTGACAAGCTGGATGACCGAGTTCTGCGAGCCCAGCCGGTCGATGCGACCGAACCGCTGGATGATCCGGACCGGATTCCAGTGGATGTCGTAGTTGACAAGGTAGTCGCAGTCTTGGAGGTTTTGGCCCTCGCTGATGCAGTCAGTGGCGATGAGGAAATCGATCTCCTCGGTGAGTGCCTCGTCAATCTTGGCACGCTCTTTCGAGATCGGCGAAAACGAGGTGATGATGGACGACAAGTCCTTGCGGATGCCAGCGAGAGTCGTTTTGTTCGAGTCGCTCCGTCCGGTCACCAAGGCGGCGCGAACGCCGAGGTCGGACTTGGCCCATTCGGCGATGTTCTTGTAGAGGTACTCGGCGGTGTCGGCGAAGGCGGTGAAGATGATGGCCTTGCGATTACCGGGATTGAGGGGCTGCTCGACTTTTCGGCGGAGCAGGTCTTTGAGCTCATGAAGTTTGGCGTCTCGCTCGGCGTCGATTCTGCGAGCCTCGCGAAGCATCTTCACGAGTAGTTCTTCATCCTCCTCCAACTCTTGACGCCAACGGACCTGGTCCACGTCCTGGATCAGTACTTTGACCTTGGCCCCGATGAGGTACGGGTCGAGGTCATCGTCGTCGATGTCGACATCCTCAATGTTCAGCTCTTCGACCTCTTCGCCTTGGTGGGCGTCGAGCCGTGCAGTAAAGGACTGGACTTCGGAGAGCAGGCGTTCCAGCGTGATCGCGAACGAGTTGATGGAGCTCTCCATCCGCTTGAGCAGGTTGACCCGCATCAAATGGATGAGACTCTGCTCGCGGTCGATCTGACGAAATACCGAGCCGCCAGAGATTTGCTTGTCGTACTTTCGGCTGTACTCCTCCAGCTTGTGGGGAAGCACGTACTTCAGCGGGGCATACGCGCTCAAGTTGAGACGCCGAATCTCTCGATTGATCTCGCGGAGCTCAGGGAACTGGTCCCGCGTGTCAATGTCGGCCTTGATATTGACAGGCTTCGCACGCTTGGGGAACTCGCCGATGTCTGCCGTGTTGTAGTACTTCGTGATGTGCTTCCGCGACCGTGCGATAGTCAACAGGTCGAGCATCTTGAAGTAGTCGAAATTCAGTGCGTCGAGCAGCGACTTCGTTGTCCGATCATCGGCGTCGCGTTTCAGCCATGCATTGAATCGCGTCTGTGCCTGGCGAAGTGTCTGCTCGATGCTGGGAATGCCGAGGTTGAACAACGCATCGTCCTCGCCCTCAGTTATGAAGGCGACCTGATTCTTGAGGTCATTCATCCGGCTGTTCACCGGTGTGGCAGAAAGCATCAGGACCTTCGTCCGGACGCCTGAGCGGATGATGTCTCGCATCAGCCGCGAGTAACGGGTTGGCCGGTCTTGGCGTGGAGGGTTGTTTCGGAAGTTGTGGGACTCGTCGATGACGACGAGGTCGTAGTTGCCCCAGTTGATTGTCTCAAGATTGATTTCGCCCGACCGACCAGACGTGCGACTCAGGTCCGTGTGGTTCAAGACGTCGTAGTTGAACCTGTCCGAGGCGAATAGATTGCGGCGGTCATTGACCGTGAAGATAGTCCAATTCTCGCGGAGCTTCTTCGGGCAGAGCACGAGGACGCGGTCGTTCCGGAGCTCATAATACTTGATGATTGCGAGAGCCTCGAATGTCTTCCCAAGCCCGACGCTATCGGCAATGATGCATCCGTTGTACTTCTCGATCTTGTCAATAGCCCCGAGCACACCGTCTCGCTGGAAGCGATAGAGCTTGTTCCAGACGAGAGTCTCACGGATGCCGGTGCGAGTCTTGATGATCTGGTCTTCTTCGAGCTCGGCAAGCGTGTCGCGGAAGAGGTTGTAGAGCGAGAGGAAGTACACCAACTCCGCAGGTTTGACCGTGGCGATCTCCGACAGCCAAGCAGCGATGAGGTCGTCGCATGGAGCGGTCGCTCCATCATTTGTCCAAATCGAGTCAAACCAAGCCAAGAGACTGCGAGCCTCCTCCTCTGCCGTGAAGCATGTGTTCATGTCGTATCCAGCAGACGGAGCCAGCCCAAGACCGCCGGAAGTGAAGGTCGAACTGCCTTGAATCGCGAGACCACCACCTGCTCGTTGAACGTGGAACAAGCTCTGAGGCACCGGGACGGAGACCGACTTCACCTCTGCCGTTGTCCGAAGCCAGTTAGCGAATGCCTTGGCGGCCGCAGGACACTCAAGCGAGTTCCGTGAGCGACGGTCAGCAACATCCCCGAGCATGCCGATAGCATGCATACCCGATTCGTCGGGAGTGCCGTTAGCAGTCGTGGCGGGGATGAGGATGCGGGCATCTGAGAGTTGCTCGATCTCGGCTCTCATCGCGACGAAGGCCTGAAGCGAGAGCCTTGAAGAGAGAAGCGAAAGGCTCGCTTTGGGTGCGAGGGAGTCGCGGAGGACGTCCGCAACGAGCCCGTGGCTCTTGTTGTCAATGAGCATCGCCACCCCCTAGGTCCGAGCCACCCGACTCTGTCTTTCGCTCGCGAAGCGGCTCTGCTCTCAACCAAGCGTCGACCGCTTCCCGGCTGAATCGCCAGCGCTTTCCAACCTTCTGGCCGGGGACCTTGCCCTCCTGAGCGAGTTTGTAGAGGGTCGACTTCGCGACCTTGAGGTAGACCGCGAGCTCGTCAATGGTCATGACCTGCTGTGGCTCAGTGGACATCTGCGTTCCATCTCTCGGAGCTGCTGAGGCGAAAGCGGCCTTGCTGGATACTGATAGATTTTACTGGACTCTGAGTCCTGCTGCTGATGCTATGCCATTCTTTTCACAGGGGCCGAGCTCTGAAGGCCTGCGGCTCGGGACCCTGTCGGCCGTCGCTCGCCCAGCCGAGCGAAGCGAGAGGGCGACGGTCGATAGGGCAGCCGCTGGCCGGGGCCTGCGGACGGGCTCCCCGAGGCTTGAGCCGTGCCGTGAGATTAAGTGGCTGGGCTGATGGAGCTGGCGTGTGGGTGGAGGGAAGGTCCGGTGGTGCACGAGTCCTTCCAACCAGATGACCGCCGCTACTTCGCGAGTGCGAGCAGCGACGACGCCTTCTGGTCAACCTCCGAGCGGTCACCCGCGTGGCGAAGCCGACCCGCGATGCGGGTGAGGGCATCGACCAAGGCGAAGATCGTGAACGCTCCCTGCTCGCGGGCGAGCTCAAGAGCCTCCTTGCCGAGCTGTCGCGTGACACCGTGTCGGGTGAGCACCTTCATGACCTCGTCGGCGTCGTCGCCGAGCCGCTCGGTCATGGCGGTTTTGATGACAGCGGCGAAGCCGTCCCGCCGTTCGTCCCGCTTCTCGACGAGACGCTCGATGATCGAACGAATCTGCCCGAGCGAATCGTGGACGTTCGCCGTGTGCTTGCGGCTGAACTCGACGACCTCGATCGCGTCCCAGACGATGTGGTTCCGGCACACGGCCTGGAACCAGAACGTCTGCACTCCGACGGACCGCTTGCCAACCTCGCTGTTCCAGACGAAGAAGCCCGGAGCAAACGCTTCGCCGTTGATCTCCGTCCATCCGGTCGGGTCGATGAGGAAGCAGAACATGTCCTGCTCCCCGCAGTAGAGCCCGCTGGCTCCCTTGGTGTCGGGTGCCCCTGACTCCTGCGGCGGCGTGAAGTCCGTCGCGAACTCCCGAAGCATCGTGAGCAGGTCGACGTTGTGGAGCCGCGTGTAGCTGGCCCCGTGAATCGAGCGGACCTGCTGGCCTTCGGCGTAGACCTGGAGCGGCTTGTCGCTCCGCGGCAGGGTCTCCTCGAAGACCTTCGACGCCGTCTCCGGGCTGAGCCGGTTGACGGTGTCGCGGCTGACGCCGGAGAGTTGGCAGAGCTGGCCGAACGACCAACTGTTGAGCCGCCGCGTGTCGGCGGGCGTGACGGCGAGTTCGAGCCGTCGTTCGAACGGCACGGCGGCCATGTCCTGCGGGCGGTGCCAGAGCACCTCGGTGTTCTGGCGGCTGTCGTAGCAGTGCTGCCAGAGTTCCTGCATGGTGGCGAACGACTCGTCCTCCGTCCGACGGAAGAGCTCGTCGTGAGCCCGCTTGAGAATTTGTCCCATGGTGTGTCCTTTCGCTAAGTGGGTGTTGCTGAACCTTGTGTGAAACCGTGTGTGCACCACCGGCTTCCCTGCGACGAGCGACGCTCAACGCAGCGGAACCGGCGGTCGACTTCTGGACCCGATTCAGCGATGTGAAAGGACAATGGACGGCGACCCGGGGCACGCAACACGCACACTCAAGTCTGATGGGCGGCGGGCGCCGTCAAGAGATGAGTACCACGATCGGCCGAGCTACTCAAACGCTGTTTGAGAGGAGCGGGCGAACGGGCTCAGGCCGCTAGCTCTGACGCTCCGCGTTCCGAGTCTTGAGGGCACGCTCGATGGAGGGGTACTTGGTCAGCGAGTCCATCCATGCAAACTGCTCATCCTGGCTCATCTCGTGATACTCGGCCTGAGCTTCTCGCCACTTCCGATGGAGCGACGACTCATCTGGACCCGGCTTCTCTTCGGGAACGAGTCGCCCGAGCTTGTCCATCGCGTAGGCGATGTCGCAGTTGTTGAACGACTCCGCCATCAGACGCACCAGAGCCTTGAAGAACTGGTTGAACGCACGGTCGCGACGGGTCTTCGGAAGCGTGTGCAGCACTTCGAGCCGTTCGTACTCACCATCGTCCTCCAACTCGGTCGAGTCGTCGTTCTCGTTCGGTTCCTCGTAGGTGTCGGCGTAGCTGCCAAGTTCCCAGCCGAGGTCGAGCCATGAGCAAATGGTGTCTGGGATGAACGCAAGGGGTTCGTCGTGCGAGATGATTTGCGTGCGCGCAAAGAACACCTCGCGGTCGATGTCCCACGTCAGCTCTTCGAGGCCGAATCCTATAGAACCGAGGCATTCATCAAGCGACGCGCCGCAGATCCGCAACGACGATGTAGGTACAAACGGAAGCTGGACTGCGCGCGTCAAGACAATGCCCTGGCCATGTACGCTCATCGGGGGAGCGAACTTAAGGTGCAGGTCGAGATGAAGCGTGTACATGGAGCCTCCAGCGGTCTGGTCGCCCCAGTCCAGACGGAGTCTTTCGTGACATGCGTCGCTTCGCCGCGGGGCTCGCAGTTGCGCTGCTCAGCGACCCTTGCGACCGTGAGCAGGCTAACTCAATGCTCCCTCAGGCTTCATTCCCGAGTCTTCGACGGTTGTTCGGAGCTCTGCGTTCAATGCGTCGAGTACCCGAGTAGCTCGCTCAAGCGTGACGTTGAAGTACTCGTTACGTTCGTCACGAGAAACCTGTGACTCATGCACGCCGAGTCGCTGAGCCAGTTCCCGCTGGCTCAGTCCCTGCGCGATTCGCAGCCCGACCAGAAGCTGTCCTATCCCGCGGAGGTTCTGGAACTCGCCAAACTCTCCGCGAGCCAGTCTCTCATAGGAATCTACCTCTTCCTTCAATTGTAGATGGAACGACTCCATCGGATCACAGACCCGCTTGACCTCTTCGCTCGACAGGCCCGTGTCACGCAGGGCACGACGGTGCGCCTCAAGGCGATCTCGTTCCTCCTTGAGGCGACTCACCGCTTCGCGATACTCATTCTCGTTGCGGATCATGGCCGACCTCCTTGAATCACTTTGACGATTCCCCGCTGCTCGCCATCGCGCCGCGACTGACGGAACGCAGAGGGAAACTCCAATTCGTTGCCGTGCCGATCTCGGATGCCCGAGGGCATGCCGGGCACGTGGGGGTAGAGCTCAACACGGTACTGGTGCCACATGGGCAACTGCTTCTTCGGATAGCCCCGGTACGGCCGACGGGCAGCCGGGTCCCAAGTCCACACCTTGTGCGGGTCCAGCAGGTTCAACTCCCGGGCCAGCTCGCCGCTCTTTAGGCGAGCGAGGTCGCACTCGAAGTATCCATCAATGTCGTTCGGGTGGTCTTTGTCCTCCGCGAACGAGCCGTCGATGAAAACCTCCGTTACGCCGACCTCCCAGAGTTGCCGTACCAGCACCTCAAGGTTGGCCACCAGCTTCTCCCGCCAGGGCCCGTCCCAGTGCGGCCACTCCGACGGATCGCCAGGCCCGAGCACCAAGGTCGATGCCTGTAGGCCGTCGAGAGTCGCCGCGAAATCGCCAGGAGGCAGCATTCCGGCGTCGGTGAATGGTGGGATCGGCGTCACGATTAGCCCTTCTCATCGGATGACAGCATAGCCGAACTTGACTCAAATGTCAAGCGTGCGTACCATGTGGACGTTGACTTGAACTGCGGCTAGACATTGGGGTATTTCCAGCGATGACCACAACCAGTATGGCAACCAACCCATGTGGCCGCGCGTTCATCAGTTATCGGCGATCGGCCCTCTCCGACGTTCAGCGGCTGGTGGTCGCTATGCGAGCGCGTGGCATCCCCACCTGGCGAGACGTCGACGACCTGGAATCCGAGCTCACCGGCGACGCCCTCACGCGTGCCCTCGACGCCGAAGACACGGCTTCTGCCGTCAGCTGGATCACACCCGACGTTGAACACTCGCCGGTGATCCAGCGCGTCGAACTGCCCCGCATCCTGCAACGGGCTCGCGCAGATGGCCCGTTCTTCGCTGAGTTCGTGCTCGCCGGTGGACTCGACTACCCAGACGCGGACCAAATCCTCCGAGAGGTTCCGACCCTCGACAGCCTTAGCAACGGCTGGAGTGTCACGAGGTTGGGCGAAGCGGTCACCGACACCCAAGTGTGTGACATCGCCCGCCGCGTCCTGCGCCGCCGCCTCAAAGAGCTTGCTGCTCGCGACGCGGGCCCGCTTCAGATGGCCATCCACACCCGAGCCGACGCGCCCCTTCCGTTCAATCGGGATACCGCGCTACAGCTCGACTGGTGCCCCTTCTTCGAAGGCCGCCACGCTCGTGATGGCGCATGGGAGGACTCGCTCTTTCCTGCTCTTCGCGACATCGTGACCGCAATCCAACGCGAGTGCTCAGAGCACGAGATCATCGCCTCGGGCAAGTGCGCCCTGCCCGCGGGGTTCGCCCTAGGACGCGCGTTCATCGAGCCGTCTCGCGTTCGGCTCACGTGGCGGCAGCACACCGGTGCCGCGGATCAGGATTGGTCGCTTCGATGTGAACCGGAACCGTCCGGATTCCGCGTTGATGCGGCACACTCCGATCTCAGCGGCGAACACGCCGCTGTGCTCATCAACGTACGAGGTGATGTCGAGCCAGCTGTACGAGCCTCCACAGGACTCCCGGGGTTCGCGGTCGTGTCACGCGTGACTCCGGAGTCCGGCAAGTACCCGGCAAGCATTGATACACCCGGACAAGCAACACGCTTGGCTCGCTCAGTCGCCGATGAGATCCGTCGCGTGAGGACCGAGCACTCCTATGTGACCCGGACCCACATCTTCCTCTCTGGGCCGCTCGGGCTCGCCGTCCTCATCGGACAGCAGCTCAATGGGCTCGGACATGTCCAAACGTACGAGCACGTCCAGGGTGACGGTCCCGGTACATACGTCCCTGCGGCGATGCTCTCAGACCACCTGCAAGGCGGAAACCCCGAATGACGACGACCAACACGTTTACCGACCAGATCATCGGTCACAAGGACATCGCGTCCTTCGCTGCCGACCACGTCAATCTGAAGCGTGACGACGCCGCCGAGTATCGGGCCCAGGTCAATAGGCTCCGCGAGAAGCTCCAGGGTTTCATCTCGGAGCACCCCGACCTCGGGCTCATCAAGCTCCTGCTCAACGGCAGCCTGGCCAAGGGCCTCGCGCTCAAGACGCTCAACGACATCGACGTTGCGTTGTACGTTGACGCCGAGAGGGTGCCCGATTCCAACGACGACCTGCTCGACTACCTCGTCGATAAGCTCCGCGAGGCGTACCCGCAGAAGGACCCCGCGGACATCAAGCGCACCACGCATTGTGTGCAGATAACGTTCCGCGGAACCGGGCTCACCGTCGACGTGGCACCCGTCTACGCCATCAAGGATGACGACGACGACCATGGATACCTCATCAACAAGGACACTGGCGCACGGGTGCTCACGAGCATTCCCCGCCATCTCCGGTTCACGCGCGGCCGGAAGGACAAGCAGCCAGACCACTACGCCCAGGTCGTCCGCCTCATGAAGTGGTGGGTCCGTCAGCGCAAGCTCGATGACGACGAGTTCCGCATGAAGTCATTCATGTCCGAGCTCGTCGTGGCCCATCTCGCCGACGCTGGCCAATCGCTCGCCGACTACCCGAGCGCCCTGTCCGCCGTCTTCGTCTACCTGATGAAGTCCCGGCTGAAGCAGAGGGTCGCGTTTGCAGACTACTACCCCGCGTCGAAGCTCCCGGGGCCCACAGGGGCCGTCATCGAGGTCTTCGACCCCGTCAACTGCGAGAACAACGTGGCGGGAGATTACTCCGACCAAGTTCGGCAGCGGATCCTTGAGAACGCTGAGGATGCGCTCGACGCCATAGCCGAAGCCCGTTACGCCACCACGAAGGCCCGAGCCGTCGAGTGCTGGCAGAGGGTGCTCGGCCCGTCTTTCCGAGGATGATCATGACCGCAACATCGACGTACACGACCAGCTCCACATTCACGATCACCCACGCGAGGCACATCGCGTCAAAGATCGCCGCCGACATGGACCTCTGCGCCCAGTACTACGGCAAGCCGTCCCAATCGCAAATCGCGGATTACGCCGATGAGCTCGCCACGATGCTCCGGGACGGATATGTCGCATCCTACGAGTTCGGGTTCAAGCGAGACGGGAAGCGGGTTGTCTGCTGGCAGTACAACGTCCGAAGCGACGGCACCGTTGACTCCGACGACAGCGCCGGCAAGCTCTTCGCCTACGCGGACACCGAAGGCGCGTCGTACTACAACTACATGTCCTATTCGTCCAAGTGGTGGGGCCTCTCGGACGCCGAACGGGCCCGGGTCAAGTCGGGCCTCCCGGTCCAGCGTTCGAATGGGTCGCTGCCGTCCGACGGGGACGGGTACTGGGTCGGCGACAAGTACTACAGCTCCAACGGCGTGGGCACAGCTCGCCGAACCTTCCGGCCGAGCATGTCATGACTGCATCTCCAGGCGTATTCGACGAAGTCAGGTCTTTCCCCGACCCCGGCGCTGCGAGACGGTTCGGCGCACTGGTGGGGCTGGACACCACCAAGCTCCACCTGCTCAAGGAGGCGAGGCTCCTGCTTGATCCGTGCGCACTCGAAACATGGGCCCAAAGGCACCATGGTTCGAGCACGTCCATCCTGTCGACCTTCCGGGATCGTCCACCGCTCTTCATCTTCGCGGGCGATGTCGGTACGGGAAAGACTGCGCTCGCCGAGTCGTTCGGCGACCCAATCGCCCGAGAGCTTGGCATCGGCGTCACGCTCTACTGCCTGAGCCTCACGGCCAGGGGCACGGGAGCAGTCGGGCAGATGACCGCGCTCCTCGCGGGTGCGTTCGATGAGATCCGCGACGTGGCCAAGCGGTCCCTCGGCTCGGCTGGCAAGCCTAAGCAGGCCGTCGTGCTCCTCATCGACGAAGCCGATGCGCTTGCCCAATCGCGGGAGGCTGCCCAGATGCACCACTAGGACCGCGCCGGCGTCAACGCGGTCATACGAGGCGTCGACGATCTCGCCGCTGACGGCCTCCCCGCCATCATTGTGATGTGCACCAATCGGCTGGATGCACTGGACCCGGCGGTGCGGCGGCGAGCAGCGGCCACCTTCCTGTTCGAGCGACCCAACGACGACCAGCGCCGAGCGATTCTCGCCGGCGCGCTGACGGACTTGGGCTTGTCCGAGCGTGACATCGCTCAGCTCGTCACGCTCACCGGCCCGACAAACGCGAGGCCGTACGGTTTCACGTTCTCCGACCTCACGCAGCGTCTCCTCCCGGCCATCATCCTCGACGCGTTCCCCGACGAACCGGTCACCGCCGACCGGGCTATGGACACAGCCGGGCGCATGCAAGCGACTCCACCGTTCCGCGGCGAGCATATGGACGGGGTTGTGCATCGGGCGGGTAACGGTGCCGCTGATTGACGAGCGCCAGGACAGGGCGCAGCCAATGCCCCACTCGAAAGGCCTGCACTACATTTGGGGCGAATCTGCACTACTTAGGGCGATTTGCGGCCCCTCTGATGTAGTACTCGATTTCGTATAGGCCTCGTAAATGCTTGATTTATCGAGACTTCTGAAAGCGGGTGACCGGACTCGAACCGGCGACATTCAGCTTGGGAAGCTGACGTTCTACCACTGAACTACACCCGCGACGATCGGAGACTATAGCGTCAAAATCCCCCTTCAACGCCTCAAAATCGCGATTTTGGCGATCTGGCGCCTCTCGTTCAGCGGTCCCTGATCCGGGGATAAAATCGCTGCCGTTGGCGTCGTTTCGCGGTGTTTCGCGCGCCGACTGCTGGTGTTTTTGCTGGTGGTGCTGGCGCCGGTACGACGCGTCGGTGTTGAGCCCAAGACGGCCGAGCGCTGCGGCGGTGTCTGACAGGCCCAGACTGGTGTAGTGCTTCAGGGTGGTGCGGTAGTCGGCGTGTCGCATGATCTTCTGGGCGATCTGC